>NZ_CP028906.1:0-248031 GCF_001639105.2 Azospirillum humicireducens
CGCGGCCCTGGTCGCGGAAATGCTCGGCCACCGCCAGCGTCATGTAGGCGGCCTGCTTGCGCATCAGCGGCGCCTCGTCCGAAGTGGCGCAGACGACGACGCTGCGGGCCAGACCCTCCTCGCCCAGATCCTCGGTGATGAATTCCTGCAGTTCGCGCCCGCGCTCGCCGATCAGGCCGATCACCGCGACCTCGGCGGCGGAGAAGCGCGCCAGCATCGACATGACCGACGATTTGCCGACGCCCGATCCGGCGAAGATGCCCATGCGCTGGCCGCGGCAACAGGTGAGAAAGGCGTTGATGGCGCGGATGCCCAGATCCAGCTTTTCTCCCACCCGCGCGCGGGAATGGGCGTTGGGCGGGTTGTTGCGGATCGGCGTGCCCTGCGGCCCCTTGGGCAGCGGCCCCTTGCCGTCGACCGGCTCGCCCAGCGCGTTGACGACACGGCCGAGCCAGGCATCGGTTGGGTAGATCATCGCCTGGTCGCCCGCCACCAGCGCCCGGCAGCCCAACCCAACGCCATCGAGCGCGCCGAAGGGCATGGCGAGCGCCCGGCCCTGGCGGAACCCGACCACCTCGCAGGGGATCCGGCGGCGGTCGCGCGTCTCCACGATGCAGCGGCCGCCGACCGACAATTCCTTCTCGATGCCGCCGACCTCGACCATCAGGCCGGACACGGCGGTGACGCGGCCATAGCGGCTGCAATCAGGAATCGAGTCGATGTCGCGGATCAGCTGGTCGAAATCGAACGGCATGGGTCGGATACCGACATCCCCAAGACGGGACGCGCTCCTATTAAGTGGTAGTTCTGTGGACGGAGGCGACGTTAACCACCATGATCGCATCTTGCGATGGAAGGATTAACGTTGTGTAAGCGCTTGGCACTGGCGTTAAGCTGAATCGTCTGTTAACTTGTGTAAACGGGATGGTTGAAATCGATCATTAAGGATCGGAGACCAACCACGGGGTCGGGTAGCGAAAGCGCGCCATCAAACGTCGGGATATCGCCATGAGGGTTCTGCTGGTTGAAGACGATTCCTCCGTCGCCAAAAGCATCGAGCTGATGCTGAACACGGAAGGATTCATCGTCGACTCTACCGACCTGGGTGAAGACGGGCTGGAGATCGGCAAGCTCTATGACTACGACATCATCATTCTCGACCTGATGCTGCCTGACATCGACGGGTACGAGGTTCTGCGCCGCCTGCGCGCCGCCCGCGTGACCACCCCGATCCTTATCCTCTCCGGCCTGACCGAGATGGACAACAAGATCAAGGGGCTGGGTTTCGGCGCCGACGATTACCTGACCAAGCCGTTCGACAAGCGCGAACTGATCGCCCGCATCCAGGCCATCGTCCGCCGGTCGAAGGGCCATTCGGACAGCATCATCCGCACCGGCCGTTTGACCGTCAACCTCGATACCCGCACGGTGGAGGTCGACCAGTCGCCGCTGCACCTGACCGGCAAGGAATACGGCATCCTGGAGTTGTTGAGCCTGCGCAAGGGCACGACGCTGACCAAGGAGATGTTCCTGAATCATCTCTATGGCGGGATGGACGAGCCGGAACTGAAGATCATCGACGTCTTCGTCTGCAAGCTGCGCAAGAAGCTGGCCGCGGCCACCCAGGGCGACAACTATATTGAAACGGTATGGGGCCGCGGCTATGTGCTGCGCGACCCGCAAGAGGAAATCTCGGAAGCGAATCCCCCGCCGCCGCCGCGGGTGCCGCAACAGCAGGCCGCCGGCTGACCGCCACGGAAAATCTGTCGGCACTGTCGCTCTCACAATCGAACGCCCGGACGTCTTTCACCTTGAAAGCCGGACCGGGCGTTCCCATGTCAGGCAGGTCATTCTGCTACGGACTGCGGGGCGTTCAGCCGCCCCCACGCTCAGCCCCCCTCTTTTCGCCTTCGCGGGCTTGCCTTTGCGGGCATATGGGGGCCGCCAATCCCACATCCAGTCTGATGCGCCGCACCGGTGGTGCGGCGCCCTTCGCGTTATGGGAGACAGACATGCCCGTCGGCACCGTCAAATGGTTCAACAGCACCAAGGGCTTCGGCTTCATCCAGCCGGAAAGCGGCGGCCCGGATGTGTTCGTTCACATCTCCGCTGTCGAACGCGCCGGGCTGCGCAGCCTGGTCGATGGCCAGAAGATTTCCTACGAGGAGCAGCGCGATCCCAAGCGCGGCAAGACCTCGGCGGAAAATCTGAAGGCGGTCTGACCGCCTGACCGCCGACCTGCGGAAAAAGGGGCATCGGGAAACCGGTGCCCTTTTTCCGTGTTGCGCATTCAGCGCCGCCCATACGCCGGGCCTATGCCCCGCCGGGAGCTGCCCAGAGGAGAACCGCTATGGCTTTCAAACCGAACTACAACCAGCAGCGGGCCGAGCGTAACCGGGCCAAGGAACAGAAGAAGCAGGAAAGGCTGCAGCGTCGCGAAGAGGGCGTCGCCGCCCGCCGCGCCGGCGAGCAGACCGAGCCGGACGGGACGGAGCCGCAGGACGATGTCCAGGCGACCGACGCCGATACGGACACCGAGACCAAGACCGATACCAACAATGCTTGACCGCAAGGCCGATCCCACGGCCGACCGCGACCACACGGAGGACAGGCCATGGCCCGTCAGAAGAAACAGCCCGTTGAAAATGCCTTCGCACTGTTCGATGTGATCTACCAGGACGGTGCGCGCACCTCGAACCGCAAGGTGCCGACCACCGACATCGACCAGTTCGACCGCGAGAACTCCATCCGCGCCTTCATCGAGGCTCAAGACCGCAAGATCGCCGAGATGTCCGGCAATCCGCGCGGCCCCATCAAGTCGATCACGCCCTCGGCTTGAGGGCCGATGCCATCTCTGGCTGGCCGTCATCCCCGCGAAGGCGGGGATCCAGCCTTTTCAAGTGCCTGAGCAGAAAGCCTGGATTCCCGCCTTCGCGGGGATGAGGGTCGTCAAGACGAGGATCGCGGGGGTCACGCCACCCTGGCGCCGGCGGCGGAGAAGCCGCCCAGGCTGTACAGACCGCGCTGGCCTTCCACCGGCTTGAACTTGTCGGTGATGCCCAGCACCGTTTCCGCACCGCCCAGATACAGCACGCCATCCTGCGGCATCTGGCGGGAGATGGACTCCAACACCTTGGCCTTCGTCGGCTGATCGAAATAGATCAGCACATTGCGGCAGAAGACGATGTCGAACTGGCCCAGCGCCGACAGGTCGCCCAGCAGGTTCCATTCGCGGAAAGACACCATCTGGCGCAGCTGCTGGCTGATCTGCCACTTGTCGCCATTCTGCTTGAAATGCTTGACCAGCATGGTGATGGGAAGGCCGCGCTGCACCTCGAACTGGGTGTAGACGCCGGACTTCGCCCGTTCCACCATTTCGGCCGAGATGTCGGTGCCGACGATCTCGATGCGCCAACCGGCCAGCTTCGCCGCCTCGTCGTTGAGGATCATCGACAACGAATAGGCTTCCTGCCCCGACGAACAGGCAGCCGACCAGATGCGAAGACTGCGCTTGGCAGCCCGCGCCTCCATCAGCTTCGGCAGCACCAGCTGCTTGAACTGGTCGAAGGGCTTCTGGTCGCGGAAGAAGGACGACTCGTTGGTCGTCATCGCTTCCGTGATGTCGCGCAGCAGCGCCTCGTCCTTGCGGGTGCGGACGGTGGTCGCCAGCTCCTCCAAGCCCTTCATGTTCCACTTGCGCGCCACCGGCATCAGCCGGGATTCGAGCAGGTAGGCCTTGTCACGGGTGAGGACCAGGCCGGAACGCTGCTTGAGCAGCGTGGAGAACATGTCGAAATCTTCGACTCTCATGCTGCCCTCGAAGCGAGCTTGCGGATATGGGGACCGATTTCCTTGAGCGGCAGGATGGAGTTGCAGATGCCGGCTTGCGCAACGGCCCCCGGCATGCCCCAGACCACGCTCGACGCCTCATCCTGGGCGATCAGGGTGCCGCCGCCGTTGACCACGTCGGTGCAGCCCTTCAACCCGTCCTGCCCCATGCCGGTCAGGATGCAGGCCAGGATCTTGCGGCCGCCATAGGCCTTCAGGATCGACCGCATCATCGGGTCGACGGCGGGGCGGCAGAAATTCTCCGGCGGATCCTTGCTGAGCACGATCACGTTGGCCCCGCCGCGCTGCGCCACCAGCATGTGGAAGTCGCCGGGAGCGATGTAGCAGCGGTTCTGGACGATCGGCTCGCCATCCTTGGCCTCGCGCGCATCGATCCCGCATTGGCGGGTGATGTGTTCGGCCAGGATGGTGGTGAAGGTCGCCGGCATGTGCTGGGTGATCAGGATCGGCTGGCTGACGCCGGTCTTCAGGTGCGACAGCACCTCGAACAGCGCCTGCGGACCGCCGGTGGAACTGCCGATGGCGATCACGTCCGGCTTCACCGCCATGGCACCGGCCGGTGCCGGGCGGGTGACGATCGGCCCGACCTCCCGCTTCAGCAGCCCGACCGGGGTCGCCGGACTCAGCGGACGGATTTCACCGCGCGAGCGCGACCCGGCTCGCCTGGCGGCGGCACCCAGCGCCTTGACCTTGGCGACCAGCTCGCGCTTGAAATCCTCGGCCCCGCCGATCTCGCGGGTGGAGGTCGGCTTCGGAATGTAATCGGCGGCACCCGCCGACAGGCAGCGGATCGACACGTCGGCCCCGCGCAGCGTCAGCGTGGAGGCCATGATGATCTTCACCTGCGGCGCCACCGCCAGCAGCTTCGGGATGGCGGTCAGGCCGTCCATCACCGGCATCTCGATGTCCAGCACGATGACGTCGATCGAGTTGCGCTGGAGCGAATTGACCGCCATCTGGCCGTCGCCCACCGAGGTGACGACACGGATGTCCGGGTCCCCTTCCAGCGCGCGGGTCAGCAGGCCGCGGATGA
Organism: Azospirillum humicireducens; assembly: GCF_001639105.2. NCBI lineage: Bacteria > Pseudomonadati > Pseudomonadota > Alphaproteobacteria > Rhodospirillales > Azospirillaceae > Azospirillum > Azospirillum humicireducens. The sequence goes on from NZ_CP028906.1 coordinate 4,883, forward strand.
CGGCCGAGTCGTCCACCACCATCACCCGGACGGGATCCGGATTGGCCGGTCGCGCGGTGGTGAGGGGGCCTCTGCCAAAACTGTCCGACATATCGGCGATTCGCCTTTCAACTCGACTGGTTCAACGCGGCGGGTTCCCGAACCCGGATAGGCTGCCAACCATCCGGTTGCACTCCACCCCGGTCAAGACATGCCGTCACGGCGGGAGAGCGCGGCAAGGATCACAACAGCCCGACCTGCGCGAACTTGGTCTGGATGATGTCGCTGTCGAACGGCTTCATGATGTACTCGTTGGCTCCGGCGGACAGCGCCTCCTGGATATGGGCGAGGTCGTTCTCGGTGGTGCAGAACACCACCTTGGGCTGCTCCCCTCCGCTCATCTTGCGCAGCCGGCGCAGGAATTCAATTCCGGTCATCACCGGCATGTTCCAGTCCAGCAGGATGGCATCGGGCATCTGCGCCGCGCAGGCCTCCATCGCCTGTTTGCCGTCCTCCGCCTCGGCGCAGGTGAAGTTCAGCTCTTCCAGGATCTTGCGTGCGACCTTGCGGACCACGCGGCTGTCGTCGACCACCAGGCAGGATTTCATTGCGGCAGGGCCTCAGGTCATCTGTTCGTCGGCGAAAAAGCCGGCCGGAGGGAGCGGCGCCTTTCCCCGATGGGAAGACGCCGCGGACCGTCAGGCCGTCTCGATGGTCGTGAAGTTGAGCAGACGGGGCACGTCCAGCACAACCATCAACTGGCCGTTCAGCCTGTAAATTCCGGTTGAGACCTCGCGCCAGCGCGGATCCAGCGTCGCCGGGTTCCGCTCGAAGTCCTCCTTGGTCAGGCTCAGCACCTCGCCGACCGAGTCGACCATCAGGCTGTAGAGCTCGCCCCTCAGATCGACGACGATCGACATGCCGGGCTTGTCCTTCGGCCGGCCGGTCAGGCCGAGCCGGAGGCGGACGTCGATGGCGGTGACGATGCGGCCGCGCAGATTGAGCGATCCGGCGACCTCCGGCGGGGCCAGCGGGATACGGGTGATCCGCTGATGGCCCAGCACGTCCTGCACCTGAAGGACCGGGATGCCGAACATCTGGTCGGCGATCGTCATGGTCACATAGTCCTGGTTGCCCGAGACGACGAGATCGTCGCCCTTCGACTTCCGGACGGTGGACGGCAGCTTGGCGTTGCTCATGCGGCACCTTTCTGTTCGGTCAGCGTCTGCTGCAGCGCAAAGAGCAGCGCGTCACGGTCGAACTTGGCGACATAGTCGTTGAAACCGGCGATCCGGCCGCGGTCGAGGTCACGGGCGCTGGCATGGCTGGACAGCGCCACCATCGGCACACGCTGCCACCGGCTGCCGTGACGCACCGCCTCGGCGAAGTCGAAGCCGCTCATGCCCGGCATCTCGATGTCGGAGACGATGACGTCGAAGTCCTCGCCCGCCTCGCACAGCGCCAGCGCGTCGCCGGCATTCTCCACCGCGGTCACGTCGTAGCCGGCGACCGACAGCAGCGGAGTCAGCAGATTGCGGAAGAAGGGGCTGTCGTCCACCAGCAGCACGCGCTGCAGCTTCTCCTCCTCGAACCCCTCCTGGGTGGTGGAGCCGAACCAATCCTTGTAGGCCTGGGTCAGGAAGAAGCCGGCGTCGATCACCTCGGTCGCCTTGCCGGCGATGATGGCCGACCCCATCAGGCCGGGACGCTCCGCGGCCAGCTGGACATTCAGCTTCTCCTCCACGATGTCGACGATCTCGTCGACGATCAGGCCCATCGAACGGTCGCCGTCGGCGAACACCAGGACCGGCTGGCGGCCTTCCCTGCCCAGCATGAAGTTCGGATCGATCGGCACCAGCGGCATCAGCTTGCCGCGGTACTGGACCACCGGCAGTCCGTTGGACAGTTCGACCGACGCCAGATCGACGTCCTCCAGGCGGGCGACCAGCGACAGCGGCACCGCCTTGGGCGCGCCCTCGCCGGCGCGGAACAGCAGAAGCGCCATCTTGTCCTCCTGGCGCTGGGTCTGGACCGCGGTGGTCTCCTTCCCGGCGGCCTCGCCCATCGCCATCTCGCCGGTGGCCGACGCGATGCCGTTGGGATCCAGGATCATGATGACCGAGCCGTCGCCCAGGATGGTGTTGCCCGAGAACATCTCGATGTGACGCAGAATCGGCGCCACCGGCTTGACCACGATTTCCTCGGTGTCGAACACGCGGTCGACCATGATGCCGAAGGTGTAGGTGCCGACCTGGGTGACGACGATGAAGGTCTCGTCCGCCGGCTTCTTGGCGTCCTCATTGTCGTCCAGCCGCAGCAGTTGCTGCAGCGAGACCAGCGGCAGCAGGCGGTTGCGCAGGCGCAGCACCGGCGTGCCCTTCAGGCGTTCGATGGTGTGCTCGCTGTCGGAGGCGGCGCGCACCAGCTCGACCACGCTGATCTGCGGGATGGCGAAACGCTCGCCGGCGCATTCCACGATCAGGGCCGAGACGATGGCCAGCGTCAGCGGGATCTTGATGACGAAGGTCGAGCCCTTGCCCTGGGCCGACTTGATCTCGATCGTGCCGCCGATCTTCTCGATGTTGGTCTTCACCACGTCCATGCCGACGCCGCGGCCCGACACGTTGGTCACCTTGGCGGCGGTGGAGAAGCCCGGCTTCATGATGAACTGGATGATCTGCTGGTCGGTCATCGAGGCCAGCTCGCCTTCCGACGCCATCCCGTTCTGGATCGCCTTCTGCTTGATCCGGTCGATGGCAAGGCCCTTACCGTCGTCCTGGATCTCGATGATGATGTGGCCGCCTTCGTGATAGGCGTTCAGCGTGATGCGGCCGGTCTCGGTCTTGCCGGCCTTCAGGCGCTCCGCCGGGATCTCCAGCCCATGGTCGGCGCTGTTGCGCACCATGTGGGTCAGCGGATCCTTGATCAGCTCCAGGACCTGGCGGTCCAGCTCGGTGTCGGCGCCGAGCATCTGGAGGTCGATCTTCTTGTTCAGTTCATGCGCCAGGTCGCGCACCAGGCGCGGCAGCTTGGCCCAGGCGTTGCCGATGGGCTGCATGCGCGTCTTCATGACGCCTTCCTGCAGCTCCGACGTCACATGGTTCAGGCGCTGCAGCGGGGCGGCGAACTCGCTCTCCTTCTGCGACCGCAGGATCTGCAGCAGCTGGTTGCGGGTCAGCACCAGCTCCGACACCATGGTCATCAGGTTTTCGAGCAGGTCGACGTTCACGCGGATGGTCTGCGCGGCGACCGCCGATTCCTTGGTCGCGGCCTCGGCGCCCGCATCGGCACCGCCAGCAGTGCCGCCGGCCGAACCGCCCGCCATCGGGGCGACCGGCGCCGGCACCTTGGCGGCGGCCGGCTCGGCATCGGGAACGACGAGGTCCTGCGACGGGGCGGGCTCCTCGACCGGCTCGGGCGCGCGGGTGGCGACCGCCGTGCCGGCCGCCGGAGCGGCGGCGGGAGCGGGCGTGTCGTTCGGGCCCGGCGTGGAATTCCAGAGGGCCTCCAGCTCGTCCAGCGTCACCGGCCGCTCTTCCGCGGCGGCGACCGCGGGGGCGGTCGGCGGCGGCGGGGGCGGCGGCGGGGCCGCGGCGGCCGGAGATGGCCCGCCCAGCTTGCCCTCGGCGCACAGGTTCAGCCGCTCGATCAGCGGAAGGTCGTCGCCGGGCGGTTCCGCCTCGGTCGCCTCCAGAACCGCCAGCAGGCTCTTGATGGTGTCCAGAGCCTGCAGAATCAGCGAAACCGCTTCCGGATTGATCGTCAGCTCGCCGTCACGGAACTTGCCCAGCACGTTCTCCGACGCGTGCGCCACCTTTTCCAGGCGGGGCAAGCCGAGGAAGCCGCAGGTTCCCTTGATGGTGTGAACGAGGCGGAAGATGTTCGACAGCAGTTCCGGATTGTTGGGATTCTGCTCCAACCGGACCAACTCGACGTCCAAGACCGAGAGGTTTTCGTTGGTCTCCGTCAGAAACTCGGACAGCAGATCATCCATGTCGCATTCCCCAGGCCCAATGTTTATGGTCCGCACCGGCCTGCGGCTCGAACGGGCGGCATCGAAAGGCCGCCGGTTGCGCTCCAGTCCAGGTAGAGCGGGAGCCTGTCAAACACTGATTAAGAGAACCTTACCTCTTCCGATAGGGAGTCTTCCGGAAGCTTCCACCGTTGGGATGGGGGACAGATTGTCACAAGGAGGATCGATGACCGACGCCGAACTCGCTCAATCCGTGCGCACCGCCGTGGAAAAGCTGAACGCTGCGCTGGCGGAGGCCGCACGCCAGAATCTCGCCGTCACGCTGCGCACCACGTCCCACCAGACCACCGGCGGGGTGGAGCAGGTCGTGGTGGAAACGCGCATCCTCAAGCAGCTGTGAGGGCCCCCCTCCGGGGCAGGGGGGCCCTCACCACTCCGCGGTGAAGACCAGCCTCTCGCTGCTTTCGGTGGCAACGGCGATGCGGAAGCCGTCGCTCTCCGCCAGCCGTCCGGCAAGATAGGCGTGGATGGTGCGGGGCGTCAGTGCCTCGGGCGTCGCCGTGCCGGCCAGGGCCGCGGCGGCATCCGGGTTCAGGGTGCCGGGGCGGCCGGCGGCGGTCACGACGATGCGGCCGGCCGTTTCGTCGCCATCGGCCGCGACGGACACGAGGCCGCCATGGGTCAGCGCCTCGTCCGCCATCAGGATGAGGTTCAGCACCAGCTTCACCACGCCGCGGCGCTGGGCCGTCATGTCGTGCGGCACCCGCTCCGGCCAGTCCAGCCGGGTGCGGCCGCCCTCGACATAGCCGGCGGCGGCGTTGCGGGCGTCGCCGAACCCCTTCTGGTCACGTCCGGCCACCCCATAGGCCAGCCGGAACACCCGCAGCCGGCGGTCCGCCTGACCGGAGGAATGGTCGATGAGCTTCACCGCCTCGCCCAGGAAGCCGCCGGCCAAACCGCCGCCCTCCTCGTCCTCCTGCATTTCCTCGATCAGTTCCAGGCCGTTGCGGATGGCGCCGACCGGGCTGACCAGATCGTGGCACAGCTTCGACGCCAGCAGTTCCAGGACGCGGATGTCGACGCTGACGGGGCGGGAAGGCGATTCGGTCACGAGACGGTCTCCGGGCGAAAAAGGAGCGGCGACGGCGCGGTGCCGACGATTCTATACTCTCGGAGCGCCGCCGCACAGGCGGTCGCATTTCCTATGTACAATAGACTGACGGATGGGACGCGACATGGACGATTCGCTGGTGCCCGGCGCCTGGGTGCGCCACCCGGACCAGCCCGATTGGGGGCTGGGACAGGTGCAGTCGGCCATCCGCAACCGCATCACCGTGAATTTCGAGCATGCGGGCAAGGTGCTGATCGACAGCGACGTGATCCTGCTCTCGGTGGTGGATCCGGACGAGCTGTGACACCGGCTCCGAGCCGGGGAGCCCGGCTCCGGGAAAGCGCCGATTGCGCCGTCCGTGCCGCTTTGCTTTTATGCTGAAAATCCAAATTCGCCGAATCCGAACAAGGGAGACCTGAGATGAAGGCCATGATCCTCGGCTTCGCCGCCGCGGCGGTGATCGCGCTGGGCGCAGCGGCGGCACTGAACTCCATCAGCCACTCCACTGCAGAGCGCTACTCCAGCTCCACCGTTCGGCTTTAAGAGAGAAAGGACCGCCCTTCTTCCACGAAAAGGCGACTTCCGGCACCGGGGGTCGCGGTGTAGCATCGGTCGATCCATGACCGGACATGGCGGGCCGTCGCTTGATCTCGCGTCTCAAAGGGGGAATGGGCGCCTTCGGTTTGTCGCTGATCGTCGGCTTCAATGCGATGATCGGCTACGACCTCCTGCATGAGCGAACCGAGACCATCGCCCGCGCGCGCGAAGAGAACGGGGCGATGGCGCTGGTGCTGGAACGCCATGCGACCGACAGCTTTTCCGGAGTTTCGAAAATCCTGGCCGGCGTGGCGGAGGTGCTGGCCGTCCGCGGCGACAGCTGGGAGCGGGGCGATGCCGACGTGCATGCCCTGCTGCGCCGTCAGGCCAGCCAGTCGCCGCTGGTCCGTGCCGTGCTGGTGGTCGCCGCCGACGGCAGGCTGGTCCACGATACCCAGACGCTGAGCCCCGCCACCCTGGATCTTTCGGACCGCGATTACCTGATGGCCCACCGCGACGGGCTGGTTGCCAGCGGAGCGGACGGGGTCTTCGTCGGCAATCCGATGCAGGGGCGAACCTCCGGCACCTGGTTCATCGGCATGAGCCGGCGGCTGACCGCGCCCGACGGTCGGTTCGCCGGGGTCGTGGTCGCGGTGTTGGAGCCGACGGCCTTCCGCGGCTTCTACCGCACTCTCGCACTTCCCCGCGACGCGGTGGTGACGCTCTACCATGCGGACGGGCCGGTGATGGCCCGCTTTCCCGACCATGACACCCACATCGGCCGTTCGGCCCGCCATCTGCCGCTGTTCGCCCGGCTGCTGAAGGAGGCACCGGCCGGCACCGAACTGCTGGACAGCCCGGACGACGGGCCGCGGCGCATCCTCAGCTACCGCGCCTCCGCCGAAATGCCGCTGGTGGTGACGGTGTCGTCCTCGCGCGACGCGGTGCTGGCCCCCTGGCGGTCCAAGGCCATCATGCTGTCCGCCGCCGGTGTCGCCGGAACGCTTCTGCTCGGGCTGATGATGCTGGCGCTGATGCGCGAGGCGGGGCGGCGCGAACGGGCGATGGCCGACCTGCAGGGCAGCGAGCGTGCGTTGCGCGACAGCCAGCAAAGGCTGATCCAGGACATCGCCGCCCGCCACCGGATCGAGGCGGAGCTGATCGCCGCCAAGCGGGTCTCCGACGCCGCCAACCGGGCCAAGACGCAGTTCCTGGCGAACATGAGCCATGAGCTGCGCACCCCGCTGAATGCGGTGATCGGCTTCGCGGAGGCGTTGGAAAGCGGGATCTTCGGCGCGATGACGCCCAAGCAGACCGAATATGTCGGCGACATCCGCCGGTCCGGCCAGCATCTGCTGAGTCTGATCAACGACATCCTCGACACCACCAAGATCGAGTCGGGCAAATTTGTCCTCCACCAGGAGGAACTGGCGGTCGGGGATCTGATCGGCGAGTGCCTGCGCCAGATGGAGCCGCTGGCACTCGAAAAGGGCGTGACCCTGACAGCGAAGCTGGACGATTCCCTGCCCAACCTCTACGCCGACGCCCGCGCGGTGCGGCAGATCCTGCTGAACCTGCTGTCCAACGCCGTGAAGTTCACGCCGCCCGGCGGCCGGATCGCGGTGGAGGCGGATCGGGCGGCGCGCAGTCTGCGCCTGCGGGTCAGCGACACCGGCATCGGCATTCCAGCCCCCGAACTGGGGCAGGTGATGGAGCCGTTCCATCAGGTCGACAACTCCCATACCCGGCGCTATGCCGGCACCGGGCTGGGGCTGGGGCTGGTCAAGTCGCTGGTGGAGATGCAGGATGGGCGCTTCGTGCTCTCCAGCGTGCTGGGGCGCGGCACCATCGCCACCGTCCTCTTCCCGCCGGGGCGCCTGCGCAGCCGGTCCGCCGATATCATTGCGCTGGAAAGGACGCAGACGTTCGCCCTGTGAAACTCGCGGTGGCGACCTTTTTCCTTCAGGCCCGCCGCTTGCCGACGATCACCAGCGCGATGCCGCCCAGCACCGCGACGGAAGAGATTGCCAGCGTCGGCGTGATCCGCTCGCCCAGCGCCAGCACCGCGGCCAGCGCGGTGATGACCGGGACGCTCAACTGGACGGAGGCGGCACGGGCGGCGGTCAGGGCCGGCAGCGCGGCGTACCAGATCGCATAACCCACCCCAGACGCCAGCGCTCCCGACAGGACGGCATGGAGCAGCCCGCCAGCATCCCAGCGCAACCCGCCGCCGGTGAACGGCCCGGCCAGCGCCGCCAGCAGGGCCAGTACCGCCGCCATCGGAACGGCGCGCAGGAAATTGCCGGCGGTGGTGGCGATGGGATCGCGGCTGGCCCGCCCCAGCAGCGAATAGGCGCCCCAGGCCGCACCGGCCGCCACCATCAGCAGCGCCCCGAGCGGATCGGGGGCCGAGAGCCCCGGCGCCAGCAGCAGCGCCAGGCCGCAAAGCGCCAGAGCTAGGCCTCCCCATTGCAGCGGCACCAGCCGTTCGCCACGGGAAAGCCCGACCAGGATCATGGTGGCCTGCACCGCCCCGAACAGCAGGAGCGCCCCGGTCCCTGCGGTCATGGTCAGATAGGCGAAGGAGAAGGCCGCCGCATAGGTCAACAGCGCCGCCGCACCGCGCCAGCTTCCAGCACCGGGCTTCGCATGACCGGTCGCGCGGGCGATCAACCACAGGCTGGCGGCACCGGAGGCGATCCGCACCAGGGTGAAGCACGCCGGGTCGATGGCGGTCTGGGTCAGGGCCAGCCGGCACAGGATGGAGTTGGCGGCGAAGGCCAGCATCGCCAGCAGGGTCAGCAGCGCCGCACGCCTCAGTCCGGCAGCAGAAGCCGGAACCTCCGGTGCGGCGGCCTGCCCCACCCCCGGCTTATCGCTCGCCGCCATGATTGTTTCTCCTGCAAGCATCTGGAGCAGCTAGCCGCAAGGCTGGCGCGCTGTCAAACCCGCCGCGGGATCCGCCCCGTCCGACTTTGGTCGGACACGGATGGCAGGTCAGGAGGACGGCCCGTCCAGAAGGAACTGCAGCAGGTAGGTGCGCTGGAGCGAGCTGAAATTGTCGTCGGAAATCAGGTAGACCAGCGTTCCCCCCGCCGGTCCGGGCCGCGTGGCGATGCCTTCGAAATTGTCGTTCAGCAGGGGGGCTTCCAGCCGGGCGAGCTCCTCTCCCTCGATGACGGCGCCAGCCCTCAACTGTTGCGGCGCCACCCGCACCAGACGCGACGACCAGCCGCCCAGAAGCGACACCCGCCGTTCCAGCACCAGAGCGCCGCCGCCGGGCAGCGGAGCGACCCCGGTCGGCCGGAAACGCGGTGCCGCGCGGTAGGCGAGCGGCTGCCAGTCCGCCGCACTGCGCGGCACTGCGTCCTTCGAGGAAACCGCGCCCGCGATCCAGGCGCGGCGTTCCTGCCGGCCGTCGTTCCTGCCCTCTTCCAGGACCAGCAGCCGGCCGTCGGACAAACGGGTCAACGCCTCAAGCCCGCCATTCTCCGAGGCTTCCTGCATTCCCGACGGCAGGGGGAGCGGCGTCGGTGTCCCTTCCGGTCCGTGGTCGCCGGCGGTGTAGCGCAGGATGCGGTGGTCGCGCTCCAGCGAGACCAGCCAGCTGCCGTCGGCCAGACGCGTCAGATCCTCGGAATCGGTGCGGCGCTTGCGGGGGGAAACCCCCTCCTCCACCGGAAGCGGGCGGGCGCGCACCTCGGCGACCCCGGCCAGGCGCCCCGCGGCGTCGGACTGCAGCCGGCCGTCCACCACCAGCCCGGTGTCGCCGACGGCGACGAAGCGCCCACCCTCCGGGTCGACCCACAGGCCGGACAGTCCGCCGACCTGCTCGCCCCCGGCGATCTCGAGGCCGCCCATGAAGCGCAACGACCCGACCACCGCCTTCTCCGGCCTGCCGCGGTCGAGCGGCACTGGACTTGCGGCGACGAATTCGGAACTTCCGGAGCCGCCACCGGCCCCGACCACGGCAGCGCAGCCGCCCGACAGGGCGGTCAGCAGCAGACCCCACACCAACATCTTGCGCATCGTCATTGCGCCACTCTTGCCAGTGCAACCGAGGGATACAACCTTTCTTTCGGCGGGCACCCGCCCGCACCCATACGCATGGCCATCCGGAGCCTGTGCAGTGCGGCAAGACCGTCACGACGCCTCGGTCTTAACGGTTAGGCGCGGCGGGTTACTCCCTCAGAACCGATGGGGCCGGCCTGACAAGCGCTTAGATTGACGACTGTTTTCGACGATGCTTATCTGTGATGACCGAGCCGAGTCCGTTCCCATGCCGATGCTCCCGCGGTCCCGAACCGCCTACTCTCCTCCGGACCAGCCGGGCGACGGCGTCGCGTCCGGGGCCTCCCCGGCCGACCGGCTGACGGCGCGCATCCAGGAGCTGGAAGCCGAGCTTCGGGAACTCCAGCATCGCGCCAAGAACAGCCTGCAGTTGGTGATCAGCCTGCTGAAGCTCCAGGCCGGCCGCATCCGCGACCCCGATGCCCGCGCCGCCTACGAGCAGACCATGGTCCGCATCGAGGCGCTGGCGATCCTCTATCGCCAACTGCACGAGAGCGGCGCCGGCACCCATGTCGATCTCGGCCGCTACGTCACCGCCCTGTGCGAAGCGGTGCGCGAAGGCACGCCGGGCGCCCTGTCCCGCGTACCGGTGACAGTGGACTCAGACTCCATCCAGATCGGCCTGTACGAGGCGATGCCGCTCGGCCTGATCATCGCGGAGCTGGTGACCAGTTGCCTGCACCACGCCTTCCCCGACGACGGCTGGATCCGCATCACCGTGCGCCAGCAGGGCGGCAGCGGCCGCGCCCGCCTGACGGTGGAGGACAACGGCCGCGCCCTGCCGGCCGGCTTCGACACCACCGCCGAGGACGGGCTGATGCTGGCCGAGGCGCTGGCCGGCCAGCTGGGCGACACGCTGTCCACCGACAGCGACGCCGCCGGCACCACCGCCAGCGTCAGCTTCCCGGTCTGATCCTTCTGTCTGCCCGCTTTCAGTGGCGGTGCCCGTCGCCGTCATGGTGCTCGTGAGGATGTTCCGGCTCAGGGGCCGGCGCCAGCGTGCCGGCGAACCAGCCTCGGATGGCCCGGACCGGATCGGTCTCCGTCGTCGTCACCGGTTCGATGCCGCGGCGCTTCATGTGCGCGACGAATCCGGCGCCGGACGATCCGGTGACGACCACCCGCACGGCGTCGATCGGGTGGGGCCGGCCGTCGCCGCAGAGATGCAGGACCTCCTCCTCCGCCAGTTCGATCCGGCCGGTCTCGACCGGGTCGGTCCCGGCCTCCACCTCATAGACCAGGAAGCGGCGGGTGCGGCCGCCATGGGTGGCGATGGTCTCGAAATCCTTGGTACCGACGGCGATCTTCATGGCATGCGGTTCCCTTGCGATGGTGCCCGGCGACCGCTCGGTCCTGCCATGCTTCCGCTTGCCGCGCACTGAGGAAGCTCAATCGGCGGCTACGCCCGGCCCGATACCCGACCGCCTTGCTTGACTTTCAGCACCGATTTTGTACTATATCCCCGCCTGCTCCGCCGGAGAGGCCTGGGCTCGCCGTTCCGGGAGTCCCGTATCCGTCATATCGCTTTGCACGAGGATGTGACATGAGCACCGCCATCGCCCTCCGTTCGCCCGATTCCGGCGAATCGCTGTCCCGCTACATCAACGACACGCACCGTTACCCGGTCCTGACGGCCGAGGACGAGTACATGCTGGCCAAGGCCTGGACCGAGCATGGCGACGTCGATGCGGCCCACAAGCTGGTCACCAGCCATCTCCGTCTCGTCGTCAAGATCGCCGGCGGCTATCGCGGCTACGGCCTGCCGCTGTCCGACCTGATCGCCGAGGGCAATCTCGGCCTGATGACCGCCGTCAAGAAATTCGAGCCGGAACGCGGCTTCCGCCTGTCCACCTACGCGATGTGGTGGATCAAGGCCTCGATCCAGGATTACATCCTGCGGTCCTGGAGCCTCGTGAAGATCGGCACCACCGCCGCGCAGAAGAAGCTGTTCTTCAGCCTCGGCCGCCTGAAGCGGAAGCTGGGCGAATACGGCAGCGGCGACCTGCAGCCCGACAGCGTGTCCCGCATCGCCACCGACCTGTCGGTGCCGGAGGACGATGTCGTCGCCATGAACCGCCGCCTGTCGGCGCCCATGGCCTCGCTGAACGCCCCGATGAGCGCCGACGGCGATTCGGGCGAATGGCAGGATCTGCTGGCCGACGAACGGCCGTCGGTCGAGGAGTCGCTGGTCGAACGCGGCGAGGCCCGCCAGCGCAGCGCCCTGCTGCACCAGGCGATGAGCGTGCTGAACGACCGCGAGCGCGACATCCTGACCTGCCGCCGCCTGTCGGACAGCCCGCTGACCCTGGAGGACCTGTCGATCCGCTATGGCGTCAGCCGCGAACGCATCCGCCAGATCGAGGAACGGGCCTTCGAGAAGGTCGCCCGCCAGACCCGCGTCCTGGCCGCCGCCGCGGCCTGAACGGGGCCGGCGCGCCCCTCGAAAGCCATGACCTCCTCTTGCAGGAAACCGCCCCTTGGCAACGAGGCGGCGGCTTTCGGCCCGACTGCGTGTCCGGCGGATCCTGCGCCAGGATATCCCGCGCCAGGAATCGGGGACGGCGCCGTGTAACCCCTCCATCGACGCCGGCGGTCTCCGCCGGCCATTGCGGAGGCGGCCATGTCGAAGACCATTTCCCGGACCTCGAAGATCGAGATCATCAAGGACGCCCTCACCCTGTATGAGGGCAACAAGATCAGCCGCTGGCAGGTGATCAACCGGCTGGTCCATCTCGGCATGTCCGCCGACGACGCCAACATCATCGCCGACCATGGCAGCATTCCGCCCCACATCCTGAGCGGGCTTGGGGTCCTGCGCAGATGACCGCACCCGCCGCCCCGGACCACACCGCCCTGGAGGATGCCATGGCGACGGCCCTGCGCCTGCACCGCACCGGGCGCTGGGCGCAGGCGGTCGCGGTCTATGACAGGCTGCTGGGCGATCCGCGGCTGGAACCCGCAAGGGCTGCGCACGCCTATGCCAACCGTGGGGCGGCGCTGCGCCGGCTCGGCCGGCCCGACGAGGCGGTGGCGTCCTGCATCGAGGCGGTGCTGCGCCGTCCCGATCTGGCGGAGGCCTATGCCAACATCGGCGCGATCCTGCAGGAGAACGGCCATCCCCTGGCGGCGCTCGATGCCTGCCGCCGGGCGGGCGCGCTGTCGCCTGGCCTCTACACCGGCTATCTGGCGATGGCCAATGCCCATCAGGACCGCGGCGACCATGCCCGCGCCCTGACGTTGCTGCAACGTGCCGCCACCCTCGCCCCGGCAATGCCCAGCGTGCGCTACAATCTGGCGGAGGCACTGCTGCTTCACGGCCGGTTCGCGGAGGGCTGGCAAGCCTACGAAGCGCGCTGGCAGGCGCAGGAGCTGGCCCTGACCCGGCCCGCCTGCCCCAAACCCGAATGGACCACACAGGACATCGCCGGCAAGACCCTGCTGGTGGTGGAAGAGCAGGGGTTCGGCGATACCCTGCAATTCATCCGCCTGATCCCGCTGGTGAAGGCGCGCGGCGCGCGGCGGGTGGTGGTGCGGTGCCGGGAGCCGCTGGCCCGGCTGCTGGCGGGGATGGAGGGCGTCGATGCGGTGGTGACAGCCCTGCCCCATCCGGACAGCTATGATTTCTGGGTTCCGCTGATGTCGCTGATGCAGCGGCTGGAGCTGGCGCCGGATCGCATTCCGGCAACAGCGTCCTATCTGCACCCGCCGCAGGAGGCGGTCGCCCATTGGGCCGGAACCTTGCCGGCAACGGAAGGGTTGAAGGTCGGTCTGGTCTGGGCCGGCGACCCGCGGCTGGGCCATGCCGCCGCCAGCCGCACCGATGCCCGCCGCAGCCTGCCCCTCGCCCGGCTGGCCCCGCTGCTGGCGGTGGAGGGCGTGTCCTGGGTCAGCCTGCAGAAAGGGCCTGCGGCGGCGCAGCTCGGACAGGTCAACGGCGCGGCCATCTTCGATCCGATGGCGGACGTCACCGACTTCGCCGACACCGCGGCCATCGTCCGGCAGCTCGACCTCGTGATCGGGGTGGACACCGCCGTCGTCCATCTCGCCGGAGCCTTGGGCGTGCCGGTGTGGGTGCTGTCGCGCTTCAGCGGCTGCTGGCGCTGGCAGCTCGACCGCGACGACAGCCCCTGGTATCCGACGCTGCGGCTGTTCCGGCAGGACCGCCCCGGCGATTGGGCGCCGGCGGTGGAGCGGGTGCGCGAAGAGCTGTTGCACGCGGTGCGGCTCTCTCGCCATGATCGCCGTCCGGCCTGACGCCGGAGAACCGCCGAGGAGACCAGGATGCCCAGCTATCCCGCCGCCTATCAGGCCAGCAAAGGATCCGCGCTCGACGTCGACCGCGCCTTTTACGGGCGCATCGGGGCGCAGACGGAAGGGCGGGAACTGGTGGACCAATTCGTGGTGCCGATCCGCTCCGGCCGCGCCTGGACCGTGCCGGCGGGCCATGTCTTCCGCATCGTCACCGTCGAGGGGCCGCAGGTCGCCGACCTGAACATCTGGAACCGCCACAACCCGCGCGAACGCTTCTGGGCCTCGCGCACGCGGCAGCTCCAGCAGGCGCATGTCAGCAATTTCGACCGGCTGTGGTCGACGCTGCCCTATCTGCGGCCGCTGGCGACCATCACCCACGACACGCTGGCCGATTACGGCATCGACGAGTATGGCGGCCGGGTCCACGACCTGCTGGGCACGCGCTGCGATCCCTACGTCAACCGCATGCTGACGGGCGAGGATTTCCACCACCACTGCCATTCCAACCTGACCCGCGCCGTCGCCCCCTATGGCCTGACCGAGTTCGACGTGCATGACGTGCTGAACGTCTTCCAGGTCACCGGGCTGAACGCCGAGGACAAGTATTTCATGAAGGCCTGCCCGGCCAAGACAGGCGACTTCCTGGAATTCTTCGCAGAGATCGACCTGCTCTGCGCCCTGTCGACCTGCCCCGGCGGCGATCTCAGCGTGCCGCTGTGGGGACCGGACGCCCGCGACCCGCTGGAGGTCTGCCGCCCGCTGGGCGTCGAGGTCTACCGTCTGGACCCGGCCCTTCTGGAGGGCTGGTCGTCACCGGAGGTCGCGGCCTACCGCGGCAACCACGGCATGACTCTGCCGACGCCGTCCTGGGAAAAGGACCCGGCCTGACCTGAGGGGGTTCGATGCCGACGATCCTGCTCACCGGCTTCGAGCCATTCGGCGGCGAGGCCGTCAACCCGTCCTGGGAAGCGGTGCGGCGGCTCGACGGCTGGGAGTGCCGCGGCCACCGCGTCGCGGCAAGGCTGATGCCCTGCGTGTTCGGCGCGTCGCTCGACGCGCTCGACCGCGCGGTGGCGGAGACGGACCCGGTGGCCCTGCTCGGCGTCGGGCAGGCGCAGAGCCGGGCGGAGCTGTCGCTGGAACGGGTGGCCGTCAACCTCGACGACGCCCGCATCCCCGACACTGCCGGCAACCGGCCGGTGGACGCGCCGGTGGTGGCGGGCGGCCCGGCCGCCTATTTCGCCAGCCTGCCGGTGAAGGCCATCGCCGCCGCCCTGCGCGATGCGGGCATCCCCGCCGGCCTGTCGCACAGCGCCGGCAGCTTCGTCTGCAACCACCTGTTCTACGGCGCCTGTCATCTGCGGGCTGTGCGGCGCCCGGCCCTGCGCGTCGGTTTCCTGCACATCCCGCTGGCCCCCGAGCAGGCGGTGCGCCACCCCGGCGTTCCGTCAATGGCGATCGAGCAGGTGGTCGCCGGCCTGCGCATTGCGGTGGAGACCATCCTGACGACAGCGGAGGACCGGCACGAGCCGGCGGGAACGCTGGAGTAGGACGCTACTTCACCTCGGTCAGCAGCCACTCCTTGAAGCGGCGGACGCGGCGTGCCCGCTCCGCACCCGGTGCGTGGGCGATCAGGTAGCAGCCGCGCGGGCGCAGGGTCTCCGGCATCGGCTGGACCAGCCGGCCCGATGCCACGTCGTCACCCACCAGGAAGACCGGCAGCAGCGCCACCCCCATGCCGGCCGACGCCGCTTCGATGATCATGAAGAAATGCTCGAAGGCCAATGACAGCGCGGCCTCCGGCACGGTCAGGCCGAAGGCGGAGAGATAGACGCGCCAGGAATCGGGCCGGGTGGTGTGCTGCAGCAGCCGGTGCTGCGCCAGATCGGCCGGCCGGCGCAGCGGCGGCCCCTGCTCCAGCAGCGAGGGCGCGCAGAAGACGCCCATCGTCTCCGGCATCAGCGTCGCCATTTCCGCCCCGGGCCAGTCCTCCACGCCATAGCGGATGGCGACGTCGATCCGCTCCTTGGCGAAATCGACGCGATGCTCGCCGATGCCGACCTCGACCTGGATGTCGGGATTTTCCGCCTGGAAGCGCTTCAGCCTCGGGATCAGCCAGCGCTGGGTCAGGGTGGGCAGCGCGCTGACCCGCAGAACCCCGCCATCCTGCGCGCGGGCCGCCCGCGCCGCCGCCGCGATGCGGTCGAGCGCCGCCGATGCCTCGCCATAGAAGGCGGCCCCGGTCGGCGTCAATTCGATGCCGCGGCCGACGCGGCGGATCAATTCCACACCCAGATCGGCCTGCAGGGTCTGCATCATGCGGCTGACGGCACCCTGTGTCACCGCCAGCTCGTCGGCCGCCTTGGTGAAGCTGAGATGGCGGGCCACCGCGACGAAGCTGCGGACGGCGTTGAGCGACGGCAGGACGCGGTCTGGCATGGGGCGAACCGACTCATGAGTTGAACTCATAAATCTCCGCCCGAGAACTCGTTTGTCAAGTCCGGAGGGATCGGGTCTGCTGGGAACACCAACAGCCAAGTGCCAACCGGTCCCGAAAGGCCATACCCCCATGACGACGCCGAAGACGACGCTGACGCCCTTCCACATCGCCTTCCCGGTCGACGATCTGGCCGCCGCCCGCCATTTCTACGGCACCGTGCTCGGTTGCCCTGAGGGGCGCAGCAGCGACGAGTGGATCGATTTCGACCTGTTCGGCCACCAGATCGTCGCCCATCTGAAGCCACGCGATCCCAGCGCCGCCCCGGCCCACCGCAATCCGGTCGACGGCCACGATGTGCCGGTGCCGCATTTCGGCGTCGTGCTGCAGCCCGCCGACTGGGACGCGCTGGCAGAAAAGCTGAAGGCGGCCGGGGTGAAGTTCGTGATCGAGCCCTACACCCGCTTCAAGGGCCAGGTGGGCGAACAATCCACCATGTTCTTCCTCGACCCCGCCGGCAATGCGCTGGAGTTCAAGGCCTTCGCCGACATGTCGCAGCTGTTCGCGAAATAGAGGGCGGAAGCAAAAGGGAAGACCCCTCCCCCGGGATGGCGGGGGAGGGGCAGGTGAGCGCAATGGACAGGCGGGTTACTGGTTCGCCGCAGCCGCGACCGCGCCGGCACCCGCCAACTCGCCGCCGATACCGTTGTTCAGCGCCCAGATTGCGGCCTGGGCGCNATCAGATAGCCGTCGGCACCCGCCTCCAGCGCATTGGCGAGGCGGCGGGTGCAGAGGTCGCTGGTCAGGATGACCATGCGGGTATCCGGCAGCAGGGCGCGCAGGCGGCGCATCCCTTCCGCCTCTTCGTCACCACCATTCTGCAGGTCGAGAAGGAGGAGCTGCGGCTTCAGACCATTCTCGACCGACCCCAGCGCCTCGCGCAGGTTTCCCGCCTCGGCCTGGATCTGGAAAGGCGAATCGTCGAGCAGGCGCTTCAGCCCCTCGCGAAACAGCTTGTTCGAATCGATGAGAAATGCACGCACTGTGTCCATTGTCCGCTCCCGCAATTCTGAACCGAGCATCATCAGGTGATGGCCGATGGTGTGGCCGATAGTGGCCTCTGCACGAAGGAAGATCCCGACGCATTGGCGACTGGCCGATTACCCCTCGACAGCTTCGGCAGGCCGTTATTTAGGGGGAGGTTACCCCCGTGTCGCGTCCTACGGTACCACTCTCCTGAGTTAAAAGAAGAACGCATTGGACATATGCGCAAAGCCCCGCCAAGATTTCAGTATCCAAAGATATCACAGCGGCGAACATTGAAACGCGCGAACGAATTAACTGTTTTGTTAACCACCACTTATTTGCGTATGGCCTCAGCCCCTAAGCGAGCTATGCCGCATTTTTCTCACGCGAAGTTGAAGTCATGGCTCCTGCCGTGGTGATGCCAACAGATAATCCGAATGGAGCCCCCCACCATTCGATATAAGGACCACTCCGGCCATGGTCGTACGGCTTGACCGGGAGCGGCCGCGCGTGCGTTTTTCCATGTGGCCGCCCCGACAGCGGGGATGGGCTGAGAACGCGCTGTGCGGGGTCGGGACTGGAATGGGCTGGCAGATCATCGCCGCCGCGGTGGCGGGCTATCTGGCACTTCTGGGGCGCAGCGCCTGGAAACAGGGGGAGTTCCGCCAGTTCCTGCGCAGCCTCGCCATCGTCGCCGTCCTCTGCGCCCTGCTGGCCGGCACGGTCGCGGTGGCGATGATGCTGGATCGGACATAGACGCGGGCGGCGCGCCCTCCGGGCACAGTCGACCCCATGCAAACGAAAAGGGCGCCGGCGGTCTCCCGCCGACGCCCTTGTCCTTCGCCCGCAGCCGGGTCAGCTGAGCGGGATCGCCACGAAGCGCAGGTCGCCCTTGCGGTCGACCAGGAGCAGGACGGACTTCTTGCTCTGCTCCTTTGCCTTCTGGACCTTGGCGGTGACGTCCTCCGGCTTGCGGACCTCTTCCTGCCCGACCTCCAGGATGACGTCGCCGGCGCGCAGACCCTTCTCCGCGGCGGTGGAACTGCCGGCAACCTCGGTGATGACCACGCCCTTCAGGTCGGGCTTGATCTCGAACTGCTGGCGCAGTTCCGGGGTGATGACGGTCAGCTTCATGCCGAGCGATTCGGTCGGCTTCTGGGCCGGGGCCTTGTCCTTCGGCTGCTGCTTCTCGTCCGGGTTGGCGGCGAGCAGGCCCTGCTCCTCCGCGGCTTCCAGCTCGCCGACCTTGACCTGCACGGTCTGGGCCTTGCCCTTGCGCCAGACCTCGACCGGGACGGCGCGGTCGATGGAGGTTTCGGCGACGACGCGCGGCAGGCGCCGCATCTCGTCGATCTCCTTGCCGTCGAACTTCGTCACCACATCGCCGGCCTGGATGCCGGCCTTGGCGGCCGGACCATCCGGGGTGACGGAGGCGACCAGCGCACCCTTGTGGCCGGGCAGGCCAAGGCTCTCGGCGATCTCCGGCGTCACCGCCTGGATGCGCACGCCCAGCCAGCCGCGGCGGGTCTTGCCGAACTCCTTCAACTGCGCCACCACCTGCTTGGCCAGGTTGGACGGAATGGCGAAGCTGGCGCGGGGCAGGCCGGCATCCTCCGNGCACCCAATCGCCGACGCGCATGGCGTCGCTGTCGCCGAAGGGAACGGCGACCAGCGGGTGGCTGGTCTTGATCTTCAAAAGCGCGAGGTCGGTCTTGCTGTCCTTGCCGACCACCTCCGCCTTGATGTTGGTGTCGTCCTGCAGGATGACGGTGATCTCGTCGGCGTCCTGAACGACATGGTTGTTGGTGACAACATAGCCGTTCTTGGCGTCGATGATGAAGCCGGAGCCCAGCGAGGTCGCCTTGCGCTGCGGCTGGTCCTGCTGCTGCTGGCGGTCGAAGAAGTCCCGGAAGAACTCCTCGAAGGGCGAGCCCGGCGGGAATTGCGGGATCTCCGGCCGCGGCCCCTGCGGACGCTGCGGCGCGCTCTGGCTGGTGGAGATGTTGACGACCGCCGGCAGCAGTTTTTCCGCCAGATCGGCGAAGCTGCCGGGTGCGTTGCGGTTGGGCGTCGCCGCCTGGGCCTGGGCCGGCGCGGCGGTGAAGGCGCCGACGACGGCGCCGCCGCCGATGACCGATGCCATGCCCCAGACGATGGCGGCGACCAGCGGCCGGACGCCCGCCTTACGCGGCTGGGCCCCTGCCACGGCGCCCCGCGCGGCGGGTTCGAATTTGGGTGTGCGAATCAACGTGCTCTCCCTACCAGACGTCCGGCCGGTTCCATGGACGGGAGCGGCCGCCCAGTTCTGGGCCGTATATGTGTTGGTCCAAGAGTATGGCCGCAAGATGGCGCGCCGGTCCAGTCGGCACCAGCGGAAATCACGGGGCCCCTCATTCTTTTGAATCCCGTGGCACCCCTTCCGCCCCACAAAGCAACGGCCGGATCGGGGGACCCCCCGACCCGGCCGCCTGCTGCTCGAATGCGGACCTTCGGCCTTATACCAGCGGTCATTGAACGCACTGTGTCCATTGTCCGCTCCCGCAATNGCAGTCTGGGGAGCGCCCCCCGCCTGCGGACCCGGACCGGCGAAATAGCGGAAGAACTCGCCGTTCGGCGACAGCACCATGGTGGTGTCGTTGCCGTTCAGCGACTTCCGGTAGGCTTCCAGCGAGCGGTAGAAACCATAGAAGCCGGGATCCTGCGACGTCGCCTCGGCGATCAGCTTCAGCGCGGTGTTGTCGCCTTCGCCCCGCAGGATCTGCGCGTCGCGCTGGGCCTCGGCGATGATGACCGTGCGTTCGCGCTCGGCGCGGGACTTGATCTGCTGCGACTGCTCCTGGCCCTGGGCGCGCGCCTCGGACGCCTCGCGCTCGCGCTCGGAGCGCATGCGGGCGAAGATCGACTGGCTGGTCTCCTCCGGCAGGTCGGCACGGCGGATGCGAACGTCGACGATCTCGATGCCGAAGCGCTTGGCCTCGTCGTTCACCTGCCCCTTGATGTCGGTCATGATGCGGGCGCGCTCGTCCGACAGGACGGCCAGCACCGTGACGTTGCCGAGAACGCGGCGCAGCGCCGAGTTGACGATGGAGTTCAGGCGCGTTTCGGCCACCGCCTCGGTCCCGGCGGTCTGGTAGAAGCGCAACGGGTCCTGGATGCGGTAGCGGGCGAAGGCGTCGACGTCCAGGCGCTTCTGATCGGCCAGGATCACCTGCTCCACCGGCGGATCGAGGTCGAGCACCCGGCGGTCGAGAAGCCGGACCTCCTGGATGAAGGGGATCTTGGCCTGCAGACCGGGCTCCTGGATCATCCGGCGCGGTTCGCCGAACTGCAGGACGATCGCCTGCTGGGCCTCGTTGACGGTGAACAGGGACGACGACGCGATGATGCCGAGGGCGACGATGCCGATGCCGGCGATGGCGAGGGTGCGGTTCATGATGCGATCCTCCTCACTGGCCGGACAGTTGCTGGGATTGCGGCAGCGACGACAGCGGCTGTGGCTGCGTCTGCGTGCCGGGCCGCGGCCCGCCCTGGTTGCCGCCGGAACTGGCCGGCGGAGCCTGGCGCGGTGCCTGCTGCGGGAGCGGCGTGGCGTTCGGAGCGAGCTGGTTCAGCGGGAGGTAGGGCACGACGTTCTGCGCCGCCCCGTCCACGATGATCTTGTTCCGGCCGCGGAGGATCTCCTCCATCGTCTCCAGATACATGCGCCGGGCGGTGACGTCCTTGTTCAGCGCATAGGCCTCGTACACCTTGCGGAAGCGCTCGGCGTCACCCTGCGCCAGGCTGACCACCTGCTCGCGATAGGCCGACGCCTCCTGCACCAGACGCTCAGCCTCGCCTCTCGCACGCGGGATGATGTCGTTGCGGTAGGCCTCCGCCTCGTTGCGGGCGCGTTCGCGGTCGGCACGGGCGCGCTGCACGTCGTTGAACGCGTCGATGACCGGCTGCGGCGGATCGGCCTTCTGCAGCTGGACCTGGGTGATCTCGATGCCCGCCTGATATTCGTCCAGCATGGTCTGCAGGAGCTGGCGGGTCGAGGTTTCGATCTGCTGGCGGGCCTCGGTCAGGGCCGGCTGCAGGTCGGTGCGGCCGATGACCTCGCGCATCGCGCTTTCGGCGGCCTTCTTCACCGTCACTTCCGGCTCGCGGATCTTGAACAGGAAGTTGCCGGCGTCCTTGATGACCCAGAACACCGTGAAGTCGATGTCGACGATGTTCTCGTCGCCGGTCAGCATCAACGACTCGTCCGGCACGTCGCGGTCGTTGCGCCCGCCGGCCGCGGAGGAGCGGTAGCCGACCTCGATCCGGTTGACGCGCGTGACCTTCGGCAGCAGCACCGTCTCGATCGGCGACGGCAGGCGGTAGCGCAGGCCGGGCTGTTCGGTGCGGGTCCATTCGCCGAAGCGCAGGACCACGCCCTGCTCGTCGGCCTCGACGCGGTAGATGCCGCTGGCGAGCCAGATCAGCCCCAGGACGCCCACGACCAGGGCCACGCCCCGCCCGCTGCCGAAGCCGCCGGGCATGGCGCGGCGCAGGCGGTCCTGGCTCCGGCGCAGGAGATCCTCAAGGTCGGGAGGCTGCGGGCCGCCGCCACCGCCGCCATTTCCCCCGCCCTGGGGCCGGCCCCACGGGTTGCCGGGACCGTTGTTGCCCGGCGGGGGACCCCAGGGGCCGCCACCGCCGCCCCCACCTTGATTGTTCCACGGCATCCGAGTGAGTCCCCCTTACTTTGCGATTCGTCCCATGATGTGGAAGCGCACTGGCATGGCCCCGCGCCTCCCTTTACCGATGTCCTCCGTCGGTCCTATAGTCCCCCATACCCTTCGGCAAGGATTCCACCAACGGATATCCGCCAATATCGGGAAGATAGCGGAGTTTTCAACCATGGCGCAGATCAGCGAAGCTCAAGTCATGCAGGCGCTGAAGTCCGTCGTCGACCCGGACCGGGGCGGCGACATCGTCAGCTTGGGCATGCTGTCGGGCCTCGTGGTGCGTGACGGCCATGTCGCCTTCTCCATCGAAGTCGACCCCAAGCGCGGCGCCCAGGCGGAGCCGCTGCGCCACGCCGCCGAAAAGGCGGTGGACGCCCTGCCCGGCGTGCTGTCGGTCACCGCCGTGCTGACCGCCCACCGCGCAGCGCCCCAGGCCGCACCGCAGCAGGGCCATTCGCACGGCGGGCATTCGCACGGGCATTCCCATGGCGCTGCACCGCAGGGCGACCCGCAGAAGCCGCTGGTTCCCGGCGTGAAGGCCATCGTCGCCGTCGCCTCGGGCAAGGGCGGCGTCGGCAAATCGACCACCTCGGCCAACCTCGCGCTGGCGCTGGCCGCCAACGGGCTGAAGGTCGGGCTGCTCGACGCCGACATCTACGGCCCGTCGATGCCGCGCATGATGGGCATCGCCGGCCGCCCCAACAGCCCCGACGGCAAGCGCCTGGAGCCGATGGAGAATTACGGCGTCAAGGTGATGTCCATGGGCTTCCTGGTGGCCGAGGACACGCCGATGATCTGGCGCGGCCCGATGGTGATGAGCGCGCTGCAGCAGATGCTGCGCGACGTCAATTGGGGCACGCTCGACATCCTGGTGGTGGACATGCCGCCGGGCACCGGCGACGCCCAGCTGACCATGGCCCAGCAGGTGCCGCTGGCCGGCGCGGTGATCGTCTCCACCCCGCAGGACATCGCGTTGCTGGACGCCCGCAAGGGGCTGAACATGTTCCGCCGCGTCGATGTGCCGGTGTTGGGCATCATCGAGAACATGAGCTATTTCTGCTGCCCCAACTGCGGCCACCGCACCGACATCTTCAGCCACGGCGGCGCCCGCAAGGAAGCCGACGATCTGGGCATGGAATTCCTGGGCGAGATCCCGCTGCACCTGTCGATCCGCGAGACCTCCGACCAGGGCCAGCCGATCGTGGTGTCGCAGCCGGAGTCCGAGCACGCCCAGTCCTACCGCCGCATCGCCACCCGCCTGTGGGAAAAGATCGGCGGCGGCACCGGCGGGCGCGCCGCGCCGCGCATCGTGGTGCAGTGAGGGGTGAGGGGGGCTAACTCCGGCCCCCCTCACCCATACCGACGCAGCGCCTCCACCGTCAGCCCCAGGCCGACGGAGCCGAAGATGTTGCCTTCCACCACCCGCGCGTCCGGCGCCTCGGCCAGGATCGCCGCGCGCACCTGCGGCAGCAGGGTGGAGCCGCCGGTGAGGAACACCGCGTCGATGCGGTCGGCGGTCACGCCCGCGTCGGCCAGACAGTCGCGGATGCGGCTTCCGATCCGCGCCGCCAGCGATCCGGTGGCGCGGTTCAGCGCCTCCCGGTCCACCGCCAGGGAGAGATCGCCGTCGCCCCAGTCCAGCGCCAGCTCCGTCGCTTCATGGTCGGACAGGGCGATCTTCGTGCGCTCGACCGCCATCGCCAGCGCGTGGCCTTGGCGGTGCTCGACGACGCCGATCAGGCGCTCGATCTTCCCCGGCTCGGCGGAATCGCGCTGCAGCCGCTCCAGCTCGGCCATCGCCTTGGCGGTGTAAAGGAAGTTGATCTTCGACCAGGTCGCCAGATCGAAATAGATGCTGCGCGGGGCCAGCAGCCCGGCGCGCTTCATGGCGCTGCCCATCCCCAGCTCCGGCATCGCGGTGGCGAGGCTGAGATCGCGGTCGAAGTCGGTGCCGCCGACCCGGATGCCGTCGTTGGCCAGGATGTCGCCGGCCCGGTCGGCCTTGCCGCGCCGCTCCGGCCCGATGCGCACGACCGAGAAGTCCGACGTGCCGCCGCCGATGTCGGCGATCAGCGCCAGTTCCTCCCCCGCCACCTGCTGCTCGTAATCGAGCGCGGCGGCAATGGGTTCGAACTGGAAGGAGACGTTGCGGAAGCCGGCGGCCCGCGCGATCTGGCCGAGCGTCTCCTCCGCCGCGGCATCGCCGGCCGGGTCGCCGTCGACGAAATGGACCGGGCGCCCGACCACCACATCGCCCAGCTCTCCGCCCAGCGCCTGCTCGGCCCGCGCCTTCACCAGATCGAGGAAGGTGCCGATCACCGCGCGGAAGCTGATACGGCCCTTGCGCAGCGCCGTATCGGCGTCGATCAGGTCGGTGCCGAGCATCGACTTGATCGAGCGCATCAGCCGCCCTTCCACCCCCGACACATAGGCGTCGACGGCCTCCTGGCCGATGGTGGTCCGGTCATGCTCGAAATCGAAGAACACCGCCGTCGGCAGGGTGGTGCGCGCGCCGTCCAGCGCCAGAAGCCGGAAGCCGCCGACGTCCTGCACACCCAGCGTCGTGTTCGAGGTGCCGAAATCGAGTCCGCACGCCGTCATGTCCCGCCTCCTGCCCGGATGACCGCTGCGGCCACCTGCCGCACCGGAAAAGGGGCGAGCGTATAACGGCTCCCGGCCATGGGATCAAGGCCGCGGAATCAAGCAGGCTGCCGAAACAACGGATGCCGCGTCACCAGACGTGCCGCGCCCCTCCGTTGCCCAGCGGCCGGCTGGCCAGGACCACCGGCAGCAGGAACAGCGTCAGGTTGGTCCAGGAGAAGGGGCGACGCGGCGGCTCCGGTTCGATCCAGCCGCCGCTGGCGCCCTGATGTTCCGGCATGGCGGTCATCACGCCGCCCGACGTGGCGGGGGCGGAGCGGTTCTGGAACATGTCCCGCTCGATGGTGTGGGCGAGCGCCCGCTCGGTCAACTGCGGCGCCATGGCGTTGCTGACGGCGGCGATGCGGGCCTCGGTGCCGACGAAGCGTTCGCGCTCCGGGTTGCGGGCCAGCGCCAGGATGGCGGCGGCGACCTCCTCCGGCGGATGGATGGGGGTCAGCGGCTTGACCGCCCGGCCGGTGTAGTTGGCGGCATGCTGCCACAGCGGCGTGTCGATCGACGCCGGCATGACCATGCAGACATGGATGCCCGGCTCGTCCACCAGTTCCTGCCGCAGCGATTCGGTGAAGCCGCGCACCGCGAACTTCGCCGCGGTGTAGGGGGTGGCATAGCGCTGGCCGATGTTGGACACCATCGACGCGGTGTTGATGACGATCCCCTCGCCGCGGTCGAGGAAATGGGGCAGCACGGCGCGGCAGCCATGGACGGTGCCGAAGAAATCGGTGCGCACCACCTGCTCGAACACATCGTCGGGGATGTCCTCGAAACGGCCGAAGGCGATGACGCCGGCATTGTTCACCCAGATGTCGATGCCGCCGAAGGCCTCGATGGCGCGGTCGGCCAGATGCTGCATGGCGCGCCGGTCGGTGACGTCGGTCGGAACCACCATCGCCCGGCCGCCGGCCGCCACGCAGTCCTCCGCCACCTCGTGCAAGGCGGCCATCCGCCGGGCCGCAAGGACCACCGCGGCGCCCTGGCGCGCGAACTCCAGCGCGGTCGCCCGCCCGATGCCGCTGGACGCGCCCGTGATGACCACCACCTTGTCGCCGATCCTGTCATCTGGCCGCTTCGCCATGACCGCACTCCTTTCGTCGAAATCCCGTCATCGGGGCGTACAACAGCCCGGCGTGACGAAAATCTCGGGGTCTGGAGAAGCGGGCGCGAACCGGCTACAGTCACAGGCGGAGTAAGGATTTCGTCCTCAACGATGGTGGAGCGGGCGCGGTGCCGGCGAGAGAGCTTGACGTGAAGGGGCTGCATTGCCCGTTGCCCATCCTGCGCACACGGGCGCTGCTGGACCGCATGGAACCGGGGGAAGAGCTGGTGGTCCTTGCCACCGATCCGGCCTCCGTCATCGATTTCAAGCATTTCTGCAACACGACCGACAACGTGCTGCTGGCGCACGAGACACAGCCGGACGAGGTCCACCAGACCGTCTTCGTCTACCGCATCCGCCGGGGCGGCTGAGGCGCCCGTCCTCTCCCCTCCCCGCCGTTCCGCGAAAGGGTCCACCCGATGCCGCTTCACCCCGCCTCCCCGCCGCCCCTGCGTCCCGGCGCCGTCATCCACGGCCCCGGCTCGCACGGCGTCGATGCGCTGCTGGACGGCTTCGTTGCGGAGCTGAAGCGGCGCGGCTTCCGCGTCGGCGGGCTGGTCCAGCGCAACCACGGGCCGGGCGACGACTGCGCGGAGCGGATGGAGCTGGTCGACGTCGCGACCGGCCGCGCCTATGACATCACCCAGCGGCTGGGCCGGGAATCGCAATCCTGCCGCGTCGATCCCACCGGCGTGGCGGAGGCCAGCCAGGCCATCCGCGATGCGGTCGCCTCGAACGTCGACCTGCTGGTGGTCAACAAGTTCGCCGGGCTGGAATCGCACGGCGACGGCCTGTCGGACGAGATGCTGACGGCCATCGCGGAGGGCATCCCGGTGCTGACCAGCATCGGCAGCCGCTATCTCAACGAGTGGCAGACCGCCACCGGCGGCTTCTGCGACCTGCTGTCGCCGACCGCCGACGCGCTGTGGCGCTGGTGGGGGCCGCAGCGGATGTACCCGGATCTGGTGCAGGGCGTCGCCGACGCCGAGGTCCGCCGCGTCGTCACCGGCGACAAGTGGGTCCTGGTGGAAACCGGGGAGGGGCTGGGCGTCGCCGCCCGGCAGGCGCCCGCGGCGGACGACGCCCCTGGGCGCTGGAACGGCCGCAGCTTGCGCGATCTGGCCGCCATGGCGGCGCAGTCCTGGGATCCGCTGGAGATTTCGGTGGGTGTGGCGGCGCTGAACGCCCATTACAACCGGCCGGATGTGACCGGAGTCCCCGGCAACGGGCTGGACCTGTTCGCTTCGGTGGAGGGTCGGGTGGTGGTGGTCGGCGGCTTCCCGCAGGTCGCCCGCCGGATGCCGCGCGCCCAGGTGATCGACATGACCCCGCAGGAGGGCGAGCATCCGGAGGCCGCCTGCGACTGGCTTCTGCCGGGTGCGGAAGCGGTGGCGATCACAGCGTCGGCCTTCGCCAACCGCACCCTGCCCCGCCTGCTGCGGGTGTCGGCCGGGGCGCGGGTGGCGATGATCGGTCCCGGCACGCCGCTGACCCCGCGCCTGTTCGATTATGGCGTGGACGTGCTGGCCGGCTTCGTCGCCACCGACCGCGAGGCGGTGGTCCGCACCATCGCCGGCGGCGGCGGCTCGCGCGATTTTCATCCCCATGGCCGGATGGTCACGCTGCACCGGCCACCCCACTCTTAACAGAACAAGAAAACCGGAGGAGAGATCCCATGGCCGATCTGGACCACCAGACCCGCATCGAACTGGAAGCCGCGGCCTTCCGCGGTCTGGTCGAGCATCTGCGCAAGCGCACCGACGTGCAGAACATCGACCTGATGAATCTCGCCGGCTTCTGCCGCAACTGCCTGTCCAAATGGTATGCGGCGGCAGCCAAGGAGCGCGGCGTCGCGCTGTCCGACGAGGACGCCCGCATCGCCGTCTACGGCATGCCCTATTCCGAATGGAAGCAGAAGCACCAGAAGGACGCCACCCCCGAACAGCAGAAGACGTTCGAGGACACCAAGCCGCTGCATGCGGAGATCAGCGGGCACCGGTAGGCGCTGCGATAGGCAAGCAAGCCCCCCCTCCCTATCCCATGCCGACGCATGGGACGGAGGGCGCCGGTTCACGCGCTGATCGAAAAGGGCTGCACCACCGCCTGGAACTCCGCCATCGCTTCGCAGGCGTCGGAATGCGCGGCAAGCGCCGGCCAGCGGGCACGGTCGAAGACGGCGGCATGCGCTTCGCCGACGAAGCGCAGCGCGCAGCCGGCGGCGATGTCGGCATGACCGATCCGCCCGCCGAACCACCAGGGCCCCGCCGCGGCGGCCCGGTCGGCCTCCAGAACGTCGAGGACGGCGCCGATCTGGCCGGTGCAGCGCTCCATCCACAAATCCGACCGCTCCTTGTGCAGCACCCGTTCGTAGACGAGGCTGACCGCCTTGTCCGCCAGCCCGGTCGCCAGCGCGCAGAGCTTGAGGGCCCGGCGCCGCTCCGCACCCTGGCGGGCGATCAGGGCCCGGTCCGGCCCGGCGGCCTCGTCGAGATGGTCGAGGATGGCGCCGCTCTCGATCAGCGCCTCCCCGTCGTCCAGCACCAGCGTCGGCACCCGCTTCAACGGGTTGAAGCGCGCGACGTCCGCCGCATCGGAGAAGACTGACCAGGGCCGGTGTTCGTAGGCCATGCCGTAGAGTCGCAAAGCGACGGCAACGCGGCGGACGAAGGGCGAGTCATACTGTCCGATCAGGATCATCGACGGTTCCCCAAGGCGATTCTGGACCACGCCACCCATCCTAATCCGGATCGTTCCCGCGGACGCATTCTTATCGCGCGGTTCAGTCCCGCGCCACGATGGGGGTCAGCTTGTACCGGGCGGCGATGCTCTCCAGCCGGCCGTCGGCCTTGATGGCGGCTACGAAGCTGTTGACCCGCTCCAGCCACGCCGCGTCGCCGGGTGCCACCGCATAGGCGTAGGGCGTCGGCTGGACCGGCGTGTCCGGCACGATCAGCCGCGCCCAGGGATGGAAGGCCAGCATGCGCTGGCCATAGGGATAGTCGGTCAGGAAGGCGTCGGCACGGCCGGCCTGCACCTCCTCCTCGCGCTCCTGCGGACGGGTGACGGCGACGATGCGGGCGGACTTCATCGCGTTGCGGGCGTAGCCGTCCATGTAGGTGTCCTTCTGCACCACCACCACATTGCCGCCGCGGTCCAAATCCTCCCAACGGCGGATGGTGTCGTTGGTCTGGGTGGTCACCGCGTAGATGCCGCTGCGCAGATAGGGCTGGCTGAAGGCCACGCGCTGGGCCCGCGCCGGGGTGGCGCCGATGGCGAACATGCCGATGTCGCAGCGGTCGGTCAGCAGATCGTCGATGAAACGGGGAAAACTGCTTTCCACCACCGTCAACTGCACGCCGAGATCGGCGGCGAAGGCCTGCGCCAGTTCGGCGTCCAGCCCCTCAAGCGCGCCGGTCCGCGGATTCCGGAACGAGATGGCGTAGTAATCAGGCCAGGAGCAGACACGAAGTTGCTTCTGCACTGCAATTTTCTGAAGTCTCCCGTCCTGTGCCATTGCCGGAGCGGTGTTCCCCACAGCCAGAAGAGACAGAACTGTGCAGCAGACAGCCCAAAGAAACTGCGTCGTCATGTCACACCTTTCGTTAACCACTCGATCCTGTTCTTCGTCGCAGCGGCGCGATCCCATGCAGCCGGGGCGGCATCTTAGCATCGGCCAGTTGCAAACGGCAGTGGATGCTTGGCGTATGGTCCGGGCACCTGCTATTGTCGCGAGCGGCGACATCGGCCGGGCACCGGGCCAACTGCGGATGACCGCGCCTGTCCGACCCAAACCGTTCGACCACACCTGACCGTCCGGAACGCAAGCCCTGTCCTCGCCCCCAGCAAAAGCGGATCTGAAGGGTCTTTTCCAAAAGCGCGGCGGAATCATCGCTTTTGCCCTTTTGGCCGTTTTCACCCTTCTGATCAACCAGGGACAGCAGCTGATCACCGCACGCAAGGCGGCGCTCGACACCGCCGAGGTCAATCTCGCCAGCCTCGCCGCCGCGCTGGAGGTGTCGACCACCCGCACCGTGCAGTCGGTGGACGTCACTCTGTCGGCGATCGTCGATTCCCTGTCCGATGCCAACTGGACGGGCGAGGATGGCCGGCCCGGTCCCGATCTGGCGGCGCTTCTGACCGACCGGCTGCGGCGGTCGCCGCACCTGCGGGGGCTGACCCTGCTCGACCGCACCGGCCGCATCCTGGTCACGACGGAGGGCATGCATCCCGCCGACGCCTATCTGACGGAGCTGGACGCCTTCCGCCTGCAGGCCGCCAGCCAGGGCAGCGGGCTGGTCATCGGCGACCCCCGGCCGGGCCGCGGCCTGCTGGACCGTGCGGCGGGAGCCGAGCGGTCCGGACGCTGGCTTCTGCCGATGAGCCGCGCGCTGCGCGCCGCCGACGGCATGGTGCAGGCAGTGGTCGTCGCCACCGTCAATCCCGACTATTTCCAGGGGCTGTACCGTGCGGTCCAGGGCGGCGGCGCCACCGGGGTGGCCGACCGCATCGCGCTCTACCGCTATGACGGCACGCTGCTGACCGTCCAGCCGCAGGCCGGCGAGGAGATCGGCCGCTCCTTCGCCGCGACGCCGCTGTTCCGCGAGCGCCTGCCCCAGGCGGAGTATGGCGTTTTCCGCCATTCCGGCACCGATATCGGCGCCGGCTCCGAGACGCGGATCGTCGCCTACCGGACGACCCCGGTCTGGCCGCTGGTGCTGACGGTCAGCGTGCGGCAGACCGCCGTGCTCGCCGCCTGGCGCGACAATCTGTGGATGGCGACCCTGCTGTCGGGCGGCATGACCCTGCTGCTCGGGCTGATCGGCCTGCTGCTGGCGCGGTCGCTGGCCGCCCAGCGCCGGCAGGGAGAGGAGTTGGAGGAGGCGAACGCCCGCCTGTCCGCCATCGTCGACACCGCGGCGGAGGGCATCGTCACCGCCCGGCCGGACGGGGTGATCGAAGCCGCCAATCCGGCCGCGCACGCCATCTTCCGCTGCCCACCGGGCGGGCTGGCCGGCCGGCCGGTGACCGACCTGCTTCCGGCGGACAAGCGGGAGGCCACCGCCCGCACCCTGTCGGAGATCTTGCGGGGCGCCCGCCCGATGGACACCGCCGTCCGCGGCGAGACCATGGCGATAAGGCCGGCGGCGGACGGCGAGGAGAGCTTCCCGCTGGCCTACTCCATGGCCCTGGTGAAGACCGCGGCCGGGCCGCTCTACGCCGCCATCCTGCGCGACCTGACGGAGGAGAAGCGGCTGGAGCACACGCTGCGCGTCGCCAAGGAGCGGGCGGAGGACGGACAGCGCATCAAGATGGAATTCCTCGCGACCATGAGTCACGAGATCCGCACGCCGATGAACGGGGTGATCGGCATGGCGGGGCTGCTGCTCGACACGCCGATGGAGGCGGAGCAGCGCAACTATGCCGAAACCATCCGCGATTCCGCCGAATCGCTGCTGGTCATCATCAACGACATCCTGGATTTCTCGAAGATCGACGCCGGCCGCCTGGATCTGGAGGTCGGCGAGTTCGAACTGGTGCCGATGGTCGAAAGCGTGGCGGAGATCCTGGCGCCGCGCGCCGCCGCCAAGGGGCTGGATCTGGCCAGCTTCGTGCCGCCCGGCCTGCGCGGCACCCTGATGGGGGATGCCGGACGGCTGCGCCAGATCCTGCTGAACCTTGCCGGCAACGCGGTGAAGTTCACCGACAGCGGCAGCGTCACCATCCTGCTGAGCGAGGAGCCGGCCGACCCCGGCCAGCCGGCGGAGGAGGGCGTCCGCGTCCGGTTCGAGGTGCGCGACACCGGCATCGGCATCCCGGAGGAGGAACGCCCCCGCCTGTTCGCCATGTTCACCCAGATCGACTCGTCCGCCGCGCGGCGCCATGGCGGCACCGGCCTGGGGCTGGCGATCTGCAAGCGGCTGGTGGAGCTGATGGGCGGCCGCATCGGGGTGGAGAGCCAGCCGGGAGCCGGGAGCACCTTCTGGGTGTCGATCCCGCTCAAGCGCGGCGTCGGCAGCGCCCATCCCCCGGCTCCCGCCGGCGACTGGGCCGGGCGCCGCCTGCTGCTGGTCGACGACATTGCGGTCAACCGCGACCTGCTGACCCGGCAGCTGGACGGCTTCGGCATCGTGATCGAGACCGCGGAGAATGGCGAGCAGGCGCTGGACCGGCTGGCCGCCGCCGCCCGTGCGGGCCGTCCGTTCGACGCCGCGATCCTCGACCACCGCATGCCGGGCCTGACCGGACCGGAGGTGGCACGGCGCATCCGCGTCGACCCGGCGCTGGCGGGGATCCGTCTGGCGCTGGCCTCTTCGCAAAGGCTGGAGGGGCAGGAGCCGGAGCGGGCGCCGGTCGACGCCCATCTGCCGAAGCCGATCCGCTTCAGCACGCTGTGCCAATGCCTCGCCCGCCTGCTGGAGCCGCAATCGGGAACGGGCCGATCAGGGCAGGACGCGAAGAGGGAGGAACCGGGCCCCGACTGGCCGGTGCCCGCGCGGATCGGCACTGTCGTCCCCCTCGCCGCCCGGACACCGGCCAACGCGGCGGCGCAGCCCGACGGCAAGCTGCGGGTGCGCGTGCTCGTGGCGGAGGACAATCCTGTCAACCAACAGCTGACGCTGGCTCTGCTGCGCCGTGCCGGCCACAGCGCGGAGGCGGTGTCCAACGGCGAGGAGGCGGTGGAGGCGGTGTCCGCCCGGCGCTACGATCTGGTGCTGATGGACGTCCAGATGCCGGTGATGGACGGTCTGGAGGCGACGCGGCGCATCCGCCGGCTGTCCGGCCCTGCCACAACCATTCCCATCGTGGCGCTGACCGCCAACGCGATGCAGGGCGACGCCGCCATCTGCCTGGAGGCCGGCATGGACGATTATCTGTCCAAGCCGATCAATGCCCGCAAGCTGCTGGATGCCATCACCCGCTTCGTGAAGCCGGCTGGGGAGGAGGATGGCGGACCCGGCGGCGATCCGGCCGGGGGGCCGCCCTCTGCGCCGCCCTCTGCGCCGCCCGAGCCGGAACCGGCCGCCGTCAACACGGAGAAGATCGAGGAACTGCGCGACGCCCTGGGCAAGGACGGCTTCGCCCTGCTGCTGGAGACCTTCTTCCGCGACAGTTCCATGCATCTCGCCCTGCTGTTCGGCGCCATCGACAGCCGCGACTGCGCCGCCATCGAGCGGGAGGCGCACATCCTGAAGGGCTCCGCCGCCAATGTCGGCTTCGACAGGCTGGCCGCGACCGCCCATCATCTGGTTTCCGCCGCCCGCCGCTGCGACCGGGACGCGCTGAATCCTGCCGCCGGAGCCCACGTCGCGGAGGAGTTGGAGGCCGCCCGGCGGGCGGCGGCGGCGCTGGAGGTCCGGGCAGGCTGACCGTCGATCCACGCGGATCCCGAATCTTTCTGCGGCGCAATGCCGCCGGTGATTGTGCAGCAGGCCTGTATTCAGTAGAAATACTTCGGATTCATACCCTTCCCTGCCGCAAACCGCTGGAGCCAAGCCGACCATGGCCGATGCCGCCACCGCTCTGGTCGTCGATGACGAGGAAATGACCCGCGCCATCGTCGCAGGCTATCTCTCGCGCATCGGCTACCGGACGCTGGAGGCGGAGACCATGGCGCAAGCCTGGGAGATCCTGTCGGCCAACGGGGCGGCGGTCCATGTGGTGCTGCTCGACCGCCGCCTTTCCGACGGCGACGGGCTCGAGCTGTACGAACGGATGAAGGGCGTGCCGGAGCTGGCCGGCATCCCCGTCATCGTGCAGACCGTCTCCGACAGCAGCGCGGAGATCGCGGCGGCGATCCGCGCCGGGGTGTTCTATTACCTGATCAAGCCCTATGACGGCGCGCTGCTGCGGTCCGTCGTCCGCGCGGCGGAGGAGACGACCGGCCGGCTGAGAAGCCTGCAGGGCGATCTGCGCTGCCGCTCCGACGCCATCGCGCTGCTGCAAGAGGCGCGTTTCCGCTTCCGCACCCCGCAGGAGGCGCAAGATCTCGCCATCGCCCTGTCGTCGGTCGTCACCACCGGACGCAGCCTGACCTTCGGCCTGTCGGAAATCCTCGTGAACGCGGTGGAACACGGCAATCTCGGCATCGGGTTCGAGGCGAAGGGCAGGCTGAAGGCAAGCGGTATGCTGGCCCGCGAGATCGAAGCCCGGCTGGCCTCGTCCGAACACCGCGACAAATACGCCACCCTGCAGGTGGAGCGCGGCGACGGCCGCGTCATCTTCACCGTCACCGACATGGGTCCGGGTTTCGATTTCACCCGCTATCTGTCGGTCGATGCGTCCCAATCGCACGCCACCCATGGCCGCGGCATCGCCCTGGCCGGCATGGTGGGATTCGACGAGCTGACCTTCCTCGGCACCGGCAACCGGGTGGTGGGAATCGTCAATCTGGACCGGGACTAGGATCGGGCTCCTACATTCCCGGCTCGAACACCGCCACCCGGTTTCGGCCGAGATGCTTTGCCCGGTAGAGCGCAAGGTCGGCGCGGTGGATCGCCCGCTCCAGCGTGTCGGTGGCGCCCTCCAGGCCGGCGATGCCGATGCTGGCCGTCAGTCGGAAGGTGCCGTTGGGCGCCTCGATCGGCATGCGGGCGAGATGGCGGCGCACTCGTTCGGCCACGACGCGGCTTTCGTCGGCGGTGGCGCCGGGCAGGACCACCACGAACTCCTCTCCGCCCAGCCGCCCCAGCAGGTCGTATTCGCGAAGAATCGCCTGGCAGCCGGCGGCGACCATGCGCAGCGCGTCATCGCCGGTGGCATGGCCGAAGGTGTCGTTGATCCGCTTGAAATGATCGACGTCCAGCACGAAGACCGACAGCGGCTCGTGAAAGCGATGGGCGCGGGCCAGCTGGGAGCGGGCCAGCTCCATGAAGGAGCGTCGGTTGTAGATGCCGGTCAGCGGATCGCGCGACGCCATGTCGCGCAACGCCTCTTCCATGCTGCGGCGTTCGGTGTAGTCGTAGATCCAGGCGAGATTGACCGGTACGCCCTGGATCACCGCCTGATTGACGGTGAACAGCGTCCAGAAGGGTGACCCGTCGGCCCGCTTGAACTGGACCTCCATGTTGGTGACACCGCCGCCGCCGCGCAGACGGTCCAGGACGCGCAGGCGCTGGTGGCTGTCCAGGTAATAGTCGCGGGCGCGGCTGCCGATCAGCTGTTCCCGCGACAGGCCGATCAGTTCGGCGAAGCGGGTGTTGACGAAGATGATCCGCCCGTCTTCACGGCGGGAAACGGAGACGCCGATCGGACTCTGCTCCAGGATCGCTTCCAGCCTCTCCTCGTTCGGGCGGGTTTCCGTCAACTCGTGGATGGCGCCGACGATGCCCATCGGATTGCCGTGCTGGTCGCGGAAGGCGGCCTTGGTCAGATTGACCATGCGCATCGCGCCCTCCGCGGTGCAGAGCGGCGCCTCATAGCAGACGCTGCCCTCCCGCTCCATCACGGCGCGGTCCTGGCCGGCATGCTCCCTCGCCATGTCGGGGCTGGTCAGCGCGAAGGTGGTCCGTCGCAGCATGTCGGCCCTGCCGATGCCGGTGAGGCGCGAAAAGGCTTCATTGACCGCGATGTACTGGCCGTCCGCATCCTTGACGAACAGCGGCACCGGCGCCGCTTCCAGCAGGGCGTCGACCACCGGCATCCCGGCAGGCCCAGGGCGGGAGGAGGCGCGGTCGCCGGCCACCGTCTCCTGCCGGTGAAGGGCGTCGACATCCGTCACCGTCAACATCCGCAACGCGTCGGCGCCCTGACCGCCGGCATCCGCGGACGGGTCTGCGGGCAGCGGCACTTCCGCCACCGTCACCCAGCGAATGGTGCCGTCGGCCCGCCGCGCCGGCCATGCCTGCGGCAGGCTGCAATCCAGCTCGAACTCGCACAGGCTCCGCCCCGGCAGACCACCCGGTTCGCAGCCGAGCAGCCCGTGCAGCGCCGGGTTGGCGTAGCGGATCATCCCCGATGCCGTGGCGATGCAAACCCCGACCGGCAAACGGTCGTAGGCAAACAATACGGAGTCCCGCAGGTCCTGCACGCCACGGTCGGAGATCATTGCCATGCTATTCGAAACCAGCATGGCACACAGTGTCCCATAGACTTTTGTTTCCCTGCAATGCCGGCACGGCGCGAAGGGGGAGAAGTGATCCGGCCGGACTTCTAAAAACAGTTGAGCGTATAAAATTTTCGGCGATTGTTCAAGATGCTGACTTTTTGCTTGATTGAATCGTCCCGACCTTGTCCCCGCCTTGCCCCCGGTTTCCATGGCTGCCGAGTGCGACGCCAAGTCGCTGCCAGGCCTCCTCCGGGCCGGGCAGGCCGAAGCGCAGCCAATCCTGCCGCCGGTCGAACCGGCGCACCAGGATCCCGGCCTCCCCCAGCGCACGATAGAGGTCGGGCGCCCGCCGATCCTCGATGAGGCAGAACAGCGCGGTGCCGCCGACCACCGTCAGGCCGGCATCGGACAGCAGCCGGCGCAGCCGCGCCATCGCGTCGTCCAGCTTGCCGCGCGTCCGCGCGATCCACTCCCCATCGGCGAACGCCGCCGTGGCGATGGACAGGCCGGGGCCGGATACCGCCCAGGGACCGGCGGCATCGCGCAATGCCCGCGCCAGCCCGGCCGGCGCCAGCGCGATCCCCAGCCGCAGGCCAGCCAGCCCGAAGAACTTCCCGAAGGAGCGCAGGACCACCAGCCCCGGCCGTCCGGCGAAGCGGGCGACGCTCTGCTCCGGCTCCATGTCGGCGAAGGCCTCGTCCACCACCAGCCAGCCGCCGCGCGCCGCCTGCGCCGCCGCCAGCTCCAGCAGCCGTTCGGGCGGCAGGAGCCGGCCGTCCGGGTTGTTGGGGTTGACCATGACCAGAACGTCAACGGCATCCGTGATCGGGATGTCCGTGCCCTCCACACTGCGCACCTCATGACCGGCCAGCGACCAGCAGCGGGCATGCTCGGCATAGGTCGGCTCGATGACCGCCACCCGGCCGGGCGGCAGCAGGCGAGGCAGCAGCTGGATCAGCGCCTGCGAACCCGACGCGGCAGCCACCAGTTCCGCCAACGGCGCGCCGTAGCAAGCGGCGGCTGCCACGCGCAGCGCCTCCTCCTCCGCCCGGCCGGGCAGCCGGGTCCAGGCCTGCGGCGGGACCGCGGGAAGCGGATAGGGCCAGGGGTTGATGCCGGTGGACAGGTCGACCCAGGGCTCGGGCGCCGCCGGGAAGGCGGTGCGGGCCCCGTCCAGGTCGCCGCCATGCAGCAGCACGCCGCCTTCCCCCGCCCCGCCCCCACCCGTCACGCGCGGCTTGGTCGCCGTGCCGTCTTCGGCCATGATCGCGCCTCCTTGCTTCCACCCTCGCGCGGCCTGCCGGCCGCCCCATCCACTGGAACGTCCCTGCCGTGCCGCTTCATCCCTTCCTGCTCGCCGCCGCGCTCGTGATCGAGGCGGTGGCCGGCTATCCGGACCCACTCTATACCCGCATCCGCCACCCGGTGGTGTGGATCGGTGCGCTTATCGCGCAGCTCGACGGCGCACTCAACCGTGAGAATGACGGTTTCGCCCGGCGCAAGGCGTTCGGCGTGCTGGCGCTGGCGGTGCTGCTGCTGACGGTGGGCGGCGTGGCGGTGGCGGTGGCCTGGGCCTGCCGGCTGTTGCCCTTCGGCTGGCTGATCGAGGCGGCGCTCGCCTCCACCCTGCTGGCCCAGCGCAGCCTGCACGACCATGTGGCGGCGGTCGCCGACGGCTTCCGCAGCGGCGGGCTGGAGGGGGCGCGCAAGGCGGTGTCGATGATCGTCGGCCGCAACCCCGCCACGCTGGACGAGCCGGCGGTCGCCCGCGCCGCCATCGAAAGCCTTGCGGAGAATTTCTCCGACGGGGTGGTGGCGCCGGCCGTCTGGCTGCTGGTGGGGGGCCTGCCGGGACTGGCGCTCTACAAGGCGATCAACACCGCCGACAGCATGATCGGCCACCGCACGCCGCGGCACGAGGCCTTCGGCTGGGCTGCGGCGCGGCTGGACGATCTGGTCAATCTGCCGGGCTCCCGCCTGACCGCCCTGCTGCTGGTCGGGGCGGCCCGGATGATGGAGGGGGCCGACCCGCGGCAGGCGTGGCGGTCCGTACGGCAGGACGCCCACCGCCACCGCTCCCCCAACGCCGGCTGGCCGGAGGCGGCGATGGCCGGCGCGCTCGACCTGCGGCTGGGCGGCCCGCGCGTCTATGGCGCCACCCGCATCGAGGATGTCTGGCTCGGCGCCGGCCGCACCGCCGCGACTCCGACCGACATCGGCCGCGCCCTGGCGCTCTACCGTCGAGCCTGCGGTCTGCTGATCGGCGGAGCGCTGGTGCTGGCGCTGCTGGCCTGATTCTCCGGTCCGATCCGTCACCTCCCCGCTGCCCGCCGCACCATCAGGGAGAAGCGGCGCGCGATCCGGCGCAGCCCGCGCAGCAGGCGGCGGGCGGCACGGACAGGGGCGGTCTCCTTGAGCCAGGACAGCCATGCGGTCACCCGGCCGTAGCCGCGGGCGAACCAGCCGATGGTCAGCAGCTTCGGCTTCGCGATGTGGAACAGCCGCTCCACCAGGGTGATCTTCACCAGCTCCGCCCCGGCGATCACGGCGGCGCCGGACCAGGGCCGCCCGATGGCGAACAGCCAGGCCCCGACCGGCTTCGCCGGCTCCAGCAGGGCCAGCGGCACCAGGACCAGCAGCAGCGACGGATAGGGGGCCAGCCCGGCGATCCAGGCGCCGATCCGGCGGCCGATGCGGGCGAAGACCGGAAGCTGCGCGATCCGGTGCAGGACCGGCCGCACCACCCAGTAGGCCAGCGCATCCAGAAGGAAGTACAGCAGGGCCGCCAGGGTTCCCACCGGACGCAGAAGGCGGCCTGCCGCCGAGCCGGAACGGGAGCGCAAAGGAGTCGGCCGGTCGGATGGGCCGGGGGCGTTCGGCCTCCCGGAAGAGGAGGGCCCGTTCATCCGTCATATCCCGACGGACGTCGTAGGTCGCAGTCTACCACCAAGGCGAGCCTTTCGTTCGTAGGAAGGGGCTGGCACTGTCCCCTCAATTGTCTCCGCACATATGCAAACGATATCGCTACAAACCCGACCAGTCCGTACAACCCACCACGACTCCCGTGCCCGGCCAATACGATCCACTGCTCGTCGCCTTATCCTACGTCATCGCCGTGTTCGGCGGTTACGTCGCCCTTGATTTGGCAAATCACGCCCGTGTCGGCGACGGCGGTCTCCAGAGCGGCGGCCATGGGGAGATGCGCGGCGACGTGCGGCGGCTGGCCGGTGCGGCGCTGGCGCTGGGCGCCGGGATCTGGTCGATGCACTTCATCGGCATGCTGGCCTACCGCAGCGACGTGCCGATCGGCTACGATGCCGGGCTGACGGCGCTGTCCTTCCTGCTGGCGGTCGCGGTATCGGGTGCCGGGTTGTTCGCGGTGGCCCGCAACCGGCCGCGCCGCTTCACCCTCGGCGTCGCCGGAACACTCACCGGTCTCGGCATCGTCAGCATGCACTATGTGGGAATGGCGGGCATGCGCATGGACATGGAACTGTCCTACGACCTCCTTCTGGTCGCCGTCTCCATCGTCATCGCCATCGTCGCCTCGACGGTGGCCTTGTGGCTGGCCTTCCGCACCCGGCGCCCGCTGCAGCGCGCCGCCGGCGCCGTCCTGCTGGGGTTGGGCGTGGTGGCGATGCATTATACCGGCATGGCCGCCGCGGGCATGGAGCCGGTGACGGAGCTGGGTGCCGGCGGACCGGCCCTGGCGCCCGCCCACCGGGCTGCGCACCAACCGGAAATGATCGTCACCGACCAGGGACACGCGCTGTCCTCCACCCTTCTGGCCGTGATGACAGGGCTGGGGACGCTGCTGCTTCTGTGCCTCGCCCTGCTGTCCTCGCTGCTCGACCGCCGGCAGCAGGCGGACCGTTCGGCGGAGCAGGAGGCGCGCTACCGCGCCATCGTCGACACCGCGGTCGACCCCATCATCCTGATCGACGACCACGGTATCGTGCAGTCCTTCAACCACGCCGCGGAGAAGACTTTCGGCTACCGCGCCGACGAGGTGATCGGCCGCAACGTCAACATGCTGATGCCGGAGCCCTACCGTACCGCCCATGACGGCTATCTCGACCGCTACCACCGCACGGGAGAGCGGCGGATCGTCGGCATCGGCCGCGAGGTGGAAGGGCTGCGCAAGGACGGCAGCACCTTCCCGCTCGACCTGTCGGTCGGCGAATGGCATGTCGGCAAGCGGCGCATGTACACCGGGATCATGCGCGACATCACCGCCCGCAAGGCGGCGGAGGAGGCGATCCTGCGCGCCCGCGACGAGGCGGAGGCCGCGCGGATCGAGGCGGTGCACGCCCGCGACGACGCCCAGCGCGCCGACCGCGCCAAGACGAAGTTCCTGGCCGCCGCCAGCCACGACCTGCGCCAGCCGCTGCAGTCGCTGTTCTTCTTCGCCCATGCGTTGTCGGACAAGCTGGAGGGCCACCCGACCGCCCCGCTTCTGGCCAGCATGACCGAATCGCTGACCGGCCTGCGGGTGATGCTGGACAGCCTGCTGGACGTCTCGCGCCTGGATGCCGGGGTGGTGAAGCCCAGCGTCACCGACTTCGCGCTCGGCCCGCTGCTGGACCGGCTGGCGGAGGAATACCGCATCCGCGCCGGCGAATCCGGTCTGACGCTGCGCCATGTCCCGACCTCGGCCTGGATCAGCAGCGATCCCGCCCTGCTGGAGCGCATCCTGCGCAACCTGATCGAGAACGCCATCCGCTACACCGAACGGGGGGAAATCCTGATCGGCTGCCTGCATCGCGGCGGCGGGCTGCGGCTGGCGGTGCTGGACCAGGGCATCGGCATTCCCGCCGACAAGACCGAGGACATCTTCCAGGAGTTCACCCAGCTCGCCAACCCGGAGCGGGACCGGCGCAAGGGCCTGGGACTCGGCCTCGCCATCGTGCGGCGGCTTGCCGGGCTGCTGGAGCATGGCGTGACCGTGCGTTCCACGCCGGAGCGGGGCAGCGGCTTCTTCCTCGACCTGCCGGCGGCGGTGCCGCGCCCGATCCCGAAGCCGGTTCGCCTGCCGGTGGAGCCGGCGCGCGCCAAGGGCCTGATCGTGGTGGTCGACGACGACACCATCATCCTGCTGAGCATGCGGGCGATGCTGGAGGAATGGGGATACGACGTGGTCGCCGCGGTGTCTGCCGACGAGGCGATCCAATCGCTGCTGAACCTGGGACGCCAGCCGGCGATGATCGTCGCCGACTACCGCCTGCGCGAAGGCAGGACAGGCGTGGAGGCGATCCGCGACATCTATGGCGTCTGCGGCGTGCGCGTTCCCGCCGTGGTGCTGACCGGGGACACCGACCCCGCCCGCATCGCCGAGGTCCAGCGCAGCGGCCACCGCCTGGTCCACAAGCCGGTGTCCGCCCCGATGCTGCGGGAAATCCTGACTTCGGCAGCCTGAGACGCGGCCTCGTGGGTGCAGGTCCGAAAAAGCGCTCCACTCCACCCATGCAGCCCTGGACGCGCCCGCGGCCGGGAACTAGCATCCGCCACCCGAACGAGCCCCCGGCTGCCCCCGCCCGCCGCCGCCCCATTCTCTCCCACGGACCGTGATGCTGCGCCGTTCCCTGATCCGCGCCGGCGAGACCTGCGCTTTCCATCTCCGCGCCGCCCTGGCGCGTGCGCTGTCCCGCCCCGCCCCGCCACCTGCCGCGCCTCCCCCCGCCGGCTATCCGCCGCACCCGACGCAGCAGCCACCGGTCCAGTATCCGGGCGTGTCCCATCCCGGCGTTCCCTATCCGCAACAGCCCGTTGCGCCCCCCATTCCGCCCTATGCCGGTCAGCCGGCCTACGGCACGCAGCCGCCCTATGCCCCGCCTCCGCCGAACCGGCCGCGCTTGCGGCTGCCGCGCGGGCGCTGGGGCAAGGTCGCGGCGGTGGCGGGAGTCCTGGTGCTGCTGCCGCCGGTGGCTCTGCTCGGCACCTATCTGTGGATGCGGGCGCAGCAGCCGCAGACCAGCGGCACCGTCGCCATCCCCGGCAGCGGCGCCCCGGCGGAGATCGTCCGCGACGACCGGGGCGTCGTCCACATCTTCGCCGCGACCGAGCGCGACGCCTACCGTGCGCTCGGCTATGCCCATGCCCAGGACCGGCTGTGGCAGATGGAGACGATGCGCCGGGCCGGCGCCGGCCGCTTGGCCGAGCTGATCGGCGTCAAGTACGGCGACTTCGCGCTGCGCAGCGACCGGTTGATGCGCACGCTGGGGGTCCGTCGCTCGGCAGAGGCGATGGCCGCCACCCTGTCGCCCGACGCCCGCGCCGCCTTCGACGCCTATGCCGAGGGCGTGAACGCCTATCTCGAAACGCGCTCCGAAGCGCTGCCGCTCGAATTCCAGCTTCTGCGCCACACGCCGGAGCCCTGGACCGTTGCCGACAGCCTGGTCTGGGCGAAGCTGATGGCGCTGCAGCTGTCCGCCAATTACCGGGACGAGCTGTTCCGTTCCCGCGTGCTGGAGCGGCTGTCGCCGCAGCAGATCGACGACCTGTTCCCGTCCGACCTCCCCGGTGCGCCCACCACGCTGGCCGGCGAGCTGCGCGGCATGGACATGCGGGACATGGTGCGCCGCACCCTGGCGGCCCTGCCGCAGATGGGCTTCGACACCGCGTCCAACGAATGGGTGCTGACCGGTGCGCGCACCACCACCGGCAAGCCGATCCTCGCCAACGACCCGCATCTGGGGCTGGAGGCGCCGATCCTCTGGTATCTCGCCCGCATCGTGACGCCGGGCTTCACCAGCGCCGGGGCCACCGTGCCGGGCGTGCCGCTGACCATCCTCGGCCACAACGGCAAGGTCGCCTGGGGCTTCACCACCACCCACAGCGACACCCAGGACCTGTTCGTCGAAAAGCCCGTCCCGCAGGATCCGAGCCGCTACCTGACCCCCGACGGCAGCGAACCCTTCGAGACGCGGGCGGAGACCATCGCCATTGCCGGCGAGCCGTCGCAGACGCTGACCGTGCGCAGCACGCGCCACGGCCCCGTCATCTCCGACCTGGACGCCCCGCCGGCCGGCGGGGCCGCACCCGGCGGCCCTGTGCTGGCGCTGTCCTTCCCCGGCCTTGCCGACGACGACACCAGTGCCGAGGCGCTCTACCGCCTGAACCACGCCGCAACAGCGGAAGCGGCGCGCGACGCGCTGCGCCTGCATGTCGCCCCGCAGCAGAATGTCGTCTATGCCGACGTGACCGGCGAGGTCGGCTTCATCACCCCCGGCCGGGTGCCGATCCGCCGCAAGGGCGACGGGCGCGTGCCGGTTCCGGGCTGGACCGGCGAGTATGACTGGACCGGCTTCCTGCCCTATTACGCGCTGCCGCAGGCGGTGAATCCGCCGTCGGGCCAGTTCGTCAACGCCAACAACGCGGTGGTCGGGCACGACTATCCCTACCGCCTCGCCACCGACTGGCCGGACCCGTCGCGCGCCAAGCGCATCGTCGAAATGCTGGGCGCCGGGCGCCATTCCGTCGAGGATGTCGCGCGCCAGCAGATGGACATCATCTCGCTGCCGGCCCGCGATTTCCTGCCGGAGCTGCTGAAATACCCGACGCCTCCGGGACTTGCGAGCGACGCGGCGGCGCTGCTGCGCGGCTGGGACGGGCGGATGGACCGCGAGCGGCCGGAACCGCTGATCTTCACCATGTGGCTGCGGGAGCTGGTGCGGGCGGTCTTCGCCGACGAACTCGGCGCCGATTTCGCCGCCTACTGGGATCTGCGGCCGGAAGCGCTGCGCCGCGTCATCCACGACCGGCCGGACTGGTGCGACGACGTCACCACCGCGCAGAAGGAAAGCTGCGCCGACATGATCGGCCGGTCGCTGGAGACCGCGGTGGCGACGCTGGCCGAGCGCCACGGCTCCCGCCCGAAGAGCTGGCGCTGGGGCGACGACCACAAGGCCGATCTCTCCCACCGGATGCTGGGCCGCCTGCCGGTGATCGGCGGGATGGCGGATGTGTCGGTGGAGACCGACGGCGACTTTTTCACCGTCAACCGCGGATCGACGACCATCCGCAGTTCCACGAATCCGTTCCGCCATGTCCATGGCGCCGGCTTCCGCGCGGTCTACGATCTGGCCGACCTGGACAATTCGCGCTTCGTGATCGCCACCGGCCAGTCCGGCAACATCTGGTCCCGCCATTGGGGCGATCTGGTGGAGATGTGGCGCGACGGCGGCGCGTTGCGTCTGGCCGGCGACCGTGGCACGCTGATCTCGGCAGGGGCGGAGGTGCTGACACTCACACCACGCAACACCGGG
The DNA here is from genome assembly GCF_001639105.2 of Azospirillum humicireducens. Lineage (NCBI taxonomy): Bacteria > Pseudomonadati > Pseudomonadota > Alphaproteobacteria > Rhodospirillales > Azospirillaceae > Azospirillum > Azospirillum humicireducens. The sequence continues at coordinate 49,043 of NZ_CP028906.1, forward strand.
ACACGCAACGAATGACCATAACTCTGGAGGACGTGCGCGCCGCGGCGGCGCGCATCGCGGGGCACCTGCCCCGGACGCCCACGGTAGAGGCGCCCCGCCTGGGGGACATGGCGGGATGCCGGCTGCATGTGAAGCTGGAGAACCTGCACGCCACCTCCTCCTTCAAGGAGCGCGGCGCGCTGAACAAGCTGCTGTCGCTGGGCGAGGCGGAGCGCCGCGCCGGCGTCATCGCCATGTCCGCCGGCAACCATGCCCAGGCGGTGGCCTGCCACGCCACGCGGCTCGGCATCCGTTCCACCATCGTCATGCCCGCCTTCACCCCCTTCACCAAGGTGGAGCGCACCGAGACTCTCGGCGCCACCGTCGAGTTGCATGGCGAGACGCTGAGCGAGGCCGCCGCCTTCGCCCAAGACCTCGCCGCGCGCGACGGGCTGACCTTCGTCCATCCCTACGACGACCCGCTGGTGGCCGCCGGCCAGGGCACCGCGGCGCTGGAACTGCTGGAGGATGTGCCGGATCTCGACGTGCTGGTGGTCCCCATCGGCGGCGGCGGGCTGATCGCCGGCATGGCGACCGCGGCCAGGGCGCTGCGGCCGGACCTTGAGATCGTCGGCGTCCAGTGCAGCCTCTACCCCGCGGTGCGGCAGGCGTTGGCCGGCCAGCCGATCACCTGCGGCGGCGCCACGGTGGCGGAGGGCATCGCGGTGAAGGCGCCCGGCGCCCTGACCCTGCCGATCATCCGCGCCCTGGTCGACGACGTGGTGGAGGTGGGGGAAGCCCGGCTGGAGGAAGCGGTCTACCGCCTCGCCACCGTGCAGAAGCAGGTCGCCGAAGGGGCCGGTGCCGCGGCGCTGGCCGCCGTGCTGGAGGAACCGGAGCGCTACCGCGGCCGCAGGGTCGGCATCGTGCTGTCGGGCGGCAACATCGATTCCCGCATCATGGCGCAGGTTCTGATGCGCGGGCTGGTCTATGAAGGGCGCATCGTCCGCCTGCGCATCGGCATCACCGACGCCCCCGGCGCACTGGCCCGCGTCACCCGCCTGCTGGGCGAGGCCGGCGCCAACATCGTCGAGGTCCACCACCAGCGCCTGTTCCACAATGTGCCGGTGAAGATGGCGGAGGTCGACGTGGTTCTGGAAACCCGCAACCAGACCCATGTCGAGACCCTGATCGCCCGCATGAAGGACGCCGGCTACCCGACCAGCCTGATGGTCGAGGTAGGCTGACGGCAAACCCTCTCCCGCAACGGGAGAGGGCGAAAAGCAATTTTGTCGGCCGTCATTCCCGCGAAGGCGGGAATCCAGCCACATCCACCGCTGATCTGCGGAGTTTCCTGGATCCCCGCATTCGCGGGGATGACGCAAAGTTCCTTTTGTCTCAGAAGCTGAGCGATGCCTGGAATTGTGTGAATGCCCTCTCCCGCGACGGGAGAGGGTCTTTTTCCGCCAATGCCTGAAAATTGACCAGCCGGACAGACTCGGCCCGAAAATTGTGCGCCTGCCGGAACAGCGCCCGGTCCGCAGATTGTCCGTCCCGTCAGTTCCTGTCCCATCAGACAGGTTTTCCCGCAGTGAAAACAACGTTCTGCCACGCGATGCCAGCCCCATCGGCCGGGCTGGCTCGCTTCTTGCTCCAGTCCCCCGCGAGAGACGCCAACGCGAAGGGACGAACGCCGTGCCAGCCGCCCAGCCCGCACCGCTCACTCTGGTTCCGCCGGCCGCCGAACCGGCGCCGCGCACCATCGTCGACATCCGCAACCTGACCCTGACCTATCAGGCCGCCGACCATCCGGTCTACGCGCTGAGCGACGTCAGCCTGTGCATCTCAAAGGGCGACTTCATTTCGCTGATCGGCCCCAGCGGCTGCGGCANCCCGCGTCCCGGCCGCATCCTCGACGTCATCGACTGCGACCGCGAGCTGCCGCGCGAGCGCACGCTGGACATCCGCGAAAGCCCGGAGTTCCAGCGGATCGCCCACCGCGTCCGTGAAGGGTTGATGGAGGGCCACAGCTATGACGACTAAAACCACCCTTCCGGTCGCCGTGATGGCGCTGGCGGTTCTGGTGCTGTGGTACGCGGGCGCCGTCTGGCTGAACGCGCCGATGGCGACGGATGCGCTGAACCGCGCCGGCCAAAGCTGGACAACCGCCGACCTGATCCGCGCCACGCTGGCGATGAAGCGGCCGATCCTGCCGACGCCGGATCAGGTGGCGGTCGACCTCTACAATTCCCTGACCGGCCATCCGGTGACCAGCATCCGCAACCTGCTCTACCACACCGGCGTCACCGCCGGGGCGGCGCTGGCCGGCTTCGGCATGGGGGTGGTTCTGGGGGTGGCGCTGGCGGCGGGAATCGTCCAGGCGCGCACGCTGGAATCGAGCCTGATGCCCTGGGTCATCGCCTCGCAGACCGTGCCGATCCTGGCGATTGCGCCGATGATCGTGGTGATCCTCGGCAATATGGGCTTCACCGGCCTGCTGCCCAAGGCGATCATCGCCATGTATCTGTGCTTCTTCCCGATCACCATCGGCATGGTGAAAGGGCTGCGCTCCGCCGAAGCCACGACCTGCGCCAGCCNCAGACCTTCCGGCTGCTGCGCCTGCCGGCCTCCCTGCCCTACCTGTTCACCAGCCTTAAGATCGCGGTCGCCGCCAGCGTCGTCGGCGCCATCGTCGCGGAACTGCCGACCGGCGGGCAGGCGGGCTTGGGCGCGCGGCTGCTGTCCGGCTCCTACTATGGCCAGACCGTGCAGATCTGGAGCGCCCTGGTGATGGCAGCATTGCTGAGCGTCACGCTGGTGGCCGCGGTCGGCCTCGCCGAACGGGCGCTGGTGCCGGGCGGCCGGGGAGGTGCACGATGAAGCGTCCGACCATGGCGCCCTGGCCGCTCGTCATGCTGGCCGCCCCGCTGCTGCCCTTCGCCGGCCTGGACGGCACCCCCCTGTTCCTGCCGCAGCTTCCCATGGCGCTGGCCCTGTTCGCCCTGACCATTGCGACGATCCTCGGCCGCCGCCTGCCCGGCAGCGCGCTGGGGGAGGCCCTGCTCCTGCTGGCCGGGGTCGCCGCCGCCTATGCCGCACCGCTGGTGTTGCTGAAGCAGGGCTATGGCCTCGCCCAGGCCGGCGGCTTGTGGGTCTATGTGGCCGGCGCCACCCTGCTGCTGTGGCGGGTGCTGGCCCTGCTGGCGGAGGTCAGCGGTCCGGCGCGGCTGGCCGGCCCCGCCCTGTTCGGGCTGGCGCTGGTGATGCTGTGGGAGATCCTGACCCGCGGCTTCCAGGTGCCGACCATCCTGCTGCCGCCGCCCAGTGCGGTGCTGTCCGCCTTCGCCGTCCATGCCGCCGATCTGTGGGACGATTTCCGCCAGACGGTGCTGATTTCGGTCCTGCNCCTGATGCGGTCTTACGGCGCCGGCTATTGGCGCACGCTGGCAATGCTGCGGCTTCCCTGCGCCTTGCCCTTTTTGTTCAACGGACTGAAGATCAACTCAACCTTGGCCCTGATCGGAGCCATCGTCGCCGAGTTCTTCGGGACGCCGGTGGTGGGGATGGGCTTCCGCATCTCCACCCAGGTCGCCCGGATGAATCTGGATGTGGTGTGGGCGACCATCGCCGTCGCCGCACTCACCGGATCGCTGCTCTACGGCGCATTGGCGCTGGCGGAGCGGCATGTCACCGCCTGGCACCCGTCTTTGCGCAAACGCTGACCGCCTTCCTTCAAGCCAGATCAAACCCCAGCCAGAAGAGGATCGACCGCGATGAAGACCCTTGCCTCCGCCGTCCTGCTCGCCGCCACCGCGCTCACCGGCCTCGCCGGCTGGGGTGCGCCGGCCGCCGCCGCCGATCCGCTGACTCTGCAGCTGAAATGGGTCACCCAGGCCCAGTTCGCCGGCTATTACGTCGCCGCGGCCAAGGGCTTCTACAAGGACGCCGGGCTGGACGTCACCATCAAGGCCGGTGGCCCCGACATCAACCCGACCCAGATCATCGCCGCCGGCGGCGCCGACGTGATCGTCGACTGGATGCCGTCGGCGCTGGCCAGCCGGGAAAAGGGCGTGCCGCTGGTCAACATCGCCCAGATGTTCCAGAAGTCCGGCATGATGCTGACCTGCCGCAAGGACGCCAACATCAAGGATCCGAAGGACTTCAAGGGCAACACGCTGGGCGTCTGGTTCTCCGGCAACGAATATCCGTTCCTGTCCTGGATGAGCAAGCTGGGCTATTCCACCTCCGGCTCCAACCCCGACGTGAAGGTGCTGAAGCAGGGCTTCAACGTCGATCCGCTGCTGCAGAAGCAGGCGGCCTGCATCTCCACCATGACCTACAACGAATATTGGCAGCTGATCGAGGCCGGCATGAAGGCCAGCGAGTTGACCGTCTTCAAATATCAGGACCAGGGCGTCGCGACGCTGGAGGACGGTCTCTACGCCACCGAAAAATCGCTGTCCGATCCCAAGACGGTGGAGAAGCTGGCGAAGTTCGTCAAAGCCTCGGCCAAGGGCTGGGAATATGCCGCCAAGAACCAGGCTGAGGCGGTGAAGATCGTGCTGGAGAACGACACCACCGGCGCCCAGACCGAGGAACACCAGACCACCATGATGCAGGAGGTCGCCAAGCTGATCGAGGGCGGCGCCAAGGGCACCGGCTATCTCGACCCGGCCGATTTCGACCGCACCGTCGGCATCCTGATGTCGGGCGCGTCGGCGCCGGTGATCTCCAAGAAGCCGGAGGGCGCCTACAGCCACGCGGTGTTCGACGCGGCGGCGAAGCTGTAATGCTGCAGGCGGTCGGGAAGCTGGGGCGATGTGCCGTTCCCTCTTCCCGACCGCACAAGACAGACGTGCAATTCCGTCGGCAAAAGACTTTCCGCAAGAGGAGCGCAAGAGATATATTAGTAAGCACGGCGTCACGCCGCTGACAGGAACGGATCGAACATGGACTCCAACGCGGGCGATATGACTCTGGCGGATGCGACCGCTCCGGCGCGCCGCCGCCGCCGCCGGCCCGCCAGCGCCACCGCAAGGCCGGCCAACCGCGGCGCCACCGTGTCGGGCACCATCTACCGCGACCTGCGCGACGACATCGTTTCACTGCGCCGCAAGCCGGGCGAACCGCTGATCGAGAAGGAAGTGGCGGATACCTATGGCGTCAGCCGCACCCCGGTGCGCGAGGCGATGCTGAAGCTCGCCGACGAAGGGCTGGTGGAGGTGTTCCCGCAATCCGGCACCTTCGTCGCCCGCATCCCGCTCAGCGCCCTGCCCGAGGCCATCGCCATCCGCCGCGCGCTGGAGGAGGCGACGGTGCGCTATGCCGCCGAACAGGCGACCGGCAGCCAGGTCGCCCGCCTGCGCGCCAACCTGGAACTGCAGCGGGAAATGGAGGAGGCCGGCAATTTCGACGGCTTCCACGAGGCCGACGAGGAGTTCCATGCGCTGCTGGCGGAGATATCCGGCTATCCCGGCTTCTGGACGGTGACCCAGCAGGTGAAGCGGCAGGTCGACCGCTACCGCCACCTGACCCTTCCGGTCGCCGGCCGGATGAAGAAGGCCCTTGCCGAACATGGCGCCGTCGTCGAGGCCATCGCCGCCCGCGATCCCGACCGTGCCGTCGCCGAACTGCGCCGTCACCTGACCGACCTTCAGCTGGGCATCGCCGACGTCCAGCGGACCAATCCCCACTATTTCACCAACTGATTCACCAACCGACTGCGGCGAAACGGGAGACGGTCGGCCACCCTCACACCGTCCGCGTCTCGTAGGCGGTGAAGCTCGCCGCGCGCGGGACATAGCCGCCGGCAAAGTGCGGCGAGGATACGATCATGTCCGCGGTGGCCTCGTTGCAGGCCATCGGGATGTTGTACAGCGTGGCAAGGCGGGTCAACGCCTTCACGTCCACGTCGTGCGGCTGGGCGGTCATCGGATCGACGAAGAAGACCAGCAGGTCGATCCGTCCCTCCGCGATCATGGCGCCGATCTGCTGGTCGCCGCCGAGCGGGCCGCTCTTCAGCGGGGTCACGTCCAGGTTGGGATGGGCGGTGCGCACCGTCTGGCCGGTGGTGCCGGTCGCCCAATAGGCGTGGCCGTCCAGTGCCGCGATGTTGGCGCCGATCCAGGCGATGAGATCCGCCTTGCGGGCGTCATGGGCGACGAGGGCGATGCGCTTGCGGGGCTGCTGGGCGGTCATGGGCATGGTCTCCGGAAATCACCTCTTCACTAATATATTAGATCGGGCCCAGGCGCAACGCGGCCACCCTGCCGGATCCGGCCGGCACGGCATTCCCGCGATTTTGTCGCGCATTCTCCGCCCGGTGAAATGTCCGGCCTTCCATCATTAGGGCTTGTCCGTCTTACTAGTATATTAGTATGATCGGGACAGACTCGCCGGATCGCCGGCCACCCCCGAATTCGAAGGACCCGACCGACATGAAAATCTCCGTCCGTCACGCCTCCCACCCCGATGCGGTGCGCAGCTTCGATTCCGAGACGCTGCGCGACCACTTCCTGGTTCCGACCCTGTTCGAGGCGGACGAGACCATCTTCACCTACAGCCATGTCGACCGCTTCGTCGTCGGCGGCGCCATGCCGGTCGCCGGCCCGGTCAAGCTGGTGTCGTCCAAGGAGATCGGCTCGCCCAACTTCCTCGACCGCCGCGAGCTGGGTGTGGTCAATGTCGGCGGCGCCGGCCGCGTCACCGTCGACGGCGCAGTGTTCGAACTGGCGCCGCGCGACGCGCTCTATGTCGCGATGGGCAGCAAGGACGTCACCTTCGAAAGCCTGGACCGCAGCGAACCGGCCAAGTTCTACCTGAACAGCACCCCGGCCCATGCGCGGTTCGAGACGATGAAGATCTCCATCGGGCAGGCCAAGGCCGTGCATCTGGGCGACCCGGCCCAGTCGAACGAGCGCACCATCTACCAGATGATCCACCCCGACGTGGTGCGCACGGCGCAGCTGGTGCTGGGCATGACCGTGCTGAAGCCGAACAACATGTGGAACACGATGCCGTGCCACACGCATGACCGGCGCTGCGAGGTCTATTTCTACTTCGACCTGCCGGAGGACGCCCGCGTCTTCCACCTGATGGGCGAGCCGGAGCAGACCCGCCACATCGTCGTCGCCAACGAGCAGGCCGTGATCTCCCCGCCCTGGTCGATCCATTCCGGCGTCGGCACCCGCAACTACACCTTCATCTGGGCGATGGGCGGCGACAACCAGGACTTCACCGACATGGACTTCGTCGCCATGGACCGCCTGCGCTGAGGACCGACGAAGCCATGACCGGATCCATGAGCAAGCCCTTCGATCTGTCCGGCCGGACGGCGCTGGTCACCGGCGCCAACACCGGCATCGGCCAGGCCATCGCCGTGGCGCTGGCCGAGGCCGGCGCCGACGTGGCGGTGGCCGGCCGCACCCCGCCGGTGGAAACGCAGGCGATGGTGGAGCGCGCCGGCCGGCGCTTCGTCGCCATCTCCGCCGACTTCACCAGCATCGAACCGGTCCCCCGCATCATGGAGGAGGCGGTCGCAGGGCTGGGCCATGTCGACATCCTGGTCAACAATGCCGGCATCATCCGGCGCGCCGAGTCCATCGACTTCAGCGAAGCCGACTGGGACGACGTGATGAACGTCAACATCAAGTCGGTGTTCTTTCTCTGCCAGGCCTTCGGCCGCCATGTCTTCGCCCGCCGGGCGGCGGGTGAGGACGCCAAGGGCAAGATCATCAACATCGCCTCGATGCTGTCCTTCCAGGGCGGCATCCGGGTGCCATCCTACACGGCCTCCAAAAGCGGCATCGCCGGCGTCACCAAGCTGCTGGCCTGCGAATGGGCGGGCAAGGGCATCAACGTGAACGCCATCGCTCCGGGCTATGTCGAGACCAACAACACCACGGCCCTGCGCGCCGACGAGACGCGCAACGCCGAGATCCTGGCGCGCATCCCGGCCGGGCGCTGGAGCCTGCCGTCCGACATGGCCGGCCCGGCGGTGTTCCTGGCCTCCGACGCCTCGGACTATGTCCACGGCATCACCCTGCCGGTCGATGGCGGCTGGCTGGCACGCTGACGGGAACCGACACACGCCGCCGTCCGGGGCGGAAACAGGATCTCTGGGGAAGAAGGAAGACGACCAATGACCACCGACGTGTTCGTGACCGCGGACGACATCCCGTGGCAGGATCTGGGCGACGGGGTGCGGCGCAAGATCCTCGGCTACAACGACGCCATGATGATGGTGCGGGTGGAGTTCGAGGCCGGCGCCATCGGCGCGCAGCACCGCCACCCGCATGTCCAGTGCGCCGTGGTGGAGAAGGGATCCTTCGACGTCACCATCGACGGCCGCACCAAGCGGCTGAACACCGGTGACGGCTACATGGTGCCGTCCAACGTTCTGCATGGCGTGGTGGCTCTGGAGCCGGGCGTGCTGCTCGACATCTTCACGCCGATCCGCGAGGATTTCCTGGGCGAGCCGGTGGCCTACGCCGCGGCGGCCGACGCGCCTTCGGCCTGACCGGGCCCGGCGGTCGATCTCGATGGAGGGAGACGGCGAAGGCTTGCCATCAGCCTTCCGCACCTCCATCGGCATCGGCAGGCTTCGATCCCCGTGGACCAATCGTTCGACGGCCGCTTGAAACCTGCTGTCGTGCAATGGCCTTGAGCTTGTGGCCAACCTCGACGATGGCATCCAAGGCCGGCACCAGTTCCTGGCCGAGCGGCGTAAGGGCATATTCCACCGAAGGCGGCGTCGTTGGCTGGATGCTGCGGGTGATGACACCGCGGCTTTCCAGTTCACGAAGCCGTTGCGACAGGACCTTGGCCGAAATCGGCGGGATGTCGAGGCGCAATTCGCTGAATCGCCGCGGACCGGCGCGCAGGTGCCAGATCACGTTCGGCGCCCAGGCTCCGGCGATGACCGCCATGCACTCGGTCAGAGCGCAAGTCTGCGGCGGAGGCGCGCTCCGGTTCTTTCTGACTTTCAAACTCATGAGAACGATCAGGTTACTGCAGGGAAACCCGAATACGAAGTAACCGATGGAAACTTGGTTGGCAAGGGTAACGTCGCTCAATAGAGTCCGGCCATCCCCACAACCAAGGAGGTTTCCATGCGGCTCTACTTCAAACCCGGCGCCTGTTCGCTGTCGTCGCGGATAGCGCTCGTCGAGGTCGGTCTGGCCTATGATGCCGTCCGGGTCGACACCGAAACCGGCCTGACCGAAGCCGGGGACGCTTATCGCACCGTCAATCCAAAGGGCTATGTGCCGGCTCTTGAACTGGAGGACGGCTCGGTTCTGACCGAGAACCCGGCGATCCTTCAATTCATCGCCGATACCCATCCCCAAGCGTCTCTCGCGCCGGCCTACGGCACCGTGGAGCGTGCGCGTCTGCAGGAATGGCTCAACTTCACCTCGTCCGAACTGCACAAGGCATTCAGCCCCTATTTCAGGGGCTATCCGCTCGGAGAGGCGGAAAGGGAGCAGGTCGAAGGCCGCTTGGCCCGGCGGATGGGAGATGTGGAGCGCGGCCTTGCCGACGGCAGGGACTTCATCCTCGGCAACGGCTTTACCGTTGCGGATGCCTATCTGTTCGTCGTCCTGAACTGGTCGGGTTTCATCGGGTTCGATCTCGCCCGCTGGCCGCATGTGGCGGCCTATGTGGCGCGCATCGCCACCCGGCCATCCGTTCGCGATGCCATGCGTCAGGAAGGGCTGATTGCCGACGAGGCCGCCGAATGACCCGGACCTTGACCGACATCGGCGACGTCCTGCAGGACTATTTCGACGCGCTTTATTTCTGCGACGTCGACAAGCTTCAGAGCGTCTTTCATCCGAGGGCGATCTATGCGACCGCCGACGAGGCGCCGCTGCTCTATCGCACCATGGAAGACTATGTGCCGGTCGTCGCCGCCCGCCAGTCGCCTGCTTCGCGCAACGAGGCTCGGCGCGACCATATCGACGCCATCGATCTGGCCGGCGAAAACACCGCGGTCGCCCGCGTGCGCTGTTCGATAGGCCAGCGCGATTTCGTCGATTTCCTCACCCTGGTGCGCACGGATGGCCGGTGGAGGATCATCGCCAAGGTCTTTCAGATCATCGAACGCCAGGCATAGGGAGCGACTGACATGCCGTATGTGAACATCAAGATCACGCGCGAAGGCGCCACGCCGGAACAGAAGGCCGAGCTAATCAGAGGCGTGACCGACCTTCTGGTGGACGTGCTGGACAAGACCCCCGCGACCACCTTCGTCGTCATCGACGAGGTCGATATGGAGGATTGGGGGGTCGGCGGTCTTCCTGTCGCGGAGTACCGGAAGACCATCGGCACATGATCGTGGGCTCCCGGCGAACCTGGGCTTCGGAGACCGCGGTAGACCGGCCCTCCCTTGAGCCGGCCCTTAAACCGGGTCTCCCGGCGCGGTGAAATAGCGCGGATAGTCGCGGCGGATGTCTGCGACCGAGATCTGCAGATCGTCCAGATGCTCGTCCAGCGCGTTGGCGGCGGCGGCGGGGTCGTTGGCGGCGATGGCATCGACGATGGCGGTATGCTCCGCGATCACCTCGGCGACGCGGCCGAGCACCGGCAGGGTCAGCAGACGGTACCGGTCGATCTGCACCTTGGTCTGCTGGATCAGCGTCCAGAATCCGGGATAGCCGGCGATCTCCGCGACCAAGGCATGGAACGCCTCGTCGGCCTGGTGGAAGCCAACGAAATCCGCAGCCTCCTGCTTCTCCTTCTGCAACTCCAGATTGGCTCGCAGCGCTGCGATCTGGCTGCGCGTGGCACGCGCCGCGGCGTAGCGGACCGTCGCCTCTTCCAGCGCCTTGCGGATGGCGAAGGCTTCCGGCAAGCCGTCCAGCGGGATGCGCGCCACGAAGGTGCCGGATTGCGGAAAGATCTCGATCAATCCCTCGTCGGCCAGCTTCAGCACCGCTTCGCGCACCGGCGTGCGGCTGACGCCATAGGTCTCGGCAATCTGTTTTTCGGCGATGGCGTCGCCGGGCTTGCGCTTCAGCGACACGATCTCGCCCCGCAGGTCGCGGTAGATGCGCGACGCCACCGTCGCGGCGCGGCGCGGCGGCCGGACCGTCGCCGCCGGGACCGCGGCGCGCCGGGAGGTTGCAGGGGCCAGGCCGCCTTCATCGTCTGTCGTCGCGACCTTCTTCACCGATGACTCCATTCCGGCAGGCATGTAACGGGGCGGCAGTCTTCCGCCCGTGGGACGTTCCTCATGTCCTGCAATCTACCCGCCCCGCTTCGCCAAGGTCAAACCCATCGCCAGTGTCGAGCCCTGCCTTTTGCCCGGATGGGGTGCGGCGACTGGGCGCAGCCCTTGCGGGCATTCGCATCCCGCCTTCGGAACGATTGGGCTTGCAATCATATCTGATATATTAATATTATACGCCAGCCGGTAGGGACGGTCCCCCGCACGGACCCCGCCTTCTCCCCACCCTGCTTTTGTCACTCTCTTGCAGCGCAGAGGCTTCCGATGCTTCACCCCGACCGTCTTTTCCCGAGCGACCCGACGCAGCGCGCCATCGCGCGCCGACTCTACGGCGAAGTCAGCGCCCTGCCGATCATCAGCCCGCACGGCCACACCGATCCGTCCTGGTTCGCGAAGGACGAGGCGTTCCCCGACCCGGCGAGCCTGTTCGTCAAGCCCGACCATTATGCCTTCCGCATGCTCTACAGCCAGGGAATTCCGCTGGAACAGCTGGGCGTTCCGCGCAAGGACGGCGGGGAGACCTCGACCGACTCGCGCGCCATCTGGCGCCTGCTGGCCTCCAACTGGCACCTGTTCCGCGGCACGCCGACGTCGATGTGGCTGACCCATGCCTTCGAGACCGTGTTCGGCGTGACCGAACGGCTGAGCGCTGCCAGCGCCGACCGCATCTACGACCAGATCGAGGAGTGCCTGCGCAAGCCGGAATTCCGCCCGCGCGCCCTGTTCGAGCGCTTCAACCTCGAAGTGCTGGCGACCACCGAATCGCCGCTCGACACGCTGGAGCACCATAAGGCGATCCGCGAGAGCGGCTGGAAGGGCCGGGTCATCACCGCCTTCCGTCCCGACCCGGTCGTCGATCCGGAGTTCGAGGGCTTCCGCGAGAATCTCGCCGAACTGGCCCGCATCACCGGCAAGGACACCACGACCTGGGACGGCTATCTCGCCGCCCTCGCCGACCGCCGCCTCTATTTCAAGAGCTATGGCGCCACCTCGACAGACCACGGCCATCCGACGGCGGCGACCGCCGATCTGCCGCGCGCCGAGGCCGAGACGCTGTTCGACATCGTGCGGCGCGGCAGTGCCACGGCCGAGGAGGCCGAGCTGTTCCGCGCCCAGATGCTGACGGAAATGGCGCGGATGAGCCTGGAGGACGGTCTGGTCATGCAGATCCATCCCGGCTCCTTCCGCAACCACAACACCATGCTGTTCGAGCGCTTCGGCCGCGACAAGGGCGCCGACATCCCGAGCGGCACCGAGTATGTGCGGGCGCTGAAGCCGCTGCTCGACCGCTTCGGCAACGAGCGCGACCTGACCATCATCCTGTTCACGCTGGACGAGGACAGCTATTCCCGCGAGCTGGCGCCGCTGGCCGGCCATTACCCGGCGCTGCGCGTCGGCCCGGCCTGGTGGTTCCACGACAGCCCGGAGGGCATGCGCCGCTACCGCGAGATGATCACGGAGACCGCCGGCTTCTACAACACGGTCGGCTTCAACGACGACACCCGCGCCTTCTGCTCGATCCCGGCCCGCCACGACGTGTCGCGCCGCGTCGACTGCAGCTTCCTCGCCCGGCTGGTCGCGGAGCACCGGATGGAGGAGGACGAGGCGGCGGATCTGGCGGTCGACCTTGCCTACCGCCTCGCCAAGACCGCCTACAAGCTGTGATTGCCCGGCCGCGCCGGAGCCGTTCCGGCGCGGCCCAGCTTCCTTCGCAAGGACATCTTCCCATGGCATCGCTGACCATCCGCCTGCACCCCGCCGACAACGTCGTCGTCGCCGGCGCCGACCTGGAGCCCGGCACCACCCTGCCCGGCACCGCCGAGGTCTCTGGCGTCGCGACCACCGGGCCGGTGCCGGCCGGGCATAAGGTCGCGGTGCGCGCCATCGCGCCGGGCGAGCCGGTGCGCAAGTACAATCAGGTCATCGGCTTCGCCACCGTGGCGATCCAGCCGGGCGACCATGTTCACGTCCACAACATGGGCATGGGCAGCGATTTCGAGCGCGACTACGCCTTCGGTGCCGACGTCCACCCGGTCGAGCCGATCCCCGAGGCCGAGCGCGCCACCTTCCAGGGCATCCTTCGCCCGGACGGCCGCGTCGCCACCCGCAACTACATCGGCGTGCTGACCTCGGTGAACTGCTCCGCCACCGCGGCGCGGATGATCGCCGACCATTTCCGTGGCCCCGCGCTGGCCGCCTACCCCAACATCGACGGCGTCGTGGCACTCACCCACGGTTACGGCTGCGGCATGGCCGGCAGCGGCGAGGTGATGGACACGCTGCGCCGGACCATCGCCGGCTATGCCCGCCACCCCAACTTCGCCGCGGTGATCCTGCTCGGCCTCGGCTGCGAGGTGAACCAGATCGACAAGCTGATGGAGGCCACCGGCCTTGAGGAGGGCGCCCGCGTCATCCCCATCGGCATCCAGGACATGGGCGGCACCGCCGCGGCCGCCCGCGAGGGCATCCGCCGGATCGAGGCGCTGCTCCCGGAGATCGACGACGTCACCCGCCAGACCCTGCCGGCCAGCCATTTGACGCTGGCGCTGCAATGCGGCGGCTCCGACGGCTATTCGGGCATCACCGCCAACCCGGCGCTCGGCTATGCCGTCGACCTGCTGGTCCGCAACGGCGGCACCGCCGTGCTGAGCGAGACGCCGGAGGTCTATGGCGCCGAGCATCTGCTGACCCGCCGCGCCGTCCGCCGCGAGGTGGGCGAGGCGCTGGTCGAGCGCATTGGCTGGTGGGAGGAGTACACCAGCCGCACCGGCGGCGAGATGAACAACAACCCGTCGCCCGGCAACAAGAAGGGCGGCCTGACCACCATCCTGGAGAAGTCGCTGGGCGCGGTCGCCAAGGGCGGCACCACCCCGATGACCGCCGTCTACCGCTATGCCGAGCCGATCACCGAGAAGGGCTTCGTCTTCATGGACACCCCCGGCTACGATCCGGTGTCGGCGACCGGTCAGGTGGCGGGCGGCGCCAACGTGCTGTGCTTCACCACCGGCCGCGGCTCGGTCTTCGGCTGCAAGCCGACGCCCAGCCTGAAGCTGGCGACCAACAGCACTTTGTTCCGGCGGATGCCGGACGACATGGACATCGATTGCGGCGCCATCGCCAGCGGCGACGCCTCGATCGAGGAGGTCGGCCGCGCGATCTTCCAGTTGGTGCTCGACACCGCGTCGGGCCGCAAGACCAAGAGCGAGGAACTCGGCGTCGGCGCCGATGAATTCGCTCCTTGGCAGATGGGAGCGGTTATGTAAGGGGTCCGCCCCCTTTCCATGACCGATGACGAGCCGGCGCCATGCCAGACAGTTCCACCCCCCGCAACGGTGCAGACACCGGCCCGGTGCCGGTGAACGCCCCGCAGACACCGATGCAGCCGGAGGCGGGTCCGCCCGCCGGCCGCGCGGTGAAGGGAGCGGCCCCCAAGGGGATCGAGCCGATGCGCGCGATCCTGCTGGTGGTGCTGGGGGCAGCCTGCCTGTCCTGCTCGGACGTCACCGCGAAATATCTCGCCCGGACCCTGCCGCCGGCCGAGATCGTCTGGATGCGCTATGTCGTCTTCAGCGCTCTGGTGATGCCGCTGGCGCTGCGCGGTGGCTCGCTCAGGGTGCTGAAGACGACGCGGCCGGGGCTGCAGATCCTGCGCGGCATGGGCATGCTGGGCTCGGCGCTGTTCTTCATCATGGCGATGCAGCATCTGCCACTGGCCGAGGCTGCGGCGATCAGCTTCGTCTCGCCCGTCTTCGTCACCGTGCTGTCGATCCTGCTGCTGAAGGAGACGGTCGGCATTCGCCGCTGGGCGGCTCTGCTGGTCGGGCTCGCCGGTGTCGTCATCGTCATCCGGCCGGGGGCGGACGGCTTCAACCCCGCGACGCTGCTGCCGGTCCTGACCGCCTTCTGCTGGGCTTTGGGCCTGGTGGCGACGCGCAAGATGACGGTGCAGGAGAACCCGCTGACCACCATGGTGTGGAGTGCCTTGACCGGCCTGATCGTGCTGACGGCGCTGCTTCCCCTGCACGCGGCATGGCCGACGCCGTGGGAGATGCTGCTCGGGGCCTTCATCGGGCTGATCTACACCCTGGCCCAATGGCTGCTGATCCTGGCCTACCGCCAGGGCGAGGCATCGGTGCTGGCGCCCTTCACCTACGTCCAGCTGATCTGGTCCACCGCGCTGGGTTTCCTCGTCTTCGGCGCGGTTCCCGACCATTGGACCTTCGTCGGCACCGGCGTGATCATCGCCAGCGGCCTCTACACCGCGCACCGCGAACGGATGCGGGCGCAGCAACGCCGCTCCGCGGCGTGATGACTGATTTGCCGGGGCGTTCCCCGGCTTGTGGAGAAGAAACATGACCGACACGCCCAACCGCGTCGCCGCGCTCGGCGAATGCATGATCGAGATGTTCCGGCGGCCGGACGGGTCGCTGACCATGGGGTTCGGCGGCGATACGCTGAACACCGCGGTCTATCTGGCGCGTCTGGGCACGCCGGTCGACTATGTGACCGCTCTCGGCGATGACAGCATCAGCGACGGCATGGTGGCGGCCTGGACGGCGGAAGGGGTCGGCACGTCCCACGTCCTGCGGGTGCCGAACCGTCTGCCCGGCCTCTACCTGATCGAAACCGATGCCAGCGGCGAGCGCCGCTTCCTCTACTGGCGCGACCGGGCGCCTGCGCGCGAGCTGTTCGCCCTACCGCAGACGCCGGACCTGTCCAGGGCGCTGGAGGGTTACGGCATCGTCTATCTGTCCGGCATCAGCATCGCCATCCTGGGCGAAGAGGGCCGCGAGCGGCTGTTCGAACTGCTGGCGCGGGTCCGCGCGCGCGGCGGCAAGGTGGCCTTCGACACCAACTGGCGCCCGCGCCTGTGGCCGGACATCGGGACTGCCCGCGCCGCCTTCGACCGCATGCTGCGGCTGACCGACATCGCGCTGCCCGGCGTCACCGACCTGCGCGACCTCTATGACGACGCCGATGCCGACGCCGTGCTGGCCCGCGTCCGCGAGGCCGGGGTTTCCGAGATCGTCCTGAAGCTGGAGCAGCCGGGCTGCGTGGTGATCGACAATGGCGAAGCCGTCGAGGTGCCGGCGCTGAAGGTCGCCACGGTGGTCGACACCACGGCGGCCGGCGACAGCTTCAGCGCCGGCTATCTCGCTGCCCGCCTGCGCGGCGAGGGTCCGGCCGATGCCGCCCGCGCCGCCCACAGGCTGGCCGCGGCCGTCATCCAGCACCGCGGCGCCATCATCCCGCGCGACGCCATGCCGGCCTGATCTGAACAGCAGGACAAACGGAAGGGGTGAGGGCGGGACAGGTTATCGGACCGCCGCCCCCTCATGCGTCAGCAGCCAGCGCTTGCGCTCCACCCCGCCGCCATAGCCGGTCAGCGTTCCGTCCGATCCGATCACCCGGTGACAGGGCACCACGATGCCGACCGGGTTGGCGCCGTTGGCATGCCCCGCCGCCCGCACCGCCGCCGGACGCCCGGCCAGCACCGCCAACTCGCGGTAGGTTATGGTCACGCCGCAGGGAATGCCGCGCAACGCCGCCCACACCGCGCGCTGGAAGGGCGTGCCGCCAGTGCGCACCGGCAGCCGGTCGATTGCCGAAAGCTCGCCCGCGAAATAGGCGTCCATCGCCCGTGTCAGCCCGCCCGGATCGGCTGTCTGCCGCAATTCGTAGCCGCTGCGATGGTGCAGGCATAGCAGGCGGTGCAGCCGCTCCTCATGGTCGGTCCAGTCGATGGCGTGCAAGGCGCCGTCTGTGTCTGCCACCAGGATCAGCTCGCCGATGGGCGTCGCGGTGCGGTCGATCAGCAGGCTGGAGACTGCGGGCATGGCGCCCCCCTATCCCTGTTGCATAGGCGCACTGCCAAAATTGAAGGCAGCGCCTTTTCAAGGCAACTCTTTGATAGGGCGCAATTTCCTGCTTCGCGTGTCGGCAGTTCAAGGGATTTTCTTGCGTTCCGCTGCCAAAAGAGGCGCCAAAAGGCTGAGTTGCGTGCAATCCGCATGGCTGGCATGATCGGTCCATGCCTGTCCATACCGTCAGTTCTTGACCGAACAGTCAGCTTTTCCGCCGCCCATGTTTGTTGGCAGTGCTGGTTGGTTCTCTTGGCACGCGGGTTGCTGATGCTTCGGTAGACACGCCGCTCCGCGACCGAAGGGAAGCCATCCGCCATGACCCTGATCGCTACGCTTGCCACCACCCCAAAGCCCGACGCGGACCAGCCGCCCTCGCCCTATGCCGACCTGAGCCCGGCGATGACGCCGGTGCAGGCGCTGGCCGAATCCAACCGCTGCCTGTTCTGCTTTGATGCCCCCTGCATCAAGGCCTGCCCGACCGGCATCGACATCCCGGCCTTCATCCGCTCGATCGCCACCGGCAATTTGAAGGGTGCCGCGACGACGATCCTGTCGGAGAACATCATGGGCGGCACCTGCGGCCGCGTCTGTCCGACCGAGACGCTGTGCGAACAATCCTGCGTCCGCAACCGGGCGGAGGACCGCCCCGTCGCCATCGGCCGGCTGCAGCGCCACGCCACCGACCGCCTCATCGACGGCGAGCCGACCCATCCCTTCCCGCGCGCCGCCGCCACCGGCAAGCGCATCGCCGTGGTCGGTGCCGGCCCGGCCGGCCTGTCCTGCGCCCACCGCCTCGCCACGCTCGGCCATGAGGTGACGGTGTTCGAGGCCAAGGCGAAGTCCGGCGGACTCAACGAATACGGCCTCGCCCCCTACAAGATGGCCGACGATTTCGCCCAGCGCGAGGCCGCCTTCATCCTCGGCGTCGGCGGCATCACGGTCGAGCATGGCCGCAAGCTGGGCGCCGACCTGTCGCTCGACAGCCTGCGCGCCGATTTCGACGCCGTGTTCCTTGGGCTCGGTCTCGGGTCCAACAACCGCTTGGGCATCCCCGGCGAGGAGCGGACGGGCGTCGAGGATGCCACCGCCTTCATCGAGCGCGTCCGTCAGGCCCTCCCCGGCCAACCGCCCGCGGTGGGGCGCAGCGTCGTGGTGATCGGCGGCGGCAACACCGCCGTGGACGCCGCCATCCAGGCCAAGCGCTTAGGCGCCGAAGACGTCACCCTGGTCTACCGCCGCGGCCGGGCCCAGATGGGCGCCACCGCCTGGGAACAGGAGTTGGCGCAGACCGAGGGCGTCATTCTCAAGACCTTCGCCGCGCCCAAAGAGATCGGCGATACCACCATCACCTTCGAACGCACGCGCCTGACCGACGGCAAGCTGTCCGGCACCGGCGAGACCTTCACCCTCCAGGCCGACATGGTGCTGAAAGCGGTCGGGCAAAAGCTGTCGGCCGACGCGCTGGACGGGCTGGACATCACCGGCGGCAAGATCGCCATCGACCCGTCCTACCGCACCACGCTGCCCAAGGTCTGGGCCGGCGGCGACTGCGTCGCCACGGGCGAGGATCTGACGGTCCAGTCCGTGCAGGACGGCAAACTCGCCGCACTCGCCATCCACAGCCACCTGACCGCCTGAGGAAAGGGAGCCACATCATGGCCGATCTTCGCAGCACCATCGCCGGCATCCGCTCCCCCAACCCCTTCTGGCTGGCCTCGGCCCCGCCGACCGACAAGGCCTACAACGTCGTCCGCGCCTTCAAGGCGGGCTGGGGCGGTGTCGTGTGGAAGACGCTGGGCGAGGACCCGCCGGTGGTCAACGTCTCCAGCCGGTACGGCGCGCATCTCGACACCGACCGCCGGATGATCGGCTTCAACAACATCGAACTGATCTCCGACCGGCCTCTCGCGGTGAATTTGCAGGAGATCATCGAGGTCAAGCGCGACTGGCCCGACCGCGCCATGGTCGTCTCGCTGATGGCCCGCATCGAGGAGGAGGCCTGGGCCAACCTCGCCCGCCGCATCGCCGAGACCGGGGCGGCGGATGGCCTCGAACTCAACCTCGGCTGCCCGCACGGCATGTGCGAGCGCGGCATGGGCTCCGCCATCGGGCAGGTGCCGGAGATGGTGGAGCAGGTCACCCGCTGGGTGAAGAACGCCGTCAATCTGCCGGTGATCGTCAAGCTGACCCCCAACATCACCAACATCCTGTGGTCGGCCGAAGCGGCCAAGCGCGGCGGCGCCGACGCTGTGTCGCTGATCAACACGGTGAACTCCATCGTCGCGGTCGATCTCGACGCCATGGCCCCGACCCCGGTGGTCGACGGCAAGGGCAGCCATGGCGGCTATTGCGGCCCGGCAGTGAAGCCCATCGCGCTGAACATGGTGGCGGAGATCGCCCGCAACCCCGACACCCACGGCCTGCCGGTCAGCGGCATCGGCGGCGTCACCACATGGCGCGACGCGGCGGAGTTCCTGGCGCTGGGCGCCACCAACGTCCAGGTCTGCACCGCGGCGATGACCTACGGCTTCAAGATCGTCGAGGACATGATCGGCGGCCTGTCCAACTGGATGGACGAGAAGGGCTATCGCACCCTCGACGAGCTGAGCGGGCGTGCGGTGCGCAACGTCGTCAACTGGAACGACCTGAACATGAACTTCTCGACCAAGGCGGTGATCGACCCCGCCTTGTGCATCGATTGCGGCCGCTGCCACATCGTCTGCGAGGACACCTCGCACCAGGCGATCCGCATCGACGCGGGCGAGGGCCGCCGCGTCTTCACCGTGGTGAACGAGGAGTGCGTCGGCTGCAACCTGTGCAGCCATGTCTGCCCGGTGCCGGACTGCATCACCATGGTGCCGGAGCAGACCGACCTGCCCTACGTCACCTGGCCCAACGACGCCCGCAACCCGATGCGCGTCCCCGAAGCCGCTGAATAGTTAGCCGCCGAGTAACAAGCCGCCTCATAAGAACGACGTTCAGGAGAGAGCAACATGTCCACCCCGCAGAATGTCGCCGTGAACGGCTCGCGCCTGTGGCAGAGCCTGATGGACATGGCGCAGATCGGCGCCACGCCCAAGGGCGGCGTGTGCCGGCTGGCGCTGACCGACCTCGACAAACAGGGCCGCGACCTGTTCGTACGCTGGTGCGAGGAGGCCGGCTGCACGGTCTCCGTCGACAAGATGGGCAACATCTTCGCCCGCCGCCCCGGCCGCGACGACAGCCTGCCCCCGGTCATTATGGGCAGCCATCTCGACAGCCAGCCGACCGGCGGCAAATATGACGGCGTCTATGGCGTGCTGGCCGGGCTGGAGGTGGTGCGCAGCCTGAACGACATGAACTACGTCACCGAGGCCCCGGTGGAGGTCGCGGTCTGGACCAACGAGGAAGGCTCGCGCTTCGCCCCGGCCATGGTGTCGTCCGGCGTCTTCGCCGGGGTGTTCGATCTGGAATACGGCCTGTCGCGCGCCGACCTCGACGGCAAGACGATGGGCGAGGAGCTGGCCCGCATCGGCTATGCCGGCGACCGGGAAGTCGGGGGCCGCAAGGTCGGCGCCTATTTCGAGGCCCACATCGAGCAGGGGCCGATCCTGGAGGCCGAAGGCAAGACCATCGGCGTCGTCACCGACTGCCAGGGCCAGCGCTGGTACGAGATCACCTTCACCGGCCAGGAGGCCCATGCCGGCCCGACCCCGATGGTCCGCCGCAAGGACGCCCTGCTGGGCGCCGCCCGCGTCGTCGACGCGGTGAACCGGATCGGCATGAAGTACGGACCGCTCGCCTGCGCCACGGTCGGGCTGATGCAGATCCATCCCAACAGCCGCAACGTCATCCCCGGCCGCGTCTTCTTCACCGTCGATTTCCGCCACCCGGACGACGCCATCCTCGCCGCCATGGACGGCGAGCTGCGCGTCGAGGTGGAGCGCATCGCCGGCGATATCGGGCTGGAGAGCGAGTTCCAGCAGATCTGGTACTACGCCCCCATCGCCTTCGACGCCGCCTGCGTCGCCGCCGTCCGCAAGGGGGTTGAGCGCACCGGCCACAGCTTCCGCGACATCGTGTCGGGCGCCGGCCACGACGCCTGTTACCTGTCCAAGGTCGCGCCGACAGGCATGGTCTTCATCCCCTGCATCGACGGCATCAGCCACAACGAAGTCGAGGAGACGACCCCGGAATGGTCGACCGCCGGCTGCGAGGTGCTGCTGCACGCCGTGCTCGACCGGGCGGATGCGATGGCCGAGCAGGTGAAAGCGTCGGCGGAGTGATACGCTCCTGTTGAGAGGGCATCAGCAACAGCGATGGCGAAGGCGATGGCGCGAACGGCTGCCGACACCACCGATACCACGTCGCCCCAGGGCCGCATCCGGCGTGAGAACGTCGAGCGGATCCTGAAGGCGGCCGAGCGCATTTTCGCCGAGGCCGGCTTCGCCGGCGCCACCATGGCCGACATCGCCGAGCGGGCCGGCCTGCCCAAGGCCAACCTGCATTACTATTTCGGCACCAAGGAGGATCTCTACCGTGCGGTGCTGGACAACATCCTGCGTATGTGGCTGGCCCCCATCGCCTCCTTCACCCCCGACGCCGATCCGGCGGAGACGCTGACCGCCTATGTCACCGCCAAGATGGAGGCATCGCGCACCCGCCCCCATGCCTCCAAGGTCTTCGCCAACGAGATCCTGCATGGCGGAACCCAGGTCGAACGCTTCCTGGCCGATGACCTCAAAGCGCTGGTCGATGCCAAGGCGGCGGTCATCGACGGCTGGGTCGCCGCCGGCCGCATGGCCCCGGTCGACGCCCGCCAGTTCCTGTTCATGATCTGGGCGGTGACCCAGCATTACGCCGACTTCGACGTGCAGATCCGCAAGGTGCTGGGCCGCCGGACCCTGACCCGCCAGGACTTCGCCGCCATGACGGTCGAAGTCCTGCGCATGGTCCTGCGCGCCGCCGGCCTGCCCGAACCCAAAGTCTCCGAACCACAGCCAGCCGAAACGCCCACCGACTCCGTCCCATCCATTTCCTGAGGGAGCGCCCGAGCATGTCCACCATCCTGATCCGCGGCGGAACCGTCGTCACCGCCGAGCAAACCCGCCGCGCCGATGTCCTCTGCCAGGACGGCATCATCACCGCGGTGGGCGACAAACTCGACGTGCCGGCGGGGGCGGAGGTGGTGGATGCCGGCGGCTGCTACGTCATGCCCGGCGGCATCGACCCGCACACCCACATGGAACTGCCCTTCATGGGCACGGTGACGACGGAGGATTTCTTCAGTGGCACCGCCGCCGGCTTCGCCGGGGGAACGACGACGATCATCGATTTCGTCATCCCCAACCCCAAGCAGAGCCTGATGGAGGCTTATCATACGTGGCGCGGCTGGGCGGAGAAGGCGGCCGGCGATTACAGCTTCCACGTCGCCGTGACATGGTGGGACAAGAGCGTGCGGCAGGACATGGGCACGCTGGTGGCCGACCATGGCGTGAACAGCTTCAAGCACTTCATGGCCTATAAGAACGCCATCATGGCCGACGACGAGACGCTGGTGAACAGTTTCCAGCGCTGCCTGGAGCTGGGCGCCATCCCCACCGTCCATGCCGAGAACGGCGAGCTGGTCTTCCAGCTCCAGAAGAAGCTGCTGGCCCAGGGCCTGACCGGACCCGAGGCCCATCCGCTGTCCCGCCCGCCGGAGGTGGAGGGCGAGGCCGCCAACCGCGCCATCCAGGTCGCCAAGGTGTTCGGCGTGCCGGTCTACATCGTCCATGTCTCGGCCAAGGAGGCGCTCGCCGCCATCGAGCGCGGCCAGAACGACGGCCAGCGCGTGTTCGGCGAGGTGCTCGCCGGTCATCTGCTGATCGACGACGGCGTCTACCGCAGCCCCGATTGGGACTTCGCCGCCGGCCACGTCATGAGCCCGCCCTTCCGCTCCAAGGAGCATCAGGACGCGCTGTGGCGCGGCCTGCAGGCGGGGCACCTGCACACCACCGCCACCGACCATTGCTGCTTCTGCGCCGAGCAGAAGGCGATGGGCCGCAACGACTTCACCAAGATCCCGAACGGCACGGCCGGCATCGAGGACCGCATGACCGCGCTGTGGACCCACGGCGTCAACAGCGGCCGGCTGACGATGAACGAGTTCGTCGCGGTGACCTCCGCCAACGCCGCCAAGATCTTCAACATCTACCCGCGCAAGGGCTCGGTCAGCGTCGGGGCCGATGCCGATCTGGTGGTGTGGGACCCGAAGGCGACCAGGACCATTTCGGCCAAGACCCAGATGCAGAAGGTCGGCCTGAACATCTTCGAAGGCATGACCGTCACCGGCACCCCGGCCTACACGCTGAGCCAGGGCCGCATCGTCCATGCGCTGGGCGAGAGCCGCGCGGTGCGCGGCGCCGGCCGCTACGTCAACCGCCCCGCCTTCCCGCCGGTCTACGAGGCGGTGACGAAGCGCAACGCCCTGAATGTCCCGGTGGCGGTGGAGCGGTAAGGCGGCTTCACCCGGCCTTCGCCAGGAGCGGCCCGACCCAGCGGGCCAGGAAGGCATCCTCCGGCGCTGCCGCCAGCGCCGGCCTTGCCGCCAGCAGCACTTGCAGCAGGGCGGTGTGCAGCTCCGTGCAGGCGGACAAATCCACCCGCGGCGCTGCCGCCGTCTCCAGCCATTCGGCCAGCGGCAGCGCATCCTCCACCGTGCAGGCGGCTTCGAAACGGGCGAGGTCGGAATCGAACCGGACCGGCATCACAGCAGCTCCCGCAGATCGAGCACCAGGATCAGGCGGCCGTCGCCCAGCACGGCGGTGCCGGCATAGCCGCGCAGGCTGCGCAATACGCCGGTCATCGGACGCAGCACCACGTCGGCGCGCTCGCCGACATCGTCGACCGCCAGCGCGACCGGACCGTCGCCCAGTTCGGCCAGCACCACGCAGTCGGTCTCGCGGGCGCGGTCGCCCTCAGGCTGGCCCAGCAGGCGGCGCAGCCGGACCAACGGCACCACCCGGTCGCGCAGCACCACGCTTTCCGCCCGCTTCACCGCGCGGATGGCGGCGCGCGGCACCCGCTGGATGCCGCCGACCAGCGCCACGGGGATGCCGTAGAGGGCGCCCGCCATCTCCACCACCACGACGCGGGTGATGCTGAGCGTCAGCGGCAGCGACAGCCGCACCCGCGTCCCGGTTCCGGGGGTGGAGGCGATCTCCACCCGGCCGCCGGCCCGTTCGACCGCCGCGCGCACCGCATCCATGCCCACGCCACGGCCCGACAGGTCGGAAACGGCGCCCGCGGTGCTGAAGCCGGGAGCGAAGACCAGCCGCACCGCGTCGGCGTCGGACAGCGCCGCGGCGGCCTCGGACTCCAGCAGCCCCTTGGCGACGGCGGCTCGGCGCATCGCCTCCGGGTCGATCCCGGCGCCGTCGTCCGACACCTCCACCACCACCCCGCCCTTGTCCTGCAGTGCGCGGACCCGCAGGGTGCCGGCGGACGGCTTGCCGGCGGCCGTGCGGCGCTCCGGCGGCTCGATGCCATGGTCCAGCGCGTTGCGCACCAGATGCAGCAGCGGCTCGCCCAGCACGTCGAGGATGTCCTTGTCGGCCTCCGTCTCGGCCCCTTCCAGCACCAGCTCCACACTCTTGTCCAGCCGGCGGGCGGTGTCGCGCACCAGCCGGGGCAGCGGATCGAAGACGCGGGCCAGCGGCAGCAGCCGCAGGCGCAGCGCCGCATGGCGCAGATCGCCGACCAGAGAGTCCAGCCGGGCGGAAAAGCCCTTCAGGTCGCGCCGCAGGTCCGTGGCCGCTTCACCGTCTTCGGCACGGCGCAGCAGCGGCCCCAGCTGTCCTTTCACCACCGACAGCTCACCCACCAGGGTCATCAGCGCATCCATCCGTTCCGGTTCGACCCGCAGGGCGCGGCGGACGGCGGGGATGGCGGCTGACGGAGTTTCTTGGGCGGCGGGACGGGACGGCCCTTCGGCCAGGAAGCGGCGCAGCGTGCCGGCATCGTCACAGGCCGCCTCGACCATGCGCCGCTCGGCCGGACGCCCCAGCGACGTCAGGATCGCGGCGACCGCCCGCGCCACCGCGGCACGGCGGGCGTCGCGTTCCCCGGCGCTGCCGGGCAGCTCCAGAATCCGCCCCTGTTCCTCCAGCATGCGCGCCGCCAGCGAATCCGGCGGTGCCGCCGCGACGGAGGGCGTCACCGTCGTCGCCGGTGCATTCAGCGTGACGGCGGCGATCTGCACTTGATCCGGCACGCTGCGGAAGGCCGGGCGCACCGCCTCGATGTCGGCGCCGCTCAGCGCGTGGAAACGCAGGATGCAGCGGTAGGGGTCAATCTCCGCCGGCCCCGTCAGCGGTTCTGCCGGCTCGATGCGCAGCAGCCGCAGGTCGGGCACCCGGCGGAACAGCCCAAACGGGTCGTCGCCGGTGAAGAAGCATTCGGGATCGGGCCGGTAGTCGATGGCGGTCAGCCGGCCTTCGCCCGCCGCCGCCCTCTCCTCCGCCGTCAGCGCCGCAAGCCAGGGAAATGCCTCCGTCTCCCCGCCGTCAGCGCCAGAGTCCTCCGCTGCCCCGTCCCCGGCAAGCCCTCGGACCAGCGCGTCGGCGGCGGTCGGCGCGTCGGCGGGCAGCGCGCCGACCCCCTCCAGCGCCGCCACCCAGCGGGCGCACTGGTCGAGCACACGGAACAGCCGGTCGGCCAATTCCGGCGTCATGCCGCGCCGGCCGTCGCGCAGCAGCGACAGCGTGTCCTCCCCGGCATGGACCAGCCGGGTGAAGGGCGCCATCTCGAACAGGGCGCTCGCCCCCTTCAGCGTATGGAAGGCGCGGAACAGCTCGCCCACCGACGCGCGGTCGGCGGGATCGCGCTCCAGCGCCAGCAGCGCGCCGCCGGCGCTCTCCAGCAGTTCCTGCGCCTCGACGATGAACTGGTCGAACAGCTCGTTCACGGCACCCCCTCCGGTCCAAGCGGACGGCCGGTCAGCAACCGCGCCGCCTCCACCAGCATCTCCGGCCGCGGCGGCTTCACGATGTACCAGTTGGCCCCGGCCAGCAGCGCCTGTTCGCGGTCGCTGTCCTTCGATTCGGTGCTGATCATGATGGCCGGCACGTCGCGCAGCACCGGATCGCGGCGCAGGACGCGCAGCATGGTGTAGCCGTCCATCTTGCGCATGTTGACGTCGACGATCACCAGATCGGGCGGCTCGGCCATCGCCCGTTCCAGCCCTTCGATGCCGTTCACCGCCTCGTCAACCACGAAGCCGGCGGCCTCCAGCACGCGGCGGCTGAAGGCGCGGACGGTCACGGCGTCGTCCACCACCAGGATGCGCGGTCCGTTCATGGCGTCCCCCCATCCGTGGGTTTCTGGTAGAGGATCGCGTCGGGGAAGCGGCGCGGGACGAACAGCGAGGACATGCGGCTCATGCTTTCCGAATGGCCGAGGCAGACGAAGCCGCCGGGCGCCAGGGCATCGTGGAACATTCCCGCCGCCTCCCGCCGGCCAAGGTCGTCGAAATAGATCAGCAGGTTGCGGCAGAAGATCACATCGATCCCGCGGAACCCACGCACCTGCTGCGGATCCGCGATGTTGACCAGCGAGAAATCGACCGAGTCCCGCAACTCCTCCGCGATCCGCCAGCGCGGACCCCCGGCTTCCGCAGTCCCGCGCACGGGCTTGAAATACTTGGCGCGCAGATGGGCCGGCAGCCCCTGCAGTGCACGCTCGTCATAGATGCCCTCGCGCGCGCGCTCCAGCACGGCACTGTCGATGTCCGACGCCAGCAGTTCGATCTCGTAATCGTCCACCCGGCGCCAGTGCTCCAGCAGCATGATGGCGATGGAATAGGGCTCCTCCCCGGTGGCGCAGCCGGCCGACCAGATGCGCAGCCGCGCGCCCCTGGGCTTGTCCCGCACCAGCTCGTCGAGGACGGAGTTCACCAGGCAGTCGAACTGGTACTTCTCGCGGAAGAAATAGGTCTCGTTCACCGTCATCAGGTTGACGAGCCGCTGCAGTTCCTCCCCCGACGCCTGGAAGCGCAGCAGGTTCAGATAGGCGCGCAGGCCCGTCGCGCCGACCGCCTGCATGCGGGCGGCGACGCGGCGGTCGACGAAATAGCGCTTGGCCTCGGTGAAGGACAGGCCGGTGCGATCCCGCAGGAAATCGCACAGGGCCGCATAGTCCTCCGGCGACAGGCCGTCCGGTTCGCTCTCCCTCACGCGCTCACCCGCCATTGAAGCTGGAGCGGGCGGCGTCGACGGCGAAGGCGACGAAAGCATCGTCGGGAAAGCGCCGGGCCAGGGTTTCCAGGCTGGACAGCGCCTCCGGACTGCCGGCCTCCGCCAGCGCCTCCACCGCGGCGAGGCCGACATTGACGTCGGCGTCCCGCTCCAGCACGGCCGCCAGCCAATCGGCCCGGCCGGGATGGGCAAGGCCGCCAAGCCCCTGCACCGCGAAGATGCGCAGGTCCGGGTCGGCATGGCGGAGCAGCGGCAGCAACGCCGGAGCCGCGACCCCGGCGGGCATCTGCTGCAGGCTTTCCAGCGCGGCGTTGCGCAGGGCGGCGTCCTCGCGGTCGAGGAAGGGAAGCAATGCCGCCGCCGCCTCGTCCGTCGCGATGCGGGCGAGCGCCGTCAGGATCGCCTCCCGCACGCCGGCATCGCCCTCCGTCTCCAGCCGGCGGACGAGCGCCGCCACGGCTCCCGGAGGCGCTGCATGGCCCAGGCCATGCGCGGCGTCGCGGCGGACCGAAGGATCGGCCTCCTCCAGCGCCGCCAGCGGATCCACCGGCGGAGCGGCCTGGGCGTCGGGCACCGCAGGACCGGACGGCGCGGCGGCGGACTTCTTCCTCACCAGTCCCATGGCATCCTCCCTAAGCAGGTTTTCCGAACTCCGCCCCNTCAGCCAGCGGATCAGCTGGCCGGCGATGCGGTCCGACGGCAGCACGGTGCCGGCACCGCCGCGCCGGATCAAATCCTGCGGCATGCCGAAGACGACGGCGCTGTCCTCCGACTCCGCGATGGTCCGTCCGCCGCGGGCGTGCAGATCCGCCATCGACGCGGCGCCGTCGTTGCCCATGCCGGTCAGCAGCACCCCGACCAGCCGCTCCGCCGGCAGCAGCCGCATGGCGCTGGCCACCAGCCGGTCGGCATTGGGGTGCCAGGGCCGGTCGGGCGACGCGGGCACGCAGACCGCCTGCAGCCGCCCGCCGCGCCGTGCCAGCTCCACGTCGGCGCCGCCGCGGGCGATGCAGACCATGCCCGCCTCCAGCACCGCCGCCCGCTCCACCTCCAGCACCCGCAGGGCGCACAGCTCGTCCAGCCGCCGCGCCAGCGTCGCGGTGAAGGCGGCCGGCATATGCTGGGCCACCACCACCGGCCAGGGGAAGTCGGCCGGCAGCAGCGGCAGGATGTCCTCCAGCGTGCTGGGCCCGCCAGTGGACACGCCGACCAGCACGACGCCGTCCCCTTCCCCGCCCGCGGCGAACCCTGCCGCGGGCGGAGCCGGCAGCGGAGCTTCGGGGGCGACGAAATCCTCTCCGGCGATGCGGGCGCGCGCCAGCCGCAGCCGCTCGCGCAGGCCCCTGACCCGGCGCGGACGCGACGACGCGGCGGCGCGCACCGTCTCCACCAGCCCCTCGCCGATGCGGCCGATGGCGCCGGCGGCCGGCTTCTGCACCGCCTCCACCGCCCCAAGCCGCAGCGCCTCCAGCGTCTCCTCCGCGCCTGCAGCGGTGAGAGCGGAAACCATGACCACCGGCTTGGGATGCTCCACCATGATGCGGGCGAGGCAGGCCAGCCCGTCCATGCCGGGCATGGTCACATCGAGAGTCACCACGTCCGGATCGACGACCGGCAACCGCGCCAGGGCCTCCTCGCCCGTCGCGGCGGTCTCCACCCGGAAACCGGCCTCCGTCAGCAGATCCGCGATGCGCCGGCGCATCAACGCGGAATCGTCCACCACCAGCACCGTCAGCACGCTGTCCCCCATCGAACCGTCACTGACGGGTAACGAGCAGGTCGGCCAGCCGATCCATGTCGAGCAGGCTTTCCACATCCATCAGCAGGATCAGACGCGCGGCAGAGCCGGCATCCCGACCTGCCGCTTCGAGCGTCGCCACCCGGCGGATCAGCCGGCGCTGCGCCGCCGATACCGCCGGGGCCGGGCCGATCCGTTCCGCCGGGATCGCCACCAGCCCGGCCAGCCCGTCGACCAGCAGCCCGGCCCGCGCGGCATCGGCTCCGTCATGGCCGACCACGACGATACGTCCACGCGCCAGTCCTTGGGTCGCTTCGCCGCCCACCGCAGGCAGATGCAGCAGCCGGCGCTGGTCGATCAGCGGCAGCACCTCGCCGCGCAGGGTCAGCACGCCGCTGACGAAATCGGGGGCGTTGGGCAGGGGCGTGACGCTGTCGGGCCGGCGCAGCACCTCGCGCACGGCGGCAACCGGCAGGCCGTACTCCACCCCGGCAAGGCTGAAGACGACGAAACGCTCCGCCATGCCGCCCGTATCCGCGAGCCGTGCCGCTTCCATGCCGTCCCCCTCCCCACCGACAGCTGTCGCGGCACCGAGCGCCGCGCCATGGCGGAACAGCCGCTCCGCCGACAGGACGGAGACCAGCCGCCGTCCGCCATCGGCCCTTGCGATGCCGTCCAAATCCTCGAACTCAGGTTCGCGGGCGAGAAAGGCCGGCACCGGATCGATCTGCGCGGCCTCGATCCGCAGGATCTCCCGCACCCCGTCCACCAGGACGCCGACCGGGGCCTGCCCCTGTCCGGAGCGCACCACGACAACCCGGCGCCCGGCCATCTGCCCGCCAGCGCCCTCCAGCCCGAACAGCGCGCCCAGCCCCACCAGCGGCAGAAGCCGGTCGCGCACCGACATCACCCCCAGCAGATGCGCCCTGGACCGCGCCATGCGGGCGACCTCGCGCGGTGCCGGCAGCACCTCGCGCACGCGCTCCACCGGCAGGGCGAATTCCTGCCCGGCGACCTCGAAGACCAGCAGCGCCGGCCGGTCGGTCCCGCCCGCGGACCCGGCGCCGGCGCTTTGGCCGGTGGTCTGTCCCAGGCTGCCGGCCGGCCGGCCGGCGGTCGCCGGCCGGTCGGTCCCGCCCGGATCGCCGAACTGGCGGTCGATCAGCACGTCGGCCTTCAGGATGGTGGCCGGGCCATCGCGCAACAGGCCGTCCGATATGATGGGATCGAGCCCGCCATCCTCGGCGGTCACCGGGTCGATGCGGCAAGGGTCGATGCGCAGGATGCCGGCCATGGCGTCCACCCGCAGGCCGACCGGCTGGCCGCGGTGCCCGACCAGCACCACGCGGGTCTCGCGCGTGTCGGCCATGCCGCCGTGCCGCCCCAGCGCCGTCGCGAGGTTCAGCACCGGCACCGCGTCGCCATGCCAATGCGCCAGCCCCTCCAGCCCCGGCGGTCCCAGCGGGATGCGCACGAGCGTCGGCGGACGGATCACCGCATGAACGGACGACATCGGCAGGGCGAGGCGGAGGTCGCCGACCGTCACGGTGACGAAGGCGAGGCTGCCCGCCTCGCTGCCGTCGGACACCTCGCCGGCTGCGGCTTCCGTCGCCATGGCGGTCAAGCCGCGCCGAGCAGGCTGTCGGCCATCGCCGCGATCTCCTCGATCGCCGACGCCAGTTCCTCCGCCCCCTTGGCCTGTTCGCGGGCCGCCTTGGCGGCCTCGGTCGCGGCGAGGTTGGCGGCGGCGGCGGCGGCGGCCACCTGCTCGACCCCGGTGCGGGTCTCGCGCAGGGAGATGGTGGTCTCCGCGGCGGCGTCCAGGATCTCACGGCTGCCGGCGGTGACCACCCGCAGCTCCTGCGCGCCGGCGGTCAGGGTGACGCCGAAGGCGCGGTGGCGCGCGGTTTCCGCCACCGCAATGGCAGACACCTCGTCGATGTCGCGGCGGACCCGCAGCATCTGGTCCTGGATGTCGCGGACGATGTCCTTGACCCGCTCGGCGCTTTCGGCGCTGTCGCCGGCCAGCTTGCGGATGTCGCCGCTGACCACGGTGAAGCCGCGGCCGAACTCGCCCGCCCGCGCCGCCTCGATGGAGCCGCTGACCGCCAGCATGCCGGTCTGGATGGCGACGGTGGCGATGGCATCGACCACCTTGTCGATGCGCCGGCCGATCCGTTCCAGCGCGTCCAGCCGCTCGCCGGCCCGGCGGGAGGAGTCGACAGCCTCCAGCATGCCGTCGGCCAGCCGGCCGATGGTGTCGCGGGTTTCGCCCAGCAGGCTTTCCATCGAGGCGCAGCGCTCGACCGAATCCTGCGCCCGGTTGGCGGCGAGCGTCGCCGCCGCGTCGATCTCCGCGATGGCGGAGGCGAGCTGGTGGGTGGCGGCACTCTGCGATTGGGCGCCGCCGGAGATCTGGCCGATCGCCGTCATGATCTGGGCGGCGGCGCGGTTGATCTCCTCGATGGCGGCGGACAGCTCCTCAGCGGCCGAAGCCAGTTCGTCGGCGGTGACGGCGAGGTCGGCGGTGCCCTCCAGATCCTCGGCCAGTTCCGACAGCTGGCCTGCGGCGCGCTGGCTCTGGCTCAGGGCGACAGCCTGCTCGCCCGCGGTCTTCAGCGCCTCCTCGGCGGCGGCGGACTGCTCCTCGGCGCTGGCGGCGATGGTTTCCGCCCCGCGCAGCGCCTCGCGCGCGGCCTGGTCGGCTTCCACCGCCGCGCGGATGGTCTCCTGCGCGCCCTGCACCAGCGCGCTCATGTCGGACCGCATGCCCTCCAGCTGCTGCACGATGGTGCGTCCGCGCGCCACCTCCGCCTTGGCGGCGTCGGAGGAGGCGACGATGCCGGCGGCGATGGCGGCCACCGCCTCCTGGATGTCCCCGACCATCGCCTGAATGTCGTTGGCGCTGCGCTCGGACCGCTCGGCCAGCGCCTGCACCTCGTCGGCGACGACGGCGAAGCCCCTGCCGGCCTCGCCCGCCCNGCCGATCTCACTCGCCCGGGCCTCCAGGTCGCGCACCAGCCGGACCGACGCTTCCTGCCGCTCGGCGGCGCGGACGATGCCGTCGATGGAGGACAGGATTTGGCCGCTGACATCCTTCAACGTTCCCTGCAGCGCCTCCACCCGCAGAACCGCCTGCTCGGCCGTAGCGCGCGACCGGGCCAGCAGTTCCGACGCGCGGCCGATCATGCGCTGCGACTGCTGGGTGGCGCCGGCCGATTCCTCGGCACCGGCGGCGATCTGCTCCATAGCCCGGCGCAGCTCTTCGGCGGCGGAGGCGGCCTGGGTGACGCCGCTCGCCAGTTCGGTCGAGGCGGCGGCGATGCCGCTGGCGGCCTGCCGGCGGCGCGAGTCGGCACGCGCCCGGCGGCGCTGCGGAGCGCTCGGCGCGGCGGCTTCCGGCTGCGGGGCGGTTTTCCTGATCGGCGCGGCAGGCCTGGCGACGTCGGCCGCCTCCCCGCCCGGACCGGCATCGCCGCCGTCCTTGTTCCGGGCGGTGCGCGCCGTGTCCATTTCGGTCTTCTTGATGAGTGCCATGGTGCTTCCCCGCCTTTCGAGCCGGTTCTTCTTGTTGGTTTTCAGGCCACCAGCCGCCCGATGTAACGGCCGAGCGTGGCCTGCAGCGCTCCCGCCGAGCCTGCGTCGAGCAGCAGGACCACCCGTCCCCCGACCGTGACGCCGGCCGCGGCACCGTCGCCGCCGGGCAGGTCGGTGCGCAGATCGATGTGCAAGAGCAGCGCGGCCCCAGCCAACCCGGTCCGGGCGGCTCCCGCCTCGATCGCGATGGCCGGCTGCGCCATGGCGCAGCCGCGCAGAACCTCCGCCCCGCTGCCGCGGACCAACACGGGCAGGCCGGTGTCCACCGGCTCGCCCAGCAGGTTGGAAACCAGCGCCAGCGCGCTGTTCAGCACGACGTTGCCCAGCTCCGCCAGGACCTCGTCCTCCAGCGCCGCAACATCCTCCGCCGGAATGTCGGGGGGAAGCGCCGCGCGCACCAGCGGCAGGCTGCCGCCCTGGGGGAAGACCAGCAGGGCGCAGCCCGCGAACAGGCCGCCCAGCTTTTCCGACACGCCCACCAACGGCGGCGCCAGCGCCCGGTCCAGCAGCCCGGCCACCTCGGCCGGCGGCACCATCTCGACCGACGGCACCGACAGCGTCACCAGACAGCCCAGCATGCGGCCGAGCGCGGTCGACGCCTTGCCGATCCCGATGTTGCCCAGTTCGGCCAGCGCGTCGCGCTCCAGCTCGCTCAGCATGGGGGTGACGGTCACTCCGGCACGGCCTGGGAGGGGCGGCGCAACGGCAGGGCGGTGGAATTCAGGAAGCGGGCGACCTGCTCCTCCTCCAGCGGCTTGGGCATGAAGGCGGCGCCGAGCGCGCGGATGCCCGACACCACCGCGTCCTGCGCGTTGGCGGTGATGATGGCGATATGGACGTTCGGATGGCCCGCCCGCAGCTTGGCCGCGGTCTCCACGCCATTGTCACCGGGCATGTTGTAATCGATGATCGCAACATCCACCGGCGTATCCTGAAGCGTCTTGAAGAGTTCATCGCCGTTCGCCGCCTCGACGACCGACCAGTCCGGCTTGTTGCGCAAGACCATGGCCCGCACATGCATGCGTGAGAGCTTGCTGTCATCGACAATGATTGCAGTCTTACCCAAGATATACGCCTTTTGGATGGATTTCGACCGGCACAGTCGAATTATGTGCAAGTATACAGAATGCTTGTCGCCACGCCAGTCCCGTTCATCGCAGCCGCGAATGGGTGTCGGGATTTTGCGGGCGCGGCGGCCGGCCGACTCATGCTATCGAGACGGACCGTCTCCTTCGATCCG
The DNA here is from genome assembly GCF_001639105.2 of Azospirillum humicireducens. NCBI lineage: Bacteria > Pseudomonadati > Pseudomonadota > Alphaproteobacteria > Rhodospirillales > Azospirillaceae > Azospirillum > Azospirillum humicireducens. Next base: position 82,902 of record NZ_CP028906.1, read on the forward strand.
GCCTCCGTTCCATGCCGCCACCCTCCGCCGCCGCCGAACTGGCCGCCCTGCTGGGCCATGCGCTGGGCCACCACCGCGCCGGCGACCTGGATGGGGCGGAGCGCGCCTACCGCGCGATGCTGGCGGCCGACCGTGGCAATCCCGATGCGCTGCACCTGCTGGGCGTGCTGCACCACCAGCGCGGCCAGGATGCAGAGGCGGTCGGGCTGATCGGCCAAGCCATCGCGCGTCGCCCCCGGATGGCGGAGCAGCACGCCAATCTCGGATTGGCCCTCCATGCGCTCGGCCGGCTGGGCGAGGCGGAGGCGGAATACCGCCGGGCGCTGGCCCTGCGCGAGGCCTATCCGCAGGCACACAACAGCCTGGGCAGCGCGTTGCAGGAGCAGGACAGGCTGGCGGAGGCCGCCATCCATTACCGCCGCGCGCTGGATCTCGACGCCGGCTATGCCGAGGCCTGGGCCAATCTCGGCACCCTGCTGCGGGCGCAGGACGAGTATGCCGAGGCGGAGACGGCGCTGCGCCATGCCCTGCGGCTCGATCCCGGCCATGCGACGGCACTGACCAATCTCGGCGTCGTGCTGAAGGAGACCGGCCGCAGCGGGGAGGCCGAGGCCGCGCATCTTGAGGCGTTGCGTCTCGTCCCCGACGATGCCGAGACCATGGTGAACCTCGCCCTGCTGCGCGACGCCCAGGGCCGCGGCGGGGAGGCGGAAACGCTCTACCGGCAGGCACTGGCCCTGTCGCCGGGCTTCGCCCTGGCCCGCTGGAATCTCGCCCTGCGGCTGCTCGGCCAGGGGCGGCTGACGGAGGGGTGGGACGGGTATGAGGCGCGCTTCGCCTCCCGCCGCGTCTCGGCCGGGCGCAGCTTCACGCTGCCGCCCTGGGACGGTGCTCTGGACGGGGCCGCGGTCGGGCGCCTGCTGGTCTGGCGCGAACAGGGCTTGGGGGACGAGCTGATGTTCGGCACCGTCCTGCCCGACCTCGCCGCACGGCTTGGGCCAGGCAATCTGGTGGTGGAGGTCGATGCCCGGCTGACCGGGCTGGTCGGCCGCGCCCTGCCCGGCGCCACGGTGCGGGCGCAGACGGCCGATCCGGCTGACGCCGACGCCCATCTGGCAATGGGATCGCTGCCCCGGCTGCTGCGGCCGGCGCTGTCCGCCTTTCCCGACCGGCGGTCCTGGCTGGCGCCCGACCCGGCGCGGATGGCGGACTGGCAGAACCGGCTGGCGGCGCTGGGGCCGGGCCTGCGCGTCGGCATCTGCTGGGGCAGCCAGAACATGCTGGGGGAGCGCAAGGCCTCCTACACGACGCTCGCCGACTGGACGCCGCTGCTGACCCTGCCCGGCCTGATCCCGATCACCCTGCAATATGACGGGCGCGAGGCGGAGATCGCCGCGGCCGAGGAGCGTCTCGGCCTGCGCATCCACCGCTGGCCGGACACCGACCTGAAGAACGACCTGGAGGGGGTGGCCGCGCTGATCGCCGGCCTCGATCTCGTGGTGACGGTGGCCAGTTCGGTGGGCGAGATGGCGGGCGCGCTCGGCGTGCCGGTCTGGCGCTTCGGCCCGGCCGGCGACTGGACGGCACTGGGCAGCGCGGTGCGGCCCTGGTTCCCATCCATGCGGCTGTGGAGCGTGCGGCCGGGCGAAGGGCTGGCGGATGTGCTGGCCCGGATGGCGATGGACCTGTGTCGTCTGGTCCCTGCCCTGCCCATCGCCGACTGGCTGGCGGAGGCGCGGGACCTCCACGAGTCCGGCCGCTGGCCGGAGGCGGAGAAGGCTTATCAGCGCATCCTCGACCAGGGCGGCGAAGTGCCGGCGGCACTGGAAGGCTATGGCCTGCTCGGCCATCAGGCCGGCCGTCCCGACATCGCCGTCACCTTGCTGACCCGCGCCATCGCCGCGGAGCCGACCGCCGGCCGCCACAAGCGCCGCGCGCTCGCCCATCAGGAGATGGGGGAGATGACGGAAGCCGAGGCCGACTGGCAGGCCGCCGCCACGCTTGCCCCCGACGATGTGGAGGCGCTCGGCAATCTCGGCGCCCTGCGCCTGACCCGCGGGGCCGGCAGGGAAGCCGCGGAGGCGACCGATGCGGCTCTGCACCACGCCCCCGGCCATGCGGGGCTGTGGACCAATGCCGGGCTGGCCCGGCAGGCGATGGGCGGCGACGGTGTGCCGGCCTTCCGGCGGGCGCTCGCCCTCGATCCCGCTCTGGCGGAGGCCTGGACCGCCCTGTCGGCAGACGCCCTGCGCGACGCCGCGCGTGCCGCCGTGGCGGAGCGTGCGGCAAGGCGGGCCTTAAGCCTGCGGCCCGGCGACCCGTCGGCGGTCGGCAATCTCGGGCTGGCGGCGCTGGCGCTCCACCGGCCGGTGGAGGCGGTGGCGCATCTGCGTCAGGCTCTCCAGGGCCGTCCGGGCGACCTCGGTGCGCTCGGCAACCTCGCCCTGGCTCTGGAACGGGCGGGCGACGGCGCCGCAGCCGGAGTGGCTTGGTGGCGGGTGATCCTGCTGGCTCCCGGCGTCGGAGCCGGCTGGGCCGGGCTGGCCGATCTGCGGCAACGCCAGGGCCGGTTGGATGCCGCGCTGAAGGGATGGGGCCGGGCGCTGGCGCTGGAGCCCAGGCGGGCGGAGTGGCGCTACAATCTGGGCAACGCCCTGCACGCCTCCGGCCGGCCGGAGGAGGCCGATGCGGCCTATCGGCAGGCGGTGGAGGACGAGCCGGGCCTGACGCTCGCCGCCTTCAACCGCGGCTATGCGGCGTTGGCGCGGGGGGAGCTCGCTGCCGGCTGGACCGGGCTGGAGGCCCGTTTCGCCGCCGGGCAGGCCCTGCCCGACCGCCGGTTCCGCATTCCCGCCTGGGACGGCGGCGACCTGACGGGAAAGACCGTGCTGGTCTGGCGCGAGCAGGGGGTGGGTGACGAGCTGATGTTCAGCGCCTGCTATGCCGACCTGATCGCGCGGGCGGGACAGGTGATCCTGGAATGCGAACCGCGGCTGGTGGATTTGTTCGCGCGCTCCTTCCCGCAGGCGGTGGTGCGGGCGGCGACGGCGGACCCGGTGGACGCGGATTGCCATGTCCCGGCGGGGTCGCTGCCGTTGCGGCTGGGCTGGGGGTTGGGCGGCTTTCCGGCGCGGGAGGGATGGCTGCGGGCGGACGAGGCGGCGGTTCGGCGGTGGCGGGGGTGGTTGGGGGGATTGGGTGAGTTCGGCGGCGACGGNTGCTGGCGCAGCGGCCTCCGCAACGCCTTGCGCGATGCCAACTACGCGCCGCTGACCGACTGGGCACCGATCCTCACCCTGCCCGGCCTGCGCCTGGTCAACCTTCAATATGACGACTGCGAATCCGAACTCGCCGACGCCGAACGGCGCTTCGGCATCGCCATCCACCGCCCGCCGCTCGACCTGAGGAACGACCTTGACGGAGCCGCGGCCCTGACCGCAGCGCTGGACCTCGTGATCTCCGCCGGAACGTCGGTGGCGGAGATGGCGGGCGCGCTGGGAGTGCCGGTCTGGCGGATCGGCCCGGCGGGGGACTGGACGGCGATGGGCACCGGCTGCCGGCCCTGGTATCCGTCGATGCGGCTGTTCGGGCCGCGACCGGGCGGGACGCTCGGCGACGCGCTGGGCGCCGCCGGGCGTGCCCTTGTCAGCCTCAGAACGCGGGAACGACGGCGTTCTTGAACTTGGTGAGGATGAACTCCTTCACCTCGGCGCTGTTGTAGGCCTTCACCAGCTTGGCGACCCAGGGCTTGTCCTTGTCGGCCTTGCGGACGGCGATGACGTTGGCATAGGGGCTGTCGGCCGACTCGCGGGCGATGGCGTCCTTGACCGGGTCGATGCCGGCTTCCAGCGCAAAGTTGGTGTTGATGGCGGCGGCGGTCACGTCGTCCAGCGAGCGCGGCAGCTGGGCGGCGTCCAGCTCGACGATCTCCAGCTTCTTCGGGTTCTCGACGATGTCGATGGGCGAGGCCTTCAGGGTGCCGCCGTCCTTCAGCTTGATCAGCCCCTTGGCCTGGAGCAGCAGCAGGACGCGGCCGCCGTTGGTCGGGTCGTTGGGGATGGCGAACTTGGCGCCCGTCGGCAGCTCCTCCAGGCTCTTCACCTTCTTGGAGTAGATGCCGATGGGATAGACCACCGTCTTGCCGACGCTGACCAGATCGAAGCCGCGATCCTTGATCTGGTTGTCCAGATAGGGCTGGTGCTGGAAGCTGTTGGCATCGAGATCGCCGCCGGCCAGCGCCTGGTTGGGGATGACGTAGTCGGTGAATTCCAGGATCTGGATGTCCAGCCCGTCCTTGGCGGCGATGGGCTTCACCGCTTCCAGGATCTGGGCATGCGGACCGGCGGTGACGCCGACCTTGATGGTCTCGGCGGAAGCGCCAAGCGCGATGGCCATGGTGGCGGCGCCGGCCAGCAGCGAAGCCAGCGAACGGAAGCGCAGCATCTCGAACACTCCTCGGATTTTATGGGTCAGGATTTCAGATTGCGTTTGTTGACGCGGCGGGCGATCAGGTCGCCCGTCGATTGGACGATCTGCACCAGCACGATCAGCACGATCACCACCGCCAGCATCACCTCCGGCAGGAAGCGCTGATAGCCGTAGCGGATGCCGAGGTCGCCCAGGCCACCGCCGCCGACCGCGCCGACCATGGCGGAATAGCCGATCAGGCTGACCGCCGACAGGGTCAGGCCGGCGACGATGCCCGGCAACGCTTCCGGCAGCAGCACCTTGCGGATGATCTGGAACGGCGTGGCGCCCATCGCCTGCGCCGCCTCGACCAGACCGCGATCCACCTCGCGCACCGCATTCTCCACCACGCGGGCGATGAAGGGGGCGGCGGCGACGGTCAGCGGCACGATGGCGGCGTTTGTGCCGATGGAGGTGCCGGCGATCAGCCGGGTGAAGGGGATGATCGCCACCACCAGGATGATGAAGGGGGTGGAGCGGGTCATGTTGACCACCGCCCCCATCACCTTGTTGAAGGCGAAGTTCTGCAGCAGCTCGCCCCGCCCGGTCACGGCCAGCATCACGCCGATGGGCAGCCCGATCAGCGTCCCGATGGCGCCCGACACCGCCACCATGTGCAGCGTGTCGATCAGCCCCTTGATCAGCAGGTCAATGATTTGCGGGGAGAGCATGGCCCAACACCTCGACGCCCAGATTGTTCTCTTTCACCAGCGCGATGGCGGCATCGACCTTGGCCGTGTCGCCCAGCGCCTCCACCACCAGCGTGCCGAAGGGCGCGCCCTGGATCTCGTCGATCTGGCCGTGCCAGATGTTCAGGTCCAGGTTCAGCTGGCGGCTGATGGCGCTGATGACCGGGGTGGTCGCCTTCTCGCCGGTGAAGGTGATGCGCAGCACCGGGTTGCTCCCCAAGCCGGGCTGGGGCGCCAGCCGGTCGCGCAGGCTGTCGGGAATCCCGCGGTTGATGACGGGATCGACGAAGCTGCGGGTGGTCGGGTGCTTCGGATGGGCGAAGATGTCGAAGACCGGCCCCTGTTCGATCACCCGGCCGTTCTCCATCACCGCCACCTTGTGGCAGATCTCCTTGATGACGGCGATCTCGTGGGTGATGAGGACGATGGTCAGGCCGAGCCGCCGGTTGATGTCGCCCAGCAGATGCAGGATCTGCGTCGTCGTCTCCGGATCGAGCGCGGAGGTCGCCTCGTCCGACAAAAGCACCTTCGGCTTGCTGGCGAGCGCGCGGGCGATGCCGACGCGCTGTTTCTGCCCGCCCGACAGCTCCGCCGGGTAGCGGTTGCGCTTGTCGGCCAGCCCGACGAGGTCGAGCAGCGGCTCCACCGTCCGGCCGATCTCCGCCCTGGCCATGCCGGCCAGCTCCAGCGGCAGCGCCACATTGTCGAAGACGGTGCGCGAGGACAGCAGGTTGAAGTGCTGGAAGATCATGCCGATGGAATGGCGGGCCTGCCGCAGCTCCGCTGCCGACAGGGTGGTCATCTCCACCCCGTCCACCGTGACGCTGCCCGAGGTCGGGCTTTCCAGCAGGTTGACCGTGCGCAGCAGGGTGGATTTGCCGGCGCCCGACCGGCCGATGATCCCGAAGACCTCGCCGCGGGCGATGGAGAGGTCGATGTCGGCCAGCGCATGGACCGGAGCCCCGCCGCCGCGGGCGGCGTAAGTCTTGTTAATGTTTGTTAGCGTTATCATCATTTATTCGGCAAAAGGGGACGTCCAGCGTCCCCCCAGCCCCCTCACCAAGTCGGAATGATGGAACCGTTGAAGCGCGTTTCGATAAACTGCCGCACTTCGGGCGAACGATACAGCGCAATGAAGCGCTTGATCGTCGGGTCTTCCATGCGATCCTTGCGGACCGCCCATACCAGGTTCCATTTGGACTGGTCATCCTCAAGCACCAGCGCCTTCTTCGGCTCCAGCCCGGCCAGCACGGCATAGTTGAGGGTGATGACCGACGCATCCACGTCGTCGAGCGAGCGCGGAAGCTGGGCGGCGTCCAGTTCCACCAGCTTGATGCCCTTCGGGTTCACAACGTCGGCGATGGTGGTGTTCAGCCCGGCGCCCTCCTTCAGCCCGATCACGCCGGCCTTGGCCAGCAGGAACAGGGCGCGGGCGCCGTTGGTGGGATCGTTGGGGATCGACACCGACGCGCCCGGCTTCAGGTCGGCCAGCGCCTTCACCTTGCTGCTGTAGACGCCCATCGGCACCACGACGCTCTTGGCGACGGAGACGATGTCATAGCCACGCTGCTTGACCTGATTGTCGAGGAAGGGCTGGTGCTGGAAGTTGTTGGCGTCGATGTCGCCGGCCTGGAGCGCCGCGTTGGGCATGTTCCAGTCGGTGAACTCGATCACCTGCGCCTCGATGCCCTCCTTGGCGGCCAGCTTGGCGGTGAATTCCAGGATCTCGCCATAGGGGCCGGCCGACACGCCCAGCTTCAGCGGAGCGGCGAAAGCGGAGGTGGCGGCGGTCAGCAGGCCGGCGGCGACGGCCACCGACATCAGGATGCGCTTCATCGGGACTTTCCTCAGGATTGTTCAGCAGCGGGCTATTGGGGCGGGTTTCTTGGCGGCGGGCTTTTATCGGGGGTCAGCGGCGCCGCGTGTCGGGCAGCCGGCTGTAATGCTGGTGGGCGGCGCGCTGGGCCTGTCCGACATTGCGGAAGACGCGGCGGTCGAGATCGCGGAAAGCCCAATCGGACACGAAGAAGGTGAAGCCGCCGCGCTCGGCGACGACGATGCCGGCGGACCGGCCCTGCACTTCGATGGCGTAGGCGTTGGCGTGGGACATGGCGGACTGCTCCCCTGTCGCGCGGCTGGCCCCCGGCAAGGCGGGGCCGCGGCGCAGATGCGTTCTTCGGGACTGGCGGATGTGCGGAATGGGCGCTGTGTTTCAGGGCCGCAAGGTCAGCGACAACACAGGCCCGAGCGCATCATGCAGGCCGGGAAAGCGGTCCGAAGCACGGATGGGGGAGCGGAAACTCGCGAAATCATTCCGGTCTCTCCTTCTTGAAGAGGTCCACGACCGGTATCGTGGCGCTTTAGCGTTTGGTGACGCGGCGCAAGCTGCAGAAGTCAAATTGCCGCGGGATGCCCCGGTGGGGCGTCCATGGATTTTTATCTACTCCTTCGATGGAGTTTGGTCAAACCAATTTTTTGGTTTTGTGTGAAATTCAGAATTTCGCCTAATTCTCCCGTTAAATTTCACGGACGCGACAGTGACAGGTGACGGGCGCGCGGAATGTGCTATCTATCGCGGCGATGGTTCATCCGGGGCCCACATACCGCCCCGGCGAGCGAAGCGAGGAGAGTGTTTTGTCCGCCGATCCCAGTCTCCAAGGGGTGACGGCCGCCACGGTGGCCGCACCGGTCGACGACCAGCTGGTGCTGGCCCTGCCCAAGGGCCGCATCCTGAAGGAGCTGCGCCCGCTGCTGTCCCATGCCGGCATCCATCCGGAACCGGCCTTCGACGACGACAAGAGCCGGCTTCTGCGCTTCGCCACCAATGTGCCGAACCTCAGCATCATCCGCGTCCGCTCCTTCGACGTGGCGACCTTCGTCGCCTTCGGTGCCGCCCATCTCGGCGTGGCCGGCAACGACGTGCTGATGGAGTTCGACTATCCGGAGATCTATGCTCCGCTCGACCTCGGCATCGGCGCCTGCCGGCTGTCGGTCGCCGAGCCGGTGGAGATGATGGAGGGCGACGATCCGTCGCGCTGGAGCCATGTGCGCGTCGCCACCAAATATCCGGAGGTGACCAAGCGCCACTTCGCCGCCCGCGGCGTCCAGGCCGAATGCGTCAAGCTGAACGGCGCGATGGAACTGGCGCCGACGCTCGGCCTGTGCCGCCGCATCGTCGATCTGGTCTCGACCGGTTCGACCTTGAAGGCCAACGGGCTGGTGGAGGTGGAGCATATCGCCGACGTCACCTCGCGCCTGATCGTCAACCGCGCCGCCTTCAAGACGCGGACGGCCGAGATTTCTCAGTGGATCGACAAGTTCCGGGAGGCGGTGAATGCCCGTCAGGCTTGATATTCGCGACGCGGACTTCGCCGCCGGCTTCGAGGCGCTGCTGCACGCCAAGCGCGAGGCCAGCGAGGACGTCCAGACGCTGGTCGCCGGGGTGATCGAGCAGGTGCGCAGCCGCGGCGACGCGGCGCTCATCGACTACACCGCCCGCTGGGACCGCCAGACCCTGACCACCGACACGCTCCGCATCGGCCGTGACGAGATCGACGCCGCCACCGCGAAATGCTCGGCCGAGACGCTGGAGGCGCTCGACCTCGCCGCCGCGCGGATCGAGGCGTTCCACCGCCGCCAGATCCCGGAGGTCACCGACTACCGCGACGCCGCCGGGGTTCGGCTGGGCGCCCGCTGGACGGCGGTCGGCGCCGTCGGCCTGTATGTGCCGGGCGGCACCGCCTCCTACCCGTCCTCGGTGCTGATGAACGCCCTGCCGGCCAAGGTGGCGGGCGTGGAGCGCGTCGTCATGGTGGTGCCGACACCGGACGGGGCGATCAACCCGCTGGTGCTGGCCGCCGCCAAGCGCTGCGGCATCGACGAGATCTACCGCATCGGCGGCGCCCAGGCGGTCGCGGCGCTGGCCCACGGCACGGCGACGATCCGGCCGGTCGACAAGATCGTCGGCCCCGGCAACGCCTTCGTCGCCGCCGCCAAGCGGCAGGTCTACGGCCTCGTCGGCATCGACAGCATCGCCGGCCCGTCGGAAATCCTGGTGGTGGCCGATGGCAGGAACGATCCGGCCTGGATCGCCATGGATCTGCTGTCGCAGGCCGAACACGACACCTCGGCCCAGTCGATCCTGATCACCGACGACGCCACCTTCGCCGATGCGGTGGCGGCGGCGGTGGACAAGCATCTGGAGACGCTGCCGCGCAGCTCGATCGCCGGTGAAAGCTGGCGCGAGCATGGCGCCATCGTCCTGGTCGGCGACCTGATGGCCGACGCCCCCGCCCTGGTCGACCGGCTGGCGCCGGAGCATCTGGAGCTGGCGGTGGAGGATCCGGACGCGCTGGCCGCACGGATCCGCAATGCCGGCGCCATCTTCCTCGGCCGCTACACGCCGGAGGCCATCGGCGACTATGTCGCCGGGCCGAACCATGTGCTGCCGACGGCGCGCAGCGCCCGCTTCTCCTCCGGCCTCAACGTGCTGGATTTCATGAAGCGGACGACCTTCGTCGCCTGCGACGCCGACAGCCTGCGGGCCATCGGCCCGGCGGCGGTGACGCTGGCGATGGCCGAGGGGCTGGAGGCGCATGCGCGCTCCGTCGCCCAGCGGCTGCCAAACTATAAAGAGTAAGTTCTACAAAGACTGAAGAAAGAACGGGGAGGCGGGGCGTGACGACGGCGAAGAGCAAGCGGCGCATCACCCATGTGACGCTCGACGAGCGGAGTGTCGTCCGCCACAAGCCGGAGGTCGAGCATGAGCGCGCTGTCGCCATCTTCGACCTGCTGGAGGACAACGAGTTCTGTCCCTGCGAGTTCGCGGAGGACGGGCCGTACCACCTGCACCTGTCGATCGAGGACAACCGGCTGGTCTTCGACATCCGGCGCGAGGACAACAGCGAACTCGACCGGCTGATGCTTCCCATCACCGGCTTCCGGTCGATCGTCCGCGACTATTTCCTGATCTGCGAGAGCTATTACGCCGCCATCAAGCGGTCGACGCCCTCGCAGATCGAAGCCATCGACATGGGCCGCCGCGGCCTGCACAACGAGGGGTCGGAGATGCTGCGCGAACGGCTGTCCGGGAAAGTGGAGATGGACCTGCAGACCGCGCGCCGGCTGTTCACGCTGATCTGCGTCCTGCACATTCGCGGCTGACGGACCGGGCGGCGCATGGCCATGGCGGCGACCCCGGTTCCCACCCCCCTGCCGGTGACGAGCGTCCTGTTCGCCTGCACCTACAACATGATCCGTTCGCCGATGGCGGCGGCGATGATGCGCCATTACCACGGCGCGCGCGTCTATGTGGATTCGGTCGGCGTCCGCGAGGGCGACGAGGTCGATCCCTTCGCCGTCGCGGTGATGGAGGAGATCGGCATCGACCTGTCCAAGCACCGCTGCCGCACCTTCGAGGATCTGGAAGACACCAATTTCGACCTGATCGTCTCGCTGTCACCCGAGGCGCAGCACCGCGCCATCGAGATGACGCGCACCATGGCCTGCGACGTGGAGTTCTGGAACACCTTCGACCCCACCCTGGTCGACGGCACCCGCGACGCCATGCTGGAGGCCTACCGTCTTGTCCGCGACGGCCTGCTGGCCAAGGTCAAGCAGCGCTTCCCCCTGACCCGCGGGCCGACGGTTTAACGGCTCGGCGGGTCAGCCTCTTCCCCGCACCGGCCGCGTCTGCCTCTTCTGCCGCCAGCGCACCACCCCGGTGGCCAGCAGCAGCGCCGGCAGCAGGCCGGCCACCGCCACCAGGATGCGGCAGCACAGGCCGAAGCATTCGCCGTTGTGCAGCGGATGCTGCCAGCCGAAGAAGGCGTCGCCCATGCTCCAGCGGGTGGGATCGCGCAGGTCAAGGATCGTGCCGTCGCCGCCATTCACCCAGACGCTGGTCTTGGGAAAGCGCCAGCCGGGTTCGCCGGGCTGGAACAGGCGGATGTGGTAGGCGCCGCCTGCTTGCGCCGGCACCTCGACCCAGCGCGGCTCTGCCTGCGGGAAGCGGGCGAGCGCCGCGGCCAGGGCGGCGTCCGCCCCCACTGCCGACCCATCCTTGGCTGGGGCGATGGCGGGCGCCGGGGTCAGCGGCGACAGCCTCTCGACCATCGGCCTCACCCAGTCCGGCTGTTCCATGACCACCCCGGTGACGATCAGCGGCAGCAGGACGACGAGGCCGTAGACGCCCGCCAGCACATGGATGTCGAACACCTGCCGGACGAAGCCCGAGCGGAGGCGGGGCAGCAGGGCCCGACCCCATTTCCCGGCGGCCGGCCACCACAGATAGACTCCGCTGGCCAGGACCAGCAGGCTGGCGATGCCGCCCAGCGCCAGCACCAGCCGGCCGGTGTCGCCGGCCAGCAGCAGGTAATGCAGATCATAGATCCAGGTCATGGCGGTCCGGCCCCAGAAGCGGGAGGACAGCACCTCCCCGCTGTAGGGGTTCACCGCCACCATCAGCGGGGCAAAGGACTTCGCCGCCGTCTCCTCCGGCTTCATGTAGCGCGCCATGATCGGATGGTCGGGCCCATGGGGAAGCTCCAGCCGCCAGCCGCCCGTCCGCTGTGGATGGGCCTCGCGCAGTGCCTGAACCACCCGGTCGAGCGGCACCGGGCCCATCCGCCCATCCATGTGCCCGGCCGGTATTGCCAGTTCCGGCGTCAGCAGGCGGTCGATATCGACATAGAAGACCAAGAGACTTCCCGTCAGCGCGGTCAGGGCCAGCAGCCCTCCCACCACGAGCCCCAGCGTCAGGTGCAGGGTCAGCACGATCCGCCGGATCCGCTGCCTGCCCAGGCCGGCTCCACGGCCGGCCGGCCTCGCGGTGATCGTGACGCAGTCGCTGCGGGTGTGCATCGGGCGGGTCTCCTGACGGACGGTTGGCGCAAGTCGGAAGGTGCAAGTCGGATGGCGCAGGTTGGATGGCGCCGGGATGATCGGTACAGTGGGCGAACCATCCCGGAGGCTCCGCCCGGCGGCCTTGACGGCCGTCAAATGCCGGCGCCCGGACACACGGGATGGTCGGTAACAATTTCGGTATTTTGCAACTTTTCGCGCAGCAGCCTGTTCCCATCGCGTCCCGCCCAATGCTATTGAGCTGTGTCATCGCAACGCACTGCGTGCCGGCCTAGGCTCGGGTGTGTCGACGCCTGTTCCCGCGGAGAGCCTCTGATCCATGCCCGCCGGTCTGTTGCCCCGCCTTCTCCGCGCCTTCAGTCCGCGCAGCCTGCGCGCACGCCTGATGGGCGTCGTTCTGGCGTCGCTGGCGTTGCCGCTTGCAGGCGCGCTCTATCTGGCGGACCAGCAGCTCGACGACCGCATCAATGCGGCGCGCGAACTGGCCCTGCACCTCGCCGACGACGGGGTGGAACGCCAGCGCGACCTGATCGGGGAGGCGCGCAACCTGATCGGCGTGCTGTCGCTGGTTCCGGCGATCCGTGACGCAACCCCGACCAACACCGATGCCTGTGTCGCCACCTTGGCGCCGATGCCGCGCCAGCACCGCTGGACCACCGGCGTCTGGCTGACCGACGCCGACGGCAACATCATCTGCGACACCACCGGACCCGGCGCCGGCATCTCGCTCAGGGAACGCGAGTATTTCCAGCGGGTTCTCGACACGAAGAACTGGGTGGTCAGCGATTTCATCATCGGCAAGCGCTCGCTGAAACCGCTGATCATCGTCGCCAGCCCGATCATCGAAAATGGACGGATCGTCCGTGTGATCGGGGTCGCGGTCGATCTCACCTGGCTGACCGATCTGGTGAAGGTGCTGAAGCAGCCGGACGCCCGTGTCATGGTCCTGGACCGGCACGGCGTGATCGTGGCCCGCCAGCCGGACCCGGAAGGCTGGCTGAACCGCAACGTCTTCCAGTTGCCGCATGTCCAGCGCATGCTGCACGAACGCAACGGCGCCTTCGATTCCGAGAGCGCCGACGGCCGCGGCCGGTTGTGGGCCTTCCGCCATTCCGGCGAGACCGACACCGTCTTCGCCGTCGGCATGCCGACCGCCCCGATCATCGCGGAGGCAAGGCGGGACCTTTGGCAGAGCCTGGGTCTTCTCGCCGTTGCAGCACTGGTCAGCGTCCTCGCGCTGTGGGTGCTGCTGCGCGCGTCGGTCCTGCGCTGGGTGTGGGAACTGGGAAGCGCGGCCACCCGCATCGGCGACGGCGGCGGCGGCACCGTGATCGAGGCCGACCGTGCCCCGCACGAATTCCGTGTCGTCTCCCATGCCTTCAACAACATGTCGCGCCGCCTGAAGCAGCGCGAACAGGAGCTGCGCACCGCCATGGAGGAGGCGCGGGCCGGCAGCCGCGCCAAGGAGGAGTTCCTCGCCACCATGAGCCACGAGATCCGCACGCCGATGAACGGCGTGATCGGATTCGCGGAAATGCTGTTGGAAACGCCGCTGACGACCGAACAGCGACGCTACGCGTCGCAGGTGCGCGACGCCGGCCGGTCTCTGCTGACCGTCATCAACGACGTGCTCGACCTGTCGAAGCTGGAGGCAGGCCGGCTCGATCTGGTCAGCGTGCCGTTCCGGCTGGACGATCTGGCCGACCGCTGCGTCGCCATCGTCCGGCTCGCCGCCGAACAGAAGGGGCTGGAGATCCAGACCACCATCTCCGCCACCGCCCGCGGCTTCGTCATGGGCGATCCCGACCGGCTGCGCCAGATCCTGCTGAACCTGCTTGGCAACGCGGTCAAGTTCACCGACCGCGGGTCGGTGCGGCTGACGGTCAGGGCGGTGGAGGAGGATGGCAGCCGCATCTGCACCTTCACCGTCACCGACACCGGGATCGGCATCGCCGCCGACCGGCAGCGCGACCTGTTCCAGCGCTTCACCCAGCTGGATCGCGGGCGCGGCGGCACCGGGCTGGGGCTCGCCATCTGCCGCCGGCTGGTGGAGCTGATGGGCGGCGAGATCGGTATGGACAGCAAGGTGGGCGCGGGCAGCACCTTCTGGTTCTCGCTGCCGCTGCTGACCGCCGGCAGTGCGGCGGTCCAGCCCGACAGCACCGCCATCTCCAGCATCGAGCCGGGCAGCCCCGGCGTGCGCATCCTGCTGGCCGAGGATCTGGCGATGAACCGCGATCTCGCCATGACCATGCTGGCCAAGGCCGGACATCATGTCGACGCCGTGGCGGACGGCGCCGCCGCCGTGGCCGCCGTGCAGGAACAGACCTACGACATCGTGCTGATGGACGTGCAGATGCCGGTGATGGACGGTCTTGAGGCAACCCGCCGCATCCGCGCCCTGCCCGCCCCGGCCGGCACCATCCCGATCCTGGCCCTGACCGCCGGCGTGATGCAGGTGGAGGTCGAACGCTGCCTGCAGGCAGGCATGAACGCCCATCTGGCCAAACCGCTGGAGAAGTCGAAACTTCTGGGCGCCATCGGCCGCTGGGCCCGCACCGACGACGGCCACGATGACCGCGCCGACGACAGCTTCGGCCAGGAGGGGACTGGAGTGGAGCGGAATGAAAGGCGCGATGGGAGCGTTCCCGATGCCCAACGCCCGCAGTTGATCGCGCACAGCTGACGAGTCGGTGTTATAGTGCCTGCACCGTCCCGGCCGCGCTCACGCTCGTGATGCGCTGCCGGGCGGGCCTCGACCCCGGCAGGCTCTGCCGGCCTGCAGCGAAGTGTGTGCCATGAAGGTTGCGCAGCCCCCTCTCGCCCCCGTTCCGGAGCGCAAGCCCGAAACCCCTCCGCCGCCCGCCGACGGTGCCGGCGCCGAGCGGTCCTTCCGCGACACGCTGGTCCAGACTTCGCAGGGCCGATCGGGGAATGGTCCGGTCGGCCGGCTCGCCAACGGCCAGAAGGCGCCGCCACCGCCGGCCGGGAAGCCGGCGGCCCCGGTCCTGCTGGAGGATGGCACCCAGGTTCCCCTTCCGGCGGCGAAGCCGGTGACCCCCATCCGGCTGGCCGACGGCACGACCGTGCCGGTGCCAGCCGCCAAGCCCGCCGCCCCGGTCCTGCTGGCCGATGCCGCCACGGAGGCCGGGACGGCAGCGCCGCGCGCGCCGCTGCCCGGACTGAAACCGGCGGTTCCCGCCCCGGTGCCAAGCTCCGCCAAGGTGGCGGAGGCCGTGGAGGCGATGACCTCCGACAACCCGACCGCCGCGCGGGTGCTGGTCGCCTCGCAGCAGGTCGCCGGCCTGTCCGGCCACAGCTTCACCGCCATCCTGGCCCAGGCGACGCAGGAAAGCGGGCTTGACAGCGCGGCGAAGAACAGCCGCAGTTCCGCCGCCGGGCCGTTCCAATTCCTGGAAAGCACCTGGCTCGACCTGTTCCGCCGCCATGGCGCCGCCTATGGTCAGGGCGACCTCGCCTCGCAAATCCAGGTCCGCAATGGCGTGTCCAGCGTCAAGGACCCGGCGGTCCGCCGCCAGATCCTGGAGCTCCGCCACGATGTCGACCTGTCGGCCGGCATGGCCGCCCGCTATCTGGCCGAGGGACGCGACGCGCTGGAGAAGCGGCTGGGCCGCCGGGCCAGCGAATCGGAGAGCCGCATGGCCTATGTCCTGGGCTCCGGCGGGGCGGCGAAGCTGATCCGCGCCGCCGAATCGACGCCCGGTGCCGTCGCCGCCGACCTGCTGCCCAGCGCCGCGAAGGCGAATCACAACCTGTTCCACGACCGGTCCAGCGGCCGCGCCCTGAGCGCGGCGGAAACCGTGAGCCGCCTGACGCGGCGCATGGAGATCGACCAGCGCGAGATGTTCGCGGCCATCGGCCAGGCGGTGGAACGCCCGCGCCGCCTGGACGAGGGCAGCGCATCGCCGCTCAACCCCCATCAGTCGGTCTGACCGAAGGGCCAGCGGAACCGGTGCCGCAGGGCCGTCCGGCCCGCAACGCGGGGCTGCCCCGCGCGGCGTCGCTGCGGCCGAACGCATCGGCGATGGGAATCCCACTTGACCCGGCGGCTTTGGAAGGTCAGTTATTGCCGCGAAACTTTTAGGACGGACATAAGGGCCTATGGCAAAGGAAGATCTGATCGAGTTTTCCGGGACCGTCGTCGAATTGCTTCCGAACGCGATGTTCCGGGTGAAGCTCGACAACGATCATGAGGTTCTCGCGCACACCTCGGGAAAGATGCGTAAGAACCGGATTCGCGTCCTGGCCGGCGACCGCGTCAATGTGGAAATGACGCCGTACGACCTGACCAAGGGCCGCATCACCTTCCGGTTCAAGTAGCATCCTTGCTGCATCGCGGTTCCCCGTGACGATCCCGTCCAAGGCGCCCCGGCTGGTCCTGGCTTCGGCCTCGCCCCGCCGGCTCGACCTGTTGCGCCAGATCGGCATCGTGCCCGACGCGGTCGATCCCGCCGATCTCGACGAAACGCCGTTGCGCGACGAACTCCCGCCCCAGCACGCCTTGCGTCTGGCGGCGGAGAAGGCGTCGTGCGTCGCCGCGCGCCATCCCGATTCGTGGATTCTCGCCGCCGACACCGTGGTGGCCTGCGGCCGCCGCATCCTGCCCAAGGCCGAGCGGGAGGAGGAGGCGCGGCGCTGCCTGTCGCTTCTGTCCGGCCGCCGGCACCGGGTGCTGGGCGGCATCGTCCTGCTGGTCCCCGGCGCAAGCGGAGAGGGTCACCGAAGAATCGACCGGCTGGTTCGTACCGACGTCACCTTCAAGGTGCTCGACCGGACGGAGACCGACGCCTACATCGCGTCGGGCGAATGGAAGGGCAAGGCCGGCGGCTATGCCATCCAGGGCCGGGCGGCGGCGCTGGTGCGCTGGATCGGCGGCTCCTACAGCAATGTCGTCGGGCTGTCGCTCCACGAGGTCGCCGGCATGCTGCACGGCGCCGGCTTCCCGCACGCTGCCCCACCCGAGCAATGAGCAGGCTTGAGCTGCTGGTCGACCGCGACGGTCCGCTGACGCGGGCGGCGGTGCTGGCAGACGGCCGCCTGACCGACCTGCACATCGACCATGCCGACCGTCCGTCGCTGCTGGGTGCCATCATTCTGGGCCGGGTGGAGCGGATCGCCACCGGTCTGAACGGCGCCTTCATCGAGTTGGGAGGCGGCCTGTCCGGCCTGCTGCCGGCGGCCGACGTGCACCGCCCCGTCCTCGACGACGACCCCTCCCAATCGCGCTCCCATCCCCGTCCGGGATCGAAACCCGCCGCCATCGGCGCGCTGCTGCGTGCCGGCCAGCCGGTGGTGGTGCAGGTGAAGGCCGACGCCGCGGGGACCAAGGGGCCGTCGCTGACGATGGACATCACCCTGCCCGGCCGTTTCCTGGTGCATGCGCCGCTCGGCCGCGACATCGCGGTGTCGAAGCGTCTGGGCAGCGGACCGGAGCGCGCGGCGCTCGCACGCCGGATCGAAGGGCTCGTCACCGGCGCCGGCTGGATCGTCCGCGCCGGGGCCGCCCAGGTGTCCGACGAGCTGCTGGGCGCCGAATCGGAGGCGCTGCACCTGCAATGGCGCGCCATCCGCGACGATGCCCGTGCCGGTTCTGCTCCCCGCCTGCTTCACTCCGGCCCCAACGCCGCCACCCGTGCCCTGATCGAGCAAGGTGCCTCAGCCTCCGACGCCATCATTGTCGACGATCCGGTCCCGGCCGGCGGAATCGCCGTCGGCGAGGGGCCGCTGCTGTCGGGCTTGCGCAATTGGTGCGACCGCCACGCCCCCGACCTGCTGCCCCGCCTGACGGCCCACAGAGCCGCACAGCGCCTGTTCGACCTGCGCGACCTCGACAGCGCGATCGCGGAACTGTTGGACATCCGGGTGCCGTTGCCACTCGGCGGTTCGCTGGTGATCGAGCGGACGGAGGCGCTGACTGTGGTTGACGTCAATGCCGGGGAGCGCGGCAACCCGGTGGAGGTCAACCTCGATGCCGCGACGGAGATCGCCCGCCAGCTCCGCCTGCGCAACGTCGGCGGCATCGTGGTGGTGGATTTCGTCAACATGCGCGGCCGCGGCGATGCCGAGCGTGTGCTGGCCGCCTTGTCGCATGCGGTGGAAAGCGACCCGGTGCAGACCCAAGTTTATGGCATGTCGAAGCTGGGCCTGGTCGAACTGACCCGCGCCCGCCGCGGCACGCCGCTGGCAGCCTTGCTGCGGTCCTAGACGCTTAAAGAAGACGCTCACAGAAGTCGGTTACGGAGAGCTTTCCCTTGTCCGATCCCCAATCCCCTGGCGCCGGGCAGCGCGCCCATTCCCATGCGCAGTCCCACGCCGGCGCCAAGGCGGGAGCCGGCACCCAATGCCCGATCTGCGGCCGCCCGACCGAACCGGCCACCCGCCCCTTCTGTTCCAAGCGCTGTGCCGACATCGACCTGTCGCGCTGGCTGGGCGAGGGCTACCGGATTCCGGGCTCCGAAGCTCCGGTTCCGACCCGTGATTCCGACCCTGACGACGGGCTGTAATGGGGGCGAAAATTTTTGCGAATTTTTCTCTGGACAGCCCGTCCGAACCTCTCTAAAAAGCGCCCCACACGACGCGCCGCACCGACCGAAACGGTCACCCACCAAGCGGCGCCGAGATGCCCAGGTAGCTCAGTTGGTAGAGCAGGGGACTGAAAATCCCCGTGTCGGCGGTTCGACTCCGTCCCTGGGCACCATTCTCCCTTCTGTTTCGAAGGGTTAGTGGTGCGCTAGTTGCTTACTGTGCTTAGCACAGTGCTAGCACAGCGACACAAGAATAAATTCCCATCTCTGCTAAGCTGCTGTTTTTGCTCACTCCGCGCGCTATACGTTATTGCGTAATAGCACAGCGTAAGCACAGCCCTCCGAGCGGTGTGATTGCCTATGGGCGACGCTTTCAGCATGCCCTTCAAAGCGCCCACATGCCTGCCTCCCCCGCTGCTGCGCCGCCCCTCCACAAGTAGTTTAGCCGTCAGTAAACTGCTACTTTAAGTGATGAGAGCGTGGGAGCCTCCATGACCGAGTCGTTCCAACTGTTCCAGCGTGCAGGCAGCAGCAAATGGTGGGTGCGTTTCAGCATCAAGGGCCAAGGGCAAATCCGAAAGTCCCTGGACACCACCGACCAGAACGAAGCGCACCAGCGGGCACGCAAGGCGTTTTACGAAGCCTCCTACCGGGCTGAGAACGGGCTGACAGCGACCGTCGTCAAGTTCGCCACGGTGGCGGAGGAGTTCATCGCCAAGATCGAACGTGAGGTGAAACGCGGCGAACGGAACGTGGCGCAAGGGCAGAAGGCTCCCGCCATCATCCGGCGCTACTTCGTGGGCTATTTCGGCGACCGCCCAGTGGACGGCATCACCGACCGAGACGTGAGCGCCTACATCGAGTGGCGCAAGGACTACTGGACGACGGGTCCGGGCAAGGACATCGCGTTCATCCCCTACATGCGGGCTGGCAGGCAAATCCGTCGCCCCGTCACCAAGCGCGAAGTCCCCAGCCTGTCCCGCCAGCGGAATGAAAGCGTCCTGCTGCGGCAGTTGCTGCGATTCGCTGCCAAGCAAGGCTACATCAAGCAAGCGGCAATGCCGGAGATCGAGGTGACGAAGGCGCCCGACGTGCCCCGCCCCAGCTTTACAGCTAATGAATTCGGCAAGCTGACGGAAACGTCCCTGGCGCGCATTTCCGAAACGTCCAACGACCGCGTCCGACGCGACCGTGCCATTCTGCACGCCTACATGATGATTGCAGCCTTCACAGGCTGCCGTCCGACGGAAATGAAGGGGCTGAATTGGGGCGACGTGTTGGGCTACCGTGACGGGCGTGAGAAGCCCTTTGCTGAACGCGACATCCGCGTCCGTGTGCGTGGCAAAGGCAAGTTTCGCACCTTCATTCCACTGGAGGCGGCGCTACCCTCCTTCGACCTGCTGTGGACGTTTGCTAAGAACGCCCTAGGGCGGGAGCCGATTGACAGTGACCCCGTCTTTGTAACCACGCAGGGGAAGCGGCTGGACAGCGTGAAAAGGAGCCTGAGCGAGCTACTGAGCGCATGCGACCTGCTGACCGATCATCGCGGTGTGCGTCGCACCTCCTACTCCTTCCGCCACTTCTACATCAGCCAGCAGTTGATGGCGGGAGTGGACATTTTCATCCTCGCGCAGAACACGGGCACGAGCAGCGACATGATCCACCGCTTCTATGCGGACGTGAAGCTGGAGTTGATGAAGGACCACCTGCGGCCGGAGTGGCAGAAGCTCCACGCCACAGTATGACGCACAGAGGCGGGCAAGGCGTCCAGCCCTACCCGCCTGCCCTCTCTGTCACTTCTTCACCGCAGCGCGCGGCTTCTTGGTCGGCTTGTTCTTCTGGTTGGCCTTCAGCGCGGCGTCCAGCTCGCCGGCGGTCACGGCCTGCACCAGCGTGTCGATCACGGCGGGGAGCGCATCCAACGTTCCGACCTCCACGACCTTTTGACCGTTGGCGATCACGACGGGCGTGTTGCAGTAGCTCATCTGGAAAAGGTAGGCACCATTGACGCCCTTCCAGAACCATTTCCGGGGCTGCTTGGAACGCTGAACCAGCACCCGCTGCCCATCCTGCTCCTCGTAACGCCGGACCATTACGGTGTGCTGCCGGCCTTCCAGTTCAGCGCGGACCATTTCCGCCTGCTGATGGAGGGACGCAACAACCTTTTCACGCATCCGTCCTTCGGCGGAAACCTCCCGCTTCCGAGCCACGTTCACCAGCTTCAAAGTATCCAGCGCGCCCATGTTGTTCACCCTTTGTTTGCGTTGCTGGTCAACGTCTAACACGGGCTGACCATTTGTCTATCGATTTGATCGGGATTCTGGTGAGTTCGATAAACGACCTCGACCATTATCTGTAAAGGCATGGAACCATGAAAAAGGGCCTCACTTTGAGTGAAGCCCTGCATGTGAACTGTGAAATGGTCGGCTGCCTTCCTTCCCCTCTCCGTCTGTCGCGCTCTTCTGTCGTATAAGAAGTTGAATGGGGAGGATGCACGAAGTGCAGGATATGCATGTATGAATGCGAGAAATGCCTTGGCGCATTTCATTTATAATTTTTTTTCTGATCAAATCAAAAAAGTATATGCACATCCTGCACTTCCTACACAATTCCAACAAACACAAGGAGTTAAGCAGTGTAGGATGTGTGCAGGATGTGCATGAACTAGTTAGAACATGTTGCGCACGTACTTGATACCCTTGCTTGTCTTCTTGTCACTCCAGCCGAAATTCACGTTCTGCTTCATCAGGCGCTTCATCTCGGAACCAAACCAACGTATGGTGGAATTGCGCAAGGGGAACTTGGTCTTCTCCCACTGCGCATACGCGTCGAACAGCGTCGCAGCCATCACTCCATCACCGTACTGCTCGCTTGAAAGCTCCGCAGCCCAAAGTTCGACCGGACTCTGCGCTCTCGCAGCTTCTTGTACCTTGGACAGTTCTTCAGCAAACGCTCCTAGTGGATCTTGTCCGTCAGGGTCTACGCTGCCCCAGAGTGCTTGGAAGCAGGTACTGTTAACGACTTCAAAGTCCATCTTCTGTTTACAGTACAGAGCGACAAAGCGCCTATTGCCTGTTTCATCCGTGATAAGCTGCTGAATGTCCTTGTTACTGCTGCCAATGAAGGTCGCATTCTGCTGGACGTGTTCGGTACGATTTGTATGCATCGGGCGTCTGGTCAGCATCTTGGCTGTGATGATGTGCTTCACCTTGTCCCAGTCGGCACGATTAGCGAAGCCCATCTCGTCCAGCACGAGGACATAATTGTCCCAAAGGTCAATGTTCCTGTCGTCGGTGATCTGTCCGAAGTCCGTATAGGCGACGCCGTCGTTCACCGGCTCCAGGAACTTCTGCAACAAGGTGCTCTTGCCGCCTCCCTGGGCTCCCAACAGCACGGGCATGATGTGATAACCAACCTCATGGCCAAGCGCCTTGCGTTTCACCATCCATACAAATTTTTTCAGCACCGCAGCCGCAAATTCACTGCTTTGCTCCACATCATCAAATGCAGCGCGGGCAAGTGCCTGCCACTGTCCGTCTATGTCACGCTTGCTCAGGTCGGATGCCGTTCCGAACATGCGCGCCGTAAGCCAATAGCGGGCTTCCTTTCTCTGCTCCTCAATCCAGCGGCTCACCGCGTCATCAATCGCATGGCGGGTGAACGCAAGGCCGAACTCCTCACAGGCAATGCGGCAATCACGCGCAAACAAGTCACCGCGGTAATGAGTGGAATAGTAACTTGCGACGTAAATGCGCGCCTCCTTGCTCTGTAGGTCAGCGTCTGTCACCGACTTGCCCTGGGGATCTTTGACCTCCATTTTGCGGGACAGCACCCCTTTGTAGGAAACTTCAACATTGTTCTGCTTTGCTACAAGCGCCACCAACTGGGACGCCTTTTTAGGCGCAACCCCATGCTCTTCCTCCAGGCGGTAGTCGCGAAGTGCGTTGGTGAACTGTGTCCTGTTAATTCCCAACCAATCTCGACAATACGCATAAAGGTCTTCCACATCGGACGGTTCAAAGTTGACCATGCGCAGCAGTTGGGAAATGGACACCCCATGCTGTTCCTTGATGCTGATGGCTTTGGCTTCATTCAATTCGCTAAATAGTTTCTGGTTAATCATACCTGTCTCCGAAAATAAAAATGCCCTGTAGCGTTTTGGCAGGCGCTACAGGGCTTGGGCTATGTGGTGAATGTTGGCATGAAAAAGCGCCCCATGCCTGGGCCGATCTCACCATATTAAATAGCCATTTCTCGCAGCATGTAGCCTGCCTCACTTTTGCTGCGACCATTATTATAAAGAGTTGAGCCTATACCCGCAAAATTAAAGGCAATGCTGGCGTCAACCATTTTTATTTATACACATGCGTCATCCCGCTAAATACCAGAACGTCAACGGGAGAAAGCTCATGCGATTACAAGACATCATCGGCTATGATATTTTTGAAGATGGAGACGCTCTGGATCGACAACGCGACGCCATCAAGCGACAGCAGAACCAGTTAAGAGTGAGGGCCAAGCAGATTGATGTAGAGAAGGCCAAGCAGACGTCCCTGAAAAAGCAGCGACAATTGCTTGACCTGACCCGCCGAACCAAAAGTGTGAACTGAGTTTTCGTATGAACCAACCCTCCACACTGCCCCTCACATCACGTCCTCATTGCCGCCGCCATAGCAAGCTGCCTGTCTCGATGAATGCTCACCCGCTATGGTCAGTAGCTCACTCAGCGTCAAAGCGCGCCCAGGCGCTTGCTACGTTCCTTGGAGGGCCATGAGAGTTGGATAATCGAACTCGATCCAAGTCCGCAAAACCTCTCTTTTTTTGGGGGCTGAAATACCCTCTAAAGGTAATTGCTTGTCAATTAAGCATCTATTATGAAGCCTCCGATTCATAACGCTTACCAATCGTTTTTATTGTGTTCGTATCGCCTTTGTAACTTTTAGTAACGCCTGAGGTCGCAAATATCCTCGAAAGGAGGTAGCTACATCCTCTGAGCAATTCCGAAAGGAGATCATAGAAAGTTAGCATTTTCGCTAAGGTACTTTGTAGAATCGCCGCCTTATATTGACGTTCTCATCAATTCAGCTACAATATGTTGATAGGGCATGACCTCCGTAATAGCAGGAAGCCCTGGATAGGTTAACGGCTAAGCTATGGGGATTGAAAGAAATATGGGCGGACTCACCTGCGTTTCTGCCTTTTCTGGTGGCATGGGATTGGACCTGGGGTTGGAACGGGCTGGCTTCAAAGTGCTGTTTGCTGCCGATAATTTTCCAGCCGCGGTCGATACAATCAATGCCAATAGACCTCATTTACCAGTTTATTCTGGAAACGTTGAAGCCCTGAATAAGGCTATTATTCAGGGTATGACAGGCGCTAGCCTGCACGATCTAGATCTCCTAGCCGGTGGACCGCCCTGTCAAAGTTTCAGCACAGCAGGAAAGCGCCTTGGTGCGTCATGCGAGGAAAATGGCCATCTCGTTTTTGAATTTCTAAGATTGGTAAATGAACTACGCCCAAAGGCGTTCCTGATGGAAAATGTAAAAGGTATTCTGTCTGCTTCTCTTGAATGGCGCCAACTACCATATAATAATAACGGAAAGCGAATAGATAAGTTACACGGGAGCCTTCTGCGCGCTTTCCTGAGAAAAGCAGAAGAAATCGGCTATTCGGTCTCTTATGCAGAACTGAATGCCGCTGATTACGGTGTTCCTCAATCTCGCCCCCGCATATTCTTCATCGGGTATAAAGATGGAACACAACCAACTTTTCCTGCTCCAACACACTCTAAGACTGGCGACCTTCTCCTCCCCCCATGGGAAAAGATCGGAAGCGTTCTTACGGATCTTCCTGAAACATCCTACTGTGCAAAATTTAGCGAGAGAAAAGTCAAATATTTACGATTAATTCCCGCAGGCGGAAACTGGCGAGATCTTCCTGTTCACCTACAGCAAGAGTCAATGGGAAAGGCGTTCTACGCGAAGGGGGGACGTACAGGTTATTGGCGGCGGTTGTCATTTGAGGAAACAGCCCCTACAATTCTGACAGAACCACAAAATGCTAGCACTTCTCTTTGTCACCCGACAGAAAACCGTCCCATTAGCGTCCGGGAATGTGCAAGAATACAAACATTCCCTGACGAATGGATTTTCTGTGGAAAAGGAAGTGATCAGTACAAACTTGTGGGGAATGCAGTGCCGGTTAAACTAGCTGACGCTGTGGGGAAACATATAGCGTCTATCTTAGCTATGAAACGATCCGGCCTTCCTAAAGCAGCTTAGCAAGAATACCAACATTGGGGAGCACCTACTCCCCAATGTTGTTGTGCATTACAAAAATGCGTTACCTGAACCGAGACATTTTTAGATATTCACAGATCTGAATAGCTTCAAATAATTCAAGCTTCCGTCTTTTTCCCCAATTATTTCATTTGCTATTTCTGCCAACCGTTGAATCAGTTCCGGGACAAGTGACTCCTGAACATCTGAACGAAATTCAGCACAAAGCAGGCCAACCACCTCACCAACCTTTGCATCATAGTCCTGATCTCCGGAGCCAACTTTTGACCAGAACTCGCGGCTACGCATAGACGTATACTGCTGCCCCTTCGGATTCGTAGTTTTGGCTTTTCCGTAGCAGGGGGCAAACACGCCTACGAACAACTTTCCTTCTTGCTGATAGTGCTGCTTCAGAATTGAAATAGTATTTGAGAGATTCTTGCGGGTACTCATTGGCATGCAATCCCAACTCATCTTCACCTGATAAGCCGTGACAGCGTTTCTTTCTACAATTTCATAATCAAAGTCATCAGGAAGATGAGGTACAGAAGCACCAGGGTGACAAATCTTTGCAATTGCCTCAAGAAGATGCCCTACCGCCTCCTCCTCCGATGCGAACAGCGCACTTTTTACTTGGTAATCAGCCCACTCTTTAACGGTCTTTACACCACGAATTTTAACAAGAAATGGATTTGTACGCTTCAGCCTCTCACGCACTTTTAGTTCTGAGAACCGCTTCTTCATCCTATCACTATATAGCTCCTTTGCTTTATCAACTATTTTCGAGGCTTGATCTTGGCTGACTGAGAGTATCGTCATTACCTTTGCGATTAGTTCTGCTTGCGTTTCTTCTGAAATATGCAAACTCACCCCTTTTTTGGGGAGAATCGGTTCTTCATCATCTTGAATCTCAGTCATAATAGCTCCGCTCGGTAAATTGGACGGAGAGTAATGTCAGACACAGTATCTCTTGGCAAGCACCAGAAGCAGACCCGCCTTCAAATCTGAAGCGATACAGGTCCATTGCTCACTAACTGAAAGCTGTACAAAATCAACAAAGCGCTTCGGCATCGTTGCCAATCAATAATTCAGTTACAAGTTTTCATACTCAGCAGCTATAGCTATCTGCCAAGCTCCAATTCCAGGCATGACGCGCATAACGTTAGATGGCCTACAGGAGTTGGATAATCGAACTCGTCGGAGCCTGTTGTGCCAATCGCGCGTTCACGCCTGCTCTCGTTGTTGCTGGCTGCCCTCCTATTTCTGGTATTGAAAGCACTACTCTACAGGGTAGCAGGTTTGTTCGATGTCGCTCCCAACGCCAGTGCGTGGTATCCGCCAATCGGGTTGATGCTGGCATTCACCATTCACAGTGGTTGGGGAGCAATTCCCTTCTTATTCATTCCATCCGATCTGCTCGCCTATGGCACAGTCAACAGCTTCAGCCTGCTCATTATCCCGCAAGCCATTATGGTCGGCGCAACCGGGTTGGCCCTTCGACGCTGGTTCACTTCCGACGTGTTCAGCACATCGAAAGGCGTTGGAACGTTCATAACTGTAGCTTTAATTTCCGTATCTGTGCTGTTCTTCATTTCGACGGCGACCGTACAGATCATCACCGCCCGCCACATTTCCATTACGGACAACATCAACTTCGCTTATTGGCTCGGGGATATGTCAGGGGTGTTGCTTTGCACGCCCGTCTTCCTTGCGCTCTTTCATCTCGCCGACCGACAACCTGCTTGGAAATCGACCTCTTGGTTTCCGCTGACCGGCCCAACCATGGCGCAATCCGCCGGATTGGTTGTTGCCGCTTTGCTGATATGGTTCCTGTCGCGGAACCTGCTGTCCAGCCCGGCTAGTTCATTCTTTCTTCTCATCCTGCCCATTGCGGTTGCCGGGTTCCTGTGGGGTTTTGGCGCTTCAACGCTGACCGCCTTTCTGGTCAATCTCGGACTTGTTCTGCTTGTGCGTGGAGTGCTGGACACTCGCGATGTGGTCGATCTACAGGTGTTCATGCTAGCCGCCGGGGCGACGGGCTTGCTTCTGGGGGCCTTGGGCAGCACGCGCATGGAACTGCTCGGGCGAAACGCGCATTTGGTCCGTGCCATAGAGGAAGCCCCATTGGGCATTGCCCTGTTGGAGCATCAGCCCCACAAGCTCGACGTTGCTTTCGCCAACCCCACCTTCCTGCGCTTTACCCCAGACGCCACGCCCATTCTCCAGCGGCTTCAACGAAACCCTGAGTTTGAGGGAGATGCGCAGACTGGTGAACGGACTTTGCACTGGACCATCAAGCCCGCCGCGGCCTCATCGCAGGGGAAGACGCTGATTGCCATTGTGCGGGACGTGACGGAGCAGCGTCGGAGGGAGCAGGCAGAGCAGCACCAACGCCGTATGGTAGCCATTGGGGAGATCGCCGGCGGCATGGCACACGAACTCAATAACCTCCTTCATCCGATCATAAATCTCAGTCAGCAGGCACGGAAAAATGCTGCTAGCAAACCGGAGCGGCTTGGGAAGGCCCTCAGCATCATCGAGGACAGTGCCCGTGGGTCTGCCCGGTTGGTCCGTCAGGTGCTGTCATTTGCCCGCAGTGATGAAGAGATCGGGAAAGGTACGGAACTGATCGCCGCGCTTCGCGACTCGGTGGAGCTGCTGACATCGACTCTTCCACCCACCTTTACCATCATGTTGACCCATGACGTGCCGTCAGCCTTGGTCAACCTGACACGTACGGAAACCAGCCAGATCGTCACGAACCTCGTCGTCAATGCTCTGGATGCGACCGACCAGAGAGGCCGTCTCACCATTCATATCGGACAGCCCGCAAACGGGTCCGTAACCGTGACTGTCAAGGACGATGGTCCCGGCATCTCCGCAGAGGACGCGGAGCGCATCATGGAGCCGTTCTTCACCACCAAGCCGCATGGACGCGGAACGGGCTTGGGGTTGGCGGTTGTGCGTGACCTCCTGCTGCGTCGTAATGGCTCCATCAATCTCGTCACCCAGTCTCCCCAAGGCGCATGCTTTGTGCTATCTATTCAGAGCACTGCTGAGTGAAGGCTCCATGAAGATTCTGATTGTCGATGATGCGGAGAACGTCCGCTATTCGCTGCGCACCAGCCTGGAAGATGCGGGCTACGCCGTGGATGAAGCGGTTGATGGTGAGGAAGCGCTCATGCGCCTGCAATCCGACGCCTTCGATTTAGTGATCGCTGACGTGTGGATGCCGCGCCTGAATGGCATCGACCTTCTTCAACAGATGCGCAAGTCCAGTCCAAACACGGCCGTCTTCGTCATCACTGGGGGCGCAGCCCGCATTCCTATCGAGAGCACGGCCGCAATGGCGCGTACCTGGGGTGCCGACCACGTGTTCTACAAGCCATTCGATAATGAAGATTTGATCACCGCTATTAGTAAGCGCAGCATCAAATAGAGACTTAATTATGGAGAGAAATCAGCCTTATTTATAAGAGAAATGCCGATTCCTCCGAGCTTATGACTTAAATTGGGATCGATGGATTCTCGTAATCCTGTTTTTCGCAATTCCACCAGGGCAGTATTTCCCCAATACGGTCAAGAAATGGATAAGGCCGGGCTGCCCCTTGAGAGACAGCATGAGCGACCGAGAGAATCCAACCCTTCTTTTCGCCCGAACAAACACCACGGCAGGCAGTAAGAAAGGCTTCAGCAGAGCCATTTTGAAGGACAAACTCAATATCGTCGATAACGCAGAACGCGATATCTCGGCGATCTTGTGGCTCAATGCCGCCTTCCTGATCCGCCATAGCATGAGCAGCTCTATAAACGTGTGCCTCTTGATTACGCGCCATGGTCAGCCAGCTATCTGCCGTTATTAGGATCCCCTGGCAGTCAGAATGGACTTCAACTATATCCGTTACCTTGGTCCGGGCATGCGCGAAAAAACGCCATATCTGGAAGATTCCCTTGGCGATTTCGTTAAAGCCCAGTGATGCCGCAGCAGCAGGATCATCAGAAAACCGAGCATCAAACGACATGCGCTTTGCTTTACATTCAGCAACGAGATGAACAACACCATTATTCATAACCAACACATCAGGTGTACGATATCTCGATTTCTTTGTTCCATAATTCTGTTCGCCAATGACGGTAAATGGCCGCATCATCGCCTGAAGATAATCGAGGCAGTACTGCTCAAAGCGACTTCCGATCTCAGTCCATACCGCAGCTCCTCCAGTAACGACGTCACGATGAAGGCCCGAGGTAAATCGATAGGTGATGAGTTCAGAAATCGGAGCACGAAGCCGCTCGTTCCGATCACCAAATGTAATTACAGGGAAGTCGCGCAGGATGCTTGGCCGATAGGCCGTGTGCCGCCTGTCAGCACGGATCATCATTGCATGCGAACGCGCCGCAGCATGAGGTAATGCATATTTCGCGAGCGCTGCCTCGCGTTGATCTGGCGTAATCGCAATGGAAGAAAGATCCTGGAACCTGCCAGTGGAACTAGCATGACCAAGCCTTGACGACAGGTAGAATCCGACTTTTACGAAATCAGATACTGTAATTCCTGCACTACTTTCGAAAAAAGAAGCCGCGCGGCCACTGCCGTAGAGATATAGTGAGCGATAAACGCTTGGTCCGTTGGCGATTCCGCGCTGCCAGGGGAACTGGCGTTGTGCAATTCGCGCCATCTCTGTAAAGACATCATGTTTTGCAAGGAAAATGCCGTCTTCGGCATTCTCAAGTTCAATTAAAACATTGGCAAGAAGACGCATTGAAGCAAAACGATCAGCGCGCAATATGCGGGACATCCCCACGCCAAAGCCGGGCTTTTTAGGCGTTGCCAGCAATTCGTTAACAATTGTCTCAAGGATCCAAAGCGGAATATGATAGTCTGATTGGAGGGAGGCACCGACTGCTTCAGAGGGAAAATCACGGAGAAATTGGAGAGGAGCTGGATTTCCCGCCTGAAGCTGCGCGATTGCTGAAACAAGTGCAATCATTCCTTCATCAACACTTTGGGCGAGAAGCCGTTCTAATTTTCGGCGCATAACATCTCTGCCTAACCTACCCACCGCATATCCTCCAACAACGCCCGACACGTATTAATATATTACCGTGTAAAAATCCGAAGATAGCTACATATGGACGATGTACACTATATCGTTTGCACA
Organism: Azospirillum humicireducens; assembly: GCF_001639105.2. Classification (NCBI taxonomy): domain Bacteria; kingdom Pseudomonadati; phylum Pseudomonadota; class Alphaproteobacteria; order Rhodospirillales; family Azospirillaceae; genus Azospirillum; species Azospirillum humicireducens. The sequence goes on from NZ_CP028906.1 coordinate 112,904, forward strand.
GATGGTTTTGCTTCTTCCTTAAGGTGCATTTCTTCAATCCCCAGATTTACCTTGTCTCAATTCTAGCAAACGATGCAGGAGCTTGGTTGCTATACGTGCGTAGGTGTCTATCTCCTCCTCGGGCATGTCTGCCAACGCACGTTCCAGCACAAGTCGTGGATCGCACTTCAGCAGCTCGCGCCCTTTCTCTGTAAGCTCCAGCAAATCCGCCCGTGCGTCGCGTGGGTTGGGCAGCTTGACCAGCAACCCCTTATCCACCAGCGTAACTACCGTGCGGGCTACACTGGCAATTGCCAAGTCCTGGTAGCGTGCAAGCGCAGATGCCGTGCGCTGAGCTTCTGACACCTCCGCAAAATAGCGAAGCGCCACCCACTGCGCAGGGTAAAGTCCCTCCGAGTGAGCAGAAGCGTGCAGGAGACGGGAAGTATTTTCTACTACCGACGCAAGGCCAGGAATTGACACGCTTCGCGTCATTATAACTGCACCACTCTTTTGCTCAACGTAATCGTCATATTATCGAGAATCTTATAGCAGCGCCATACGCCAACGAAACCAATTAAACAAACATTAACTCATCACTGCATACTATATGATTACTCATCACTGCTGTGTATTGGTGTGGCAATGGCTGGAAGCAGCACGACAATAACGACGGCAGCGCGAAGCAACGTGCTGACCCTCCAGTCCGTGCAGCAAAAAATCAACGCATCTCAAGCCCGCCTTGCCACCGGCAGCCGCATCACAGCCGCGCTGGACAATCCCCCGGTCTATTTCGCCGCGAAGGGAATGGACGAACGCGCAAATGACATGATGGCGTTGAAGGACGCCATGGGACAGGCGATCAGCACCGTGAAGGCCGCCGATGAAGGTGTGCAGCACATCGGGGAACTGGTCGAGCATGCGAGAGGCTTGACCGTTGCCGCCCTGCAAAACCTTGGCAACGATCCAGCAAGCCGAGAAAGCCGCCGCAAACTGGCGGAACAGTATGACGGTTTGCTGACCCAAATCGACAAGATGGCCGAAGACAGCGGCTACGGTGGCAAGAATCTCATCAACAACGTCAGCACACAGTTTCTGCCATCGGTCGCCGATAAAGTCGAAGCCGCCTCCGTTCCAGGCATTCGGCGCGCCGACGTCACTAACGCGAATGACATGAACACCTACAAGGTCCGCGTCCATGGCGATGGCGCCATCACCGCTTCCGAAGACAGCCTGCGCGCAATTGACGACAGCCTCGGGGTGAAGAATTTTCGATTGTTCGGCTTCAACAGTCTGACGCAAGGGAGCTTTGACAACCTCGCTGTGAGTTTGCGCCGCCAGGGTGCCGACAAAGCCGTTCTGTCAGTCCGGGACGGGGGCGAAACACGCGACGTTGAAATCGACCTGAAGGACGCCGCCAACATGACACGCCCGAAAGCCTTCCGCACGGAATTCCAAAGTGGTGCCTGGGTTGCCTTCGACTATGACGTGGCCGATCTGGCGAAGCGACTGACGGACAACGCCATCATCGAGGTTCCTGTCAGCAAGAACATCGACCTTTCCATTGACGTAACGGACAACAGTGGCCGTACTGTGCGTCACAGCCTGACGGGGCAAGATGGCGGCAATCGCATCGTTCCGGGCGAGAACAGCTTCATCTTCGACGACGGTACTGTGCGCGTCGATGTGGACCCGAAGCTGATACAGCAGGCATCCAACTACGCCGAAAAGCTGAAAATTGACGGCCCACTTGCGCCTGCCTTGAGTAATATTAAGGCACATAATCGCGCAACAGATGGGGCATTCACAATTCAGTACGAAGAAAGCGCGCAGACCGGATACTTAATTCCGCAGCCAACATTTGGGTTTGATCCCAATTATGGTTTCGCTTCGCAGATGATTCAGCGCCCCGCTGTTACTCAACAAGTTAGCTTCAACTTTTTCTCAGACGGTGGTTGGATTACAGCCGATTCAGATTTCGGTTCACTGGAGGCAAAACCTACAAGCGCTGTACATATTCAGCAGACTAATGGCGCATTCGCACCATCCGTCATCCCCATTATGGGAACCTGGAACTTTGACGATTTCCCAGTTGGATGGGGAAATTTCTCAAGTTCCACAACCATAGCTGTGAACGTTAGTGGGAACGATGCGGCAGGTGTTGGGAAACGGAAGGTTATCTTCACCGACACCACGGGGAGTTCTGCAGAAGCAATTGTCGGCAACACCGAAACCACTCCCGATGATTCTTTTACCGTGACTCTGAAGGGGGGAGCCAATGACGGCGCCAATGTGACTGTTTATGCAGGAGACGGCTTCGGATTGCCTTATGAACAGCGTATTTCTGTTTTCACAGGTTCTGCAATCTACCAAGCAAATTCATATGGAGGACCAGCCACATTAGATCTCAAAGATGCTGATGCAAGCTCAAATATCGCAATGTCTGGCGTTCTGAACGTCATTACCGGTGTCAATGACAGTGCTCGCCCTGGCTACCGTACTGTTACCTTACAACCTGGAAGCTCCGGCATAAACGGAGGATCACACAGCTTCGAAATTTCGAACGCCGCTATTAACGATCAATCATTCACCATTCCCTCAGGTTACTTTAAGGGAATGACGATTCGCATGGATTTTGCGACCGGTTCCGGCTTCAACGAATTCTTCATTAATCCCGCACCGAAGGTAGCCACCACAAGCCCGACTACGGTGCTCTATCGGGCTGCCAATTCTGGGAAGCCATTCGACCTGAATGTTCAGCAGCATACCAGCACTTTGGATGGAGCTGACCTGCGGGTTCAGCTTGGATTTGCCCAGAATGACAACCTGACCGTACGGGCGTTGAACCTGACCGCCAACGGCACCGGCTTGCGGATCGACCGCAGCGTGAACGGCTGGGAAAGCCGCGAGGACATTGAGAAGGCCGCCACCGAATTGGATGGAGCGATGCAGAAGCTCCGCTCCGCCGGCACGGAACTCAGCAACGGCCTGAACATCATCACTACGCGCGAGACGTTCACCAAGGAATTCTCCGACGTGCTGTCGGAAGGAGCAGCCAAGTTGACCCTGCTCGACCAGAACGAGGAAAGCTCAAACCTACTCATGCTGCAAACGCGCCAGCAATTGAGCATGACCGCCTTAACCCTCGCCGCCAAGAGCCAGCAGTCAATCCTGAATTTGTTTTGAGCAATCCCGCACGCGCTTTTCTGGAAAACAAGCAATGAAAATAGATGAGCGGGCACGTGTCAGCCAATCTGAACTCAATGCCCTATATGACCAGCATGTACTGTTTTTGAAGCGCAAAGGTGGAAAACGCATTGCATTGAATATGAAGCGCGCGGAGCGTCTGGATTTCTCCACAAAATTGCTGATGGCGGCTGACATGACGGGCGCTTTGCTAGACGGCAGTAAGTTCACCCGCGCCAATCTGTCCGAGGCCAATCTGTTCGGCGCCAGCCTCATCAACTGCGATCTCCGCTATGCGACCTTGAAAAAAACTGATTTGCGGGGTGCACGCCTGCGCAGCGCCAATCTGTCGGAAGCCATTCTCGACTTCGCGGACTTTCGGGAAGGCACCCTACTCAACAAAGGCAGCGGAGGTGCCCTTGTAAATGCCTTTGCCGAGGACGGACGATCGCTGATGGAGCGAGCGATGTTTCGCAACGTGCAGGCCAAGGGTGCCAAATTCTCCCGCTCCATTGCAGCGGGCACCGACCTTACCAATGCCAACTTCGAGAACGCCCGCATGAACGGAGCGGACTTCGTCGGCAGCACGTTGAAGAAGGTCAATTTCACAGGCGCCAACTTGAGCAACTGCAACTTCTGCGGCGCCAACCTCCAGGGTGCCATCCTTGTCGGGGCAGTTCTTGATGGCGCATTGTTTCACGATGCCGACCTTACGACGACCGTCGTTGGTCGCGACGCTTTGCTGAAGGCTGACGTGCGGAACGCCCGCCTACCCAGTGGGCTAGATGCGTTGGAGCAGTCCATTCAAGACATCATCCGCGCCCATTCGCAATGGGTGCTCTCCCTGGGCGCCAGTGGTGCGCAGGCCAATCTGTCCGCCGTCGATCTGCGCAACGTCGATCTCAGCGGGACGGATTTCTCAGCGGCCAACTTTCAGGCCGCCATGCTGTTCGATAGCAAGTTGGAGGACTGCTGCTTCACCATGGCCGACCTTACGTCCTGCAATGCCATGAACGCCGACCTGACGGATGCCGACTGCAAGGGCACGAACTTCAAGGGCGCCATGTTGCAGCGTGCCCGCCTGACCAATGCCGACTGCTCTCCGATGAAGATCATGGCGGGGCTGAGTTCCATCGACTGGCCAGCAAATTTTATCGATGTCGATCTCTCCGAAGCAGATTTGCGGAACGGCAATTTCCAAGGCGCAAACTTCACGCAAGCTGTTTTGAAAGGAGCCGACCTCCGGGGCGCCAATCTACAGAAGGCTGTACTTGTAGATGCCGACCTGACCGATGCAGACCTCCGCGACGCCAATCTTGTCGGCGCTGATCTGCGGGGTGTTCTTGGAATCCGGCGATAGTTGTACCAAATGCTCTCTTCGCCAATTGCCCCCCTTCCCCAACTCCATTTCTCGGCACATTCGGATGCAGAAGCGTTCCTGCGTTCACTTGGCTGGCGCAAGACCGCTGAGGCAGGTGTATACAAACGCTCTTCCGGCAATGAAGAATTATACGCCTTGATTCGTAACACGGCGCTTGGAGCTGTTGTGTGGCTGTCGAAGTCAGCTCCTTGCTTGATCTCAAAGCCCAACCAACCAAAAACATAAGAAAAGCAACATTCTGTTAGGTTTCCTGCTAAGTCCTTCTGGCGCAACGCGTCCCAGCCCTCCTAGGCAAACCGGGCAACCGCAAACATAATCATTTCCACCAATGCGTGGATTTGATGGAGTTTGCGATGAAACAGGCTCGGGTGCTTACGGAGCCGGAACAACGGCGCTTGCTGGCGGTGATCGCGGACACCCGCTACGCCGCCCGCAACCGCATAGCGTTCATGCTCAGCTATATGGGTGGGCTGCGGGTGGGCGAGATCGCTGCACTGACGGTCGGCGACGTGCTCGACGGCGAAGGACGTGTGCGCGAGCAAATCCGCCTGTCAGCCGAGATCACCAAGGGCGGGCATGCGCGCACAGCTTTCGTCAATGACCGGCTACGCAAAGAGCTGGAACGTTACACCGACAGCCTGAGCGAAAAGCAGCGCCAGTCAGGGCGCCCACTGCTTGTCACGCAGAAGGGCAAGCCCTTCACGGCAAACGTGCTATGCCAGCTTATGGGCGGGCTTTACAAGCAGGCTGGGTTTGACGGAGCGAGCAGCCACAGCGGGCGGCGCTGGTTCATCACCAAGCTCGCCCACAGTGGCGTCAGCGCCAAGGTGATTATGACCCTTGCAGGGCACAAGCACCTCAGCACTACGCAGCGGTACATCGACGTTAATGATGACATGCTGCGTAAGGCAGTCGCCTTAATTTAGATAAGGCCTAGGGAGCATTTTTTGGAATACTCCCAAATGCTGCATCTATTAAATTGAGTTTAATTTACCTTTCGCCCTGGATGGTTAAGGACATTACACCTCGCTTTTAGCCGCCCCAACATAGCAAGGATCGTCGCCGACCCCATTCATTAAAGCCCACGTTTGGACTTCGCCCAAGAGCTTAATATTTACCGAATCTTCTATCTTCCCATTACCAACGTATGGACAGTGTTCATCACCTTCTTTCATTTCGCGGAATCTGTCCAAGACCACTCGCCGCAGCTCTTCATCCTTACAAATTCTCTCGTATGCGGCCAACGGCTTATCTTTTCCCAGTTCATCACCGCCAAGGAAGCGCTCAAAATCTGGCAAGCTAATTCGGTGGCGAACGGCAACTCCAGATTCGCGACATTCTGTAATGGCTTTAAAGATCTTATCGTTCTCACCCCACATCCCATTTGCTCGCAAATCCCCTTTTTTATTTGCGTAATAGGGCGCGTCGCTGTCATGGATAATTCCAAAGGGAATTCGGAAATGGTGTAGAATACGGATAAGTGGGAGCAGAAGTGCCTTACCTCGTGCACGTACGACAGTAATTTCCTCCGCCAACGTATCTTGAGGCTCAACAACAGCGGCGATAAATGCGGCGTGCTCAGTATCGCCTTCTACAAGAACTGGATAGGAGCCAAAAAACATTTCAGATAGCCCGACATCCATTAGCTGAAGCGCCTGCAGTCGCTTTTTTGTTTCCGGGTCAAAATCTAAGCTGTCCGCTTGATAGGTGCGCGGCGTAACATGATCGCCAGTACCGTCACGAGCCCGCTCTAAGCGCACGATTGTTGTATGGTCTTCTAACGGATTTACAAAAAAGGGGGAGTGGGTCGTGAGCATTACTTGCCACTCGGGATCTTTAGCCAGTGTATACAGATGACGTTGGGCAGCACGAGCTGCCATAGGGTGAAGTGCGTTTTCCGGCTCGTCCATCAATAGGATATGACCTGGAAAGGCGGGATCTTCCTTACTATCGGCCGAGGGTATCTCAGCGGGCGGATCAGTAGCGATCACACCGATCGCAGAAGCAATTGCATCAATTCTTTCTTGTAGAACTTCAGCATCCGCTTCCTTTCCCTTCCCTAATTTTTTTGCTTCTGGCTTGACTTGGATGGTTTTCCCTCTGATTTCTTTGCTTTCTCGATGACCTCTTTTTCTCGGGTTAAAGCACTACGAACTTGAAGCATCGCCCAGAATAAGGCCCGACGTGCACCCGTGCCCTGCTGTGCCAACGTAGTTTCTAGCCCACCATCTGTTACCTTGAGCGTTGAACCTTTGGTCAAAAGTTCATCGAGCTTGACTGATGGCGAAGCCATCTGCACATCCATTCGAACCGTTAATCCAGGGAAAATTTTCTGGAACCCATCTGTTACCTTGGTAGTAATCTCGTCAAAACGGGTTCGATGTTGTTCCGCCTGTTCCGTTACTAACTTTGTAAGGGCTGCCATAGTTGTTGCAAATTGACTGTCAGCTTTATTACTCTGAGCTTTAAGATCTGTTAGCGCTGGCTCCAAAGCCAGTTTTAGTAGTTCAACTTCCGAAGTTACGTCATCCAGAGATCCAATACGGAGTGGTCTCGGAAGTCGAGAATTAAAAACCGGATCAGCTCCTCCGGCTTTTCCATCCTCCGACCATTTTCCACTCTCAGGGTCTATTTTACCATCTGCCAATTCCCGCGTCGGTAGCCATGTCGTTCTTACCCTCTTAAAGTCTGGCCAAGTCCATTGCCAACGACTCCTTACAACACTTAAGCCAGGGCTAAGGTTTTCATCTTTCCATTTTTCATCGATATTTCCGATACCTTCGGGAATGTGTACATCAAGAATAATCTCCGAAGGATCAGTTTTTCCAGCCCTTTGGCAACGGTCACGAGCCGCGTCGAAAGAGATTGTTCCTACTGCTAACTCATAAGCGCGCAGGACAGTTGATTTGCCCGCGTTATTTTGTCCCACCAGACAAACAATATTGTCTAACGCTACCGTCAGGCCGTCGTTGCCGATGCAGCCAATGTTTCGGATCGTCAGGGAAAGCAATTTGGATCGATTTGTCATGGTAGCCCAACCACAATGTGAGATGTGCTTGAGCGTAGCAGGGAAATCGTGTTTATCAATGCCTCGGTTGATTAATTTAACTGGAATGCTCGAAAGTAGAGATGCCGGCAGGATAGCTTCAATGATATAGGGAAATTGTTTCGCTTTTTTAGCTTCGTATCACTTACATATGAAGCGGTAAAGCGTAGGCTCAGAAGCGCTACGTTTGGTGAGATAATGGAACGGATCCAGGACGAGCGTTTTAGAATGCGTCCTGCCGAAATAAAATTGCTACTTCGGCAAGCTCTCTCCTTGGGCTGAATACGACTTCGTTTAACGAACTTGCGTTCCAAGTAGAGCCTGTAAAAGCTCAACTTTGAGACTCTGATGGATGTTTTTCCGCACGTACACAGCGGAAAACTCTTCAGCCTTCGGCAAGCTTGATGTGGATGGAAGACGCCACTTGCCTGAAATCCCACGCTGAATTTTATTTAACGCTTCTGCCAACCTCACAACTTCGTCGGAAGTCAAATAGGAGCATGAACGCAACTCAGCCAGCCGCTCAGAAATTCTTTCAGCGGCATAACGCAGCGGCTGGGCGATGAAATCGTGGCGATCAATAATACTGTTGACGGAGCGAAGAGTACTTTCCAGATTACGCATCTCTTCGGTGATATCGTTCTGTCGCCTGTTCTGGGAGTTCACAATACCATCAGCGATATTTAGGTATGAGAGTATCGAAGATCGGCAGTCATGTGGCAGCAGTAGGGCGCCGACATACCGCTTTTGCGCTCTCATGACAATTGCAGTGGGCGCTCGGTTATCGCTACCTGCAATAAGAGAAATATTCTCCGCACCAATTCCTTGCATAAGATACGGACGGATAAGCCTGATGCATATTGGGTCCGAATGAAACTGCTCAGGCGTCATAATAACCATGCCTGGACAATTTCTTGTTACGAAATCATTATTTATGTGTTCGCAGTCAATTTCCATTCCTGAATTGACGGCAATGTAAATATTAAAGAATTTTTCTTCCATTACCCGCTCGCCCAGCATTAAACTCAGCAGTGCTTATGATATATTGCTGAGAAGGTAATCGCAATGACCACGTTCAATCTTGCGGCCCTAAACCCCCTGTTTTCCAATCACACAGCCCAAAACGCCTACGCAGTTTTCCTCCCTGCCGTTCAACCTTTTTATGTCGAGACAGCATCAGGACAGAATACTGTTCATCGTACAGCGGGCCTACCGACCGCATTGAGCAGCGGTTATTCGTCACTCAATTTTCTTAATCCTGACAGCGGCCTATTTCACTACAAATGGGCGCTTTATTCCGCTGGAATGGCACAGCTTGACTTGGAAAAGGCCAAGGAACGGCAGGGCATGATAATGAATCGTGACAAAGAGGCATCTTTTCTCTTTGCCGATAGCGGTGGCTATCAAGTCGCATCTAAGACTATTAATGTTGATGTAAAAAATGAGGTAAAGCTGGACGAATTCCGGGCAAAAAGCTTGGCATGGATGAATGAATGCGCAAGCGTCATCATGCCGCTCGATTTTCCTCAATCGAAACGTAGGTTGGCTGGTGAGCGTCTGAGCTTCGATGAGGCGCTTGATAAGACAGAAAACAGCCTGAAATTTATTGTAAGGGAACACTCGCGCCGACCAAACGAGATCATCGCCAACGTCGTTCAGGGCGCGACCATGGCGGAGCAGGAAATTTGGCTCCAGCGCCTGAAAGGGTACTCCACGGATGCTTGGGCGCTTCCCTGGCGGTTGCACGAGAGCGTTCAATCCACGCTTCAGCTTCTCGTCCGCATGGATGAGATGGGTTTATTCAAAACATGCCGATACCTACACTTCTTCGGTGTCAGCCGACTTCATTTCGCTGGGGCACTCACCCTCATTATGCGGGCTATGCGGCAAAAATACCCTGAGCTTGTCATTACTTACGACTCGGCGGCTCCCCTGACCATCGCTGCTACCTGCGGGCAAGCCTACACGACGTGGCATATTGAGAGGTTCAGGGGCAAGCGAGCACCAGATATGAGGGATGAGGGCGAGAAGGATATCGGCACCTTCACATTTTCACACACCCCTGTGCCTGCTGATATCTCGTTCCGAGGCAGCGATGACCGCTTTCCCGCCCTGACCAGTCCTCTTGGCCTACAACTTACCGTTGGCGACTTGTGTATCCGCGAACAGCCGACCGACAATGGTGGCGCATGGGATGAGCTATCGACATCACTTGTCGCGGCTCACAATGTTTATGTCCATGTCTTGGCACTCACCCAATTGAATGCTCTTATGGACCAGGAGCTAAAAAGCCGGCCGACGATGGCTTTGTCTCATGTTTTCGCGGATTTTAGGAGCATCGTGGATCGGGTGTTCTCACCGGGTACGTCGTCGGCCAAAGCCATGAACGCGCTTTACAGTGGGAAAGACGTTCTTCAGTTTTTTGACCGCAAGAACGAAGCAAAACTTTTCGACATAAAGCAAGGGGAACTCCCCGATTGGTCTTCAACAGACCTTGAGGAGTTCCCCGAGCTTACCGAACTGCCGTTAATGCACGAGTAAAGTGCTAAAAGTCACGTGGCATTCGGCTTTGCAGCTTTAGCTTTCTTCGAGCTGCTTACTTTTGGCGTCAAAGCACGCCGCTCCAGGCCAACCGCATAGCGAATGCCACGCGACTGCCCCCTAATGGCTACGTATTTGCCGTGTGCAGAAACGGTTATCGCGTTCAGCCTCACGTCATCGATAAATCGTGAAAGCTTATCTGGCAGATTATCTGCAAGGGCAGTCGAAACCATCGTCGCATCATCCGTGTGATCGACGGCCTCAATCTTACCTTTTTTCTTAAACTCGCTTCTGCGCGACAGGTACATTCCATCGTCATCTACTGAAAACTCTGTCCAAGAGAACTTTTTTGTTTTTGTTTCTGAGTTTTCCTCAACCTTTTCCATGAGATCAGACAACGCTTCTAAAGCCTGTTCCCACTGATCAAGTGAAACAACATATCCGTCTGCGTTTAGTGCGCGCTCTTGCTCCTCGGTAATGTCTTTAGCTCGTGGAGCGTCATCCGCAAGGAACGACCATCGCCGCTGCTCATTCGCAAAAGCGCCGTCGCTTCCCTTAACTTTCACGCTCGCCAGCAATGCCGTTACTTTACGCCCAAGCCGCTTTCCCTCGTCCTCAGGATCTTCCCCGGTTTCAAACTCCCAGTCCGTTACTGCCTCTGTTCCCGAAGTGAGAGAAGAGAGCCCACGCATGCGTCCAGGCGGAAATCCCAGAACAACGTTTTCAGGAACGCCTTCAGGCACCCCATCCGCGCGACTGACAACAAACCGCACCTGTTTGTCCGTCCTATCCGCTTCAAGCGCCACGCATACAAAGGTTTCACTTTCAGTCGTCTTCATGGTTACACGAATGTTTTCGACCGCAGCACGGTCGAAGAAAACAGACGCCGCTTGTATGGTTCGTAGAAACTGTTTTGGGTGGCTGCTATCGATGGAATGAGCTTTCGCAATCAGTTTGACGAATTGGTCTATCTCGCTTTTGCTCACTTCAACAGGTCGGAGCATTGTTATGCTCTTGCCATCTGAATTTACATTGGCGAGAAGCAAGTTTAATCCTGACGTCAATTCCATGCCGTCGCTCACCTCGACTGAGGTTTTGGACCAAACATCCCCCTCATGCAAAGCCTCAAGAGCTTCGCCAATTCCGAATTGCTCAACTTCTGTCTGGTCGTCGTCTCCGCCACGAGCTTTTATTTCGTTGTCTCTCAGTTCCCGAAGACCAGTACCATTAAGTTCATCGAAAAATTTATCTGGCGTCCATTTCTCGCGCAGGGCGTAATGCATCGCCATTGCGTACGTGTTGTTTCGCTGTGGCACATGGTATTTTTTGCTATTCCCCCTTTCCTCCTCGCTATACGTAATAATGTATGCCTTCAGCAGCTTCGAGAACTTGTTTTTCTCCGGCTGATCGCGAATGTCGAACTCTTTTATCTTTAGTTTTTCAGCGACTTGCTTATTGACGTGCTCTTTCAGCCTTGTATCGACCTGAGCAAAAAGGAAGGTGCGGTAGATATGGCGCAGTGAACGGTAAAGCTCCTCATCTGACCGATCTAGAGCTTTGGCGTATTGCTCCGTACGAACTGACGTTTCCTTGTCAAACTGCTCCACAGTCATAGGCTCAAATTTGATGCCGTCGTACTCGACCACATTCTCTTCATCGTTCACCGCTTTAGCCGTTCTCTGCGCCATCTAAATCTCCAAGCCATACGAGTATCATTCCGACTTCGAGTATCGAACTCGAAAGGGCTTTGGGCAAGCACAATAATCATCACTGCTTAGTATATTGGCGCGCTATAGGGTCGCTGCCTTGCTTGACAGCTCGATGAACGTTGCTTGTATTCCAAGTGTAGCGGCTGCGTCCCAATGAGTTGTACGGCGCGGCTATCGCCCTGGCTTGCTCAAACCTCGCGCATATAGCGTTGAAGTGCGCGCTTGCACCGCTTGACAACGTGGAGCACCATAGGGGGGACGAGTAAACGCACATTATGACGTATGGGAAAATAGTCCTATCGCGCTAACTGCTTAGCACAGCCTTAGCACATACTGCTTTGCATTCTATATAAAACAAGCACTTAACTTAGCTCGATTGCAACTGAAAATCCCCGTGTCGGCGGTTCGACTCCGTCCCTGGGCACCATTCCCTTTCAGGGATTTAGGTGTTTTTCTTGAGCCGCTCCAATCTGCGGTTAGACAGAAGTTAGACATTCCCTTCATCGCGATTGCCGGAAGGCGCTCCCTGAGCAGCCGCCGGCAACAGGTGTTTCCAGACCTTCCCCGACTTGATCTGTTCGACCAGCGAGCGCGACACATTGTAGAGCTGCGCCAGCTTGCGTTGCGATTTCCGGCTGGCCCGGATCGCCAACACGTCGGATTCGGTCAAGACCGCATTCGGGGATGAGGTGCCGGTGCGCGGCGCGGCCGGAGCCTTCTTCGCCGGCTCCGCCTTCACAGGCTTCCGCTTCGCCGCCTCATCCTGCAGCGACACCATGTGTGGACGGCCCCTCTGACGCAAGAGGGAAATCCGCGCTGACTGGCCGAGAAGGATGCATGCATGTGTCCGGCCTGTTGTCGCAGTCGCTGGCTGCTGGCCTTGATGAATTCCGCGGATCGGCGCCCAAATCAGCTCATCGCGCTCGGTGGCGCTTGGTCCCCGTGGATTTGGCCGATCCCCGGTCCTGCCGGTTCGTCATCACGTCTCACCACCCTTGCCCCCACCCCGCCGAGCCATCCGACACCGGCGGGGTGGATGCTGTCTACGCCGCGTTCGGCACTGCGTAGGTCACTCCCCGCGTCATCACTACCCAGGCGATGCGCGCGGTTTTGTTGGCCAAAGCCACGGCGCGCGATCTCCCGAGCCCAGTGATGCGCCGTGCCACAGGCTTCCATCCCGACCAGGCATGGCGGCACGCCGTGGAAGAACTTCAGAACCTCGCCCCGGCGCAATTGCCGACGGACCAGGATCTTTCCATTCGCATCGATCCCATGGACCTGGAAAACCTTCTTCGCCAAGTCCAGAGCGATCGTCACCACCTCTTCCTTGGACGGCTCCTCTGAGCTGGTTTCTTCGACGGCATCAGCTTGCCACCGATCCCAGAAGGTGGAAGGGCCGTCCACCACATCATCTCAGACGCCGCTGGTTCCATTCAGGAACAATGTCCAGGCCTGCTCAAAAAACCGATCCTGGGCGGCCTTGGCCGCGTAGGTCTTGCGGCCCAGCATCGCGTCGTTGGATGGCCCGAACACGATGGAATGGAGCATGTGCGATGCGATCATCCGCGGATCGCCGCCGGTGAGCATGCCGGCCTCCTGTGCGGCACGGATCAGCTGGATCAGACGCTCCATGATGGGATCCTCCTCCCATGGATCCCGCTGGTCCTGACCGAAGAGGCTCGCTTCGCTCAAGGCGATCCGGTTCAAGGCGACCATGTCCGGATCCAGGTTGACGGTGAGGAACCAGCGGGCAACCCGCTTCAACCGCGCCAGCGCATCGCCATGACCGCCGGCGGAGTCGAGCTCGGCCTCGAGACTGTTCAGGGTCCGTGTCCGCAGCCGCTCAACAACGGCGACGAACAGCGCGGTTTTCGATGGAAAGCGCCGGTAGATCGTATCCTTTCCCGCGTTACAGGCGGACGCGATCTGCTCGATCGACGTGGCGGCAAAACCCTGGGCCGCAAAAAGCTGCGCTGCCGTGTCGATGATCCGGTTGGATGTCTCCGCGGCATCTTCCTTCGACGGCCTGCCGATGCGCGGCTTTGTGGATGACGAAACCTTCATCGTTCCTCTACCTGCTCTGCACGGCCCTGAGGAGAGTTCGGATCATGGCGGCCGAAAGACACGGGGTCCTTCGCAGGGTTGCCCCCTGCCATTCGCGCTTTCCCTCCGTCCACCGTCCGCGCATGGCCATCACACTGCTCGGAGGCCCTTCCTTAGCAGACGGGCGACGCACCGCCCACACCTAAGCCATGCATATGCCGCCACTCCCACCCGTGACCAGCCAATGAATCGGATAGCATCAAAATAACTGGACGGGACCGTCCCGTTTGTTTTAGAACTCGCCTTGCAATCGCGAATGATGCGCATTCGCATATGTGGGCCGCATAGACTCCTCATGCGAACCAACGGGAGAGGCGAGACGAATGACGGGAGTGTTCCCAAAGCGAGCCGGCGCGGCGCTGCTGGCAGCAACTGCGACCTTGAGTCCGATGACCGGCCATGCCCAGGAGCAGGCCGTCACATTTCCGACGCTTCAGGTGGAAGGCGACCGGCTGAAGGGGACGAACGAATATCTCAGGCAGGATTCCTCGTCCGCGACCAAAACGGAAACACCCGTCCTCGACACGCCGCAGGCGATCACGACCATCACGCGCAAGCAACTCGACGATCAGAATCCCCAAAGCGTGAAGGACGCGCTGAACTACACGGCCGGGGTGCTGTCGACGGCCGACAGCACCAGCCGCTACGACAGCGTCTTCATGCGCGGGTTCGGAGGCTTCGGGACCGACACGCGGGTCGTGGATTTCCTCGATGGATTGAAATTGCCCCGTGGGCAGGCCTTCGCGCTGCCCGCGGTCGATCCCTTCCTGCTCGATCACATCGATGTCCTGAAGGGGCCGTCCGCCGTCCTCTACGGCCAGACCAGCCCCGGCGGTCTCGTCAATCAGGCCAGCCGCGCCCCCGACGTTACCCCCTACACCGAGGTCAGGGTCGAGGCCGGAAACCACGCAAGGCTGCAGAGCGGCGTCACCAGCCAGGGTGCCCTCGATGCCGATGGGCGTTGGCAGTACAGCATCAGCGGCGTCGGCCGCCGTTCCGACACCCGTTATGACGATGTCGAGGAGATGCGGGTCGGCATCGCTCCGGCCATCCGCTGGCAACCCGATGCCGACACGCAGTTGACCCTGCAGGGCTTCTATCAGAACGATCCCGAAGGCGGATATTTCAACTCCATCTATCCGCGTTCGCTCGCCCCGGAAACCTACAAGTCGGCCCTCGGGCGCACGCTCAATGTGGGCGATCCGGATTTCGACGGCTACGAGCGCAAGCAGTACGCCATCGGCTACAGCTTCCAGCATCGGCTGAACGAAGTCGTCAGCCTCCGCTCTAAAACCCGCTACTCCGCCATCGATCTCGATTTCCAAAGCCTGCAGATGAGTGCGCCCGTCACCGCCGACGGGCTGCTGCCTCGGCAGGCACTCCGCTCGATCGAGGATGTGCGGGGCGTCGCCACAGACAATCAGGCGCAGTTCGACTTCAGGACGGGAGCGGTCTCGCACACGGCCCTCGCCGGCGTCGATTTCCAGCATTCGCGCAGCGACTGGGAATACCAATTCGGCTTGGCGCCTTCACTGGACGTCGCCAATCCGCGTTATGGCGTGCCCATCGGCACCCTCACGACCATCATCGACTCCAAGCAGACGCTCCGGCAGACCGGTGTCTATCTCCAGGACCAGCTTGCACTCGGCGGCTTCCGGGCCGTGCTGGGTGCGCGCTACGACTGGACGAAGCAGGAGACCGAGAACCGGCTGGCGGGATCGAGCAGCAGCCAGTCCAGCAGTGCCCCAAGCTATCGCGCCGGCTTGCTCTACCGGTTCGACAGCGGGATCTCCCCCTATGTCAGCTACTCGACGTCCTTCGAGCCGACCGTCGGCGTGGATGCGCGCGGCGCGCCCTTCGAGCCGACCAAGGCGAAGCAATGGGAAGCCGGGCTCAAATACGAACCCTCCTTCATGAAGGCGCTCTTCACGCTTTCCGCCTTCCACATCCGCCAGGAAAATGTGAAGACGCCGGACACGACGGTCGGCTTCTACGTCCAGCAGGGAGAGGTCCGCTCGCGCGGACTGGAATTCGAAGCGCGCGGAAACGTCACCAAATCGCTGGAGCTGATCGGCGCGCTCACTCTGCTTGACACCGAGGTCACCAAATCGACCTCGGCGACCACCATCGGGAAGCAGCCGCAGGCGGCTCCCAGATATTACGGGTCCGCCTGGGCCAATTACGGCTTCGATACCGGCCTGCTCGACGGATTGACCGTTGGCGGCGGCATCCGCTTCGTCGGCGGCAGCTTCGCCGACGATGCCAACACCATCCGGACGAGCGGCTACGCGCTGGTCGATGCCTCGGTGCGGTACGACCTCGGCAAGCTCGGTCCGTCGCTGCGCGGAGCGGAAGCGACGCTGAACGCCACCAACCTCTTCGACAAGGAATATTACTCGAGCTGCAGTTCCAGCTTCTATTGCCAGTACGGCAACGGTGCGCAGGTTCTGGCCGGGCTGCGGTACAGGCTGTGAGACGGACTCCGATGCGCCTGGACCGACGGACCTGCACCATCCTCCTGGGCCTGACCGCCCTGGCGCCCGTCACGGCGTTGGGAGCACCCGGAGCCGGGTCCGGGTCCGTCGTCGATGCAGCCGGCCGCCGGGTTCCGCTCGCCGGCGCGGTTCGCCGGATCGTGCTCCTCGATGCGGTCGATGTGTTGAGCATGGCCGTCCTGCACCCCGACCCATCCGCCCTGATCGTCGGTTGGGCCGGGGTCGACCGGTTCGACAGCGATCTGGTGCGCCGGCTCTACGAGCGGGGAAGCGACGGCGGCCCCATTCCGGTGGTGGGTGCCCAGACCGGCGACACGCTGTCGCTGGAGCGGATTCTCGCCCTTGAACCGGACCTCGTGGTCGCCACTGCGGTGATGGAGCCGGGGCTCGGCGAGGGTGGGCTGACGCGCCGCCTCGAAGCTGCCGGCATCCCCGTGATCTTCAGCAGCGCCGCCTCCAACCGGCAGGCGGACGCGGGTGCCGCCGGCGACCCCTTCGGCGACATGGCCCGAACCCTGCGGATGTGGGGTGCCGTCCTCGGCAAGGGCGACAGGGCCGACGCCTTCATCGGCTTTGTCGAGGAGCGCCTCGCAACCGTGACGGCAAGGCTGGCCGGCGCGCCGGCGGTGAAGGCGTATCTCGAAGTGCAATCCACCTACGACGATTGCTGCTGGACCGCCGGACGACGCATTTGGGGCGACCTTCTCGCCCGGGCCGGGGGGCGCAACCTCTCTGCCGTCGAGGGACCGCATGGGTCACCCTGGTACGCGAAGCTCGCCGCAGAGCAGCTGATGACCGAAGCGCCGGAGGTCTACATCGCCTCGGGCGGCGCATTCGGCGCCGGCATCCGCCCCGGAATCGGCCCGGGTCTCGATCCCGAAAAGGCGCGTGCCGGATTGCGCCGCCTGACCGGACGGACCGGTTTCGACACGCTGCCGGCCGTCCGGAACCGACGGGTGCACGGCGTCTGGACCGGGCTTCTCACGGCACCGCCGCTCAACATCCTGTTCGTCGAGGCCGTTGCCAAATGGCTGCACCCGGACGCGTTCGCGGATGCCGATCCGGCGGACACGATGGACGAACTCAACCGCCGCTTCCTGGCACAGCCCCTGGCGGGTCCGTGCTGGCTTAGCCTTTCGCCGGCGACGGCAGCTGACGGGCGCTGAAGAAACACCGGCCGCCACGGTTCCGTCCGATGGCGGCCGGCATCTTCGAACGCCGAAGCAACCCATGACAGATCGAACGCGAAGGACAGGCGACATGGCGTTTCTCAAGGCTCAGGCCACGATAGCGTTTCCGAAGGTCTCCACCTATCTCGACACCATCATCCAGTCCTTTTCCGCCCACAACATGACGGTAAGCCCGGACGGGGACGGCCACATGGTCGCCTCGTCCTTCGGAACGGCGCGCCTGTGTGCGACAGCGGGGGCGCTGTCGCTTGCCGTCGAGGCCGCGGAACCGGCGGACTTCAACCGTCTGAAGCATGAGCTGACCGGACTGATCGACTTCGTGACCCGTCCGGAGAATCTGGAAATCGTCTGGACGGGCGACGCGGCCGGCGCCGTGCTGCCGCCCGATCTCCGGGTGCTCACCGTGCGGGAGGTTCGGCAACTGACTCCGCGCATGCGCCGGATCACGTTCGGCGGGGATGACCTCGCCCGTTACGCGGTGCCCGATCAGATCCACTGCCGGCTGCTGTTCCAGGGCAGGGATACCGCTACACCGCAATGGCCGTTTCTGGACGACAACGGCCGCATCGTCTGGCCCGAATCCGGCAAGCTCGACTCCAGGATCTTCACCATCCGCCAGATCGATCCGGCGGCGGGAACGCTGGACATCGACTTCGTGATGCATGGCGGGGGCGGTCCCGGCCTGTCCTGGGCCGCGGCCGCGGCACCCGGCGACGTGGTCGGGCTCCTCGGACCGGCGGCCTATGGGCCGAAACCGGCGGACTGGTATCTGCTCGCCGGCGATGAGACCGGGCTGCCGGGCATCGCCCGCATTCTCGAAGGCTTGCCGGCCTCCGCAGCGGGGATCGCGCTCATCGAAGTCGCCGATGCCGCGGAACGGCAGGAGATCGACGGGCCGCCGGGTGTCGCAATTCGCTGGCTGTACCGCAATGGCACCGCACCCGGTTCGACCACGCTTCTGCCCGATGCTCTGCGGCTGGTCGAGCTTCCGGCCGGCCAGGACGGTCTTTTCGCCTGGATCGGCGCGGAATATTCGGCCTTCCGCGACATGCGGTCCTATCTGAAGACCGACATCGGCCTTCCCTCCTCCCGCCTCATCGCTTTTTCACACTGGCGGCGGGGGATGAGCGAGGAGGACATCGTCAAGGCCGGAATCGCGGCGGTTCTCGCATGACCCCGCGCATCGGCAGCTCCGCCGCACCAGCCGTAGCCATACCGGCTGCCGGAAGCACGGAGCGCGAGCGGTCATACCGCCGGATGGTCCATCGGCGCCGGATGCTGGTTGCGGCACTGGCCGGCATCCTGCTGGCCGGATTCGTGCTGGACGTCGCCAACGGGCCGGCGGGACTGGGACTGGAACGCACCATCGGGGCGCTGTTCGGACTGGAGGGGGCGACCCGCACCGAAAGCCTCATCCTGTGGAGCGTGCGCCTGCCCCAGGCGTTGACCGCGCTCCTCGTCGGCGCCGCGCTCGCTCTCGCCGGGGCCGAGATGCAGACGATCCTCGACAATCCGCTTGCCAGCCCCTTCACGCTCGGCGTGTCCTCCGCGGCCTCGTTCGGAGCCGCGCTGGCGATGATCCTGGGAACCAGCCTTCCCGGCTTGCCGCCGGGCTGGCTCGTCCCGGCCAATGCCTTCGTCTTCGCCTTCGGTTCGGTGTTCCTGCTGCAGGCGCTCGCGTCGCGGCGCGGGACGGGGCCGGACCGCCTCGTCCTGCTCGGCATCGCGATGGTCTTCACCTTCAACGCGCTGGTGGCGCTGGTCCAGTTCGTCGCCTCGGAAGCGGCGCTGCAACAGTTCGTGTTCTGGACCATGGGATCCCTCACGCGGACCGGATGGGCGGAGATCGCCGTGCTGGCCGCCGCACTCGCTGTTGCCTTTCCGTCCGCTTTCGCCGCGCGATGGCGGTTGACGGCCCTTAGGTTCGGCGAGGACCGGGCGCGGAGCTTCGGCGTGCCCGTCGCACGGCTGCGCTTCACGGCCCTGCTCCGTGTCAGCCTTCTGGCCGGGCTGGCGGTGGCCTTCGTGGGAACGGTGGGCTTCATCGGACTGGTCGGCCCCCACATCGCCCGGCTTCTGGTCGGGGAGGACCACCGCTTCTTTCTTCCGGCCAGCCTTCTGACCGGTGCCGCCATCATGTCCTTCGCCTCGCTCGCCGGCAAACTGCTGGTGCCCGGCGTGATGCTTCCCATCGGCGTGGTCACGTCGCTGGTCGGCATCCCGATCTTCGTCGCGCTCATTCTCAGGGGACGGCCGGCATGACGGACGATCTTCTTCGGATCGATGGGCTGCGTGCCGGCTATCCCCGGCGCCGGATCATCGACGGCCTGTCGCTGCCACCCTTGCGGGCGGGTACGGTCGCCGCCATCGTCGGCCCCAACGGCGCCGGCAAGACGACGCTTCTTCGCGCCCTGGCCGGCCTGCTGCCGGCGACCGGCGACGTTCGCTACGATGGACAGGCTCTCCTGCAGATGACGCCGGCCGAGCGCGCCCGGTACGTCACCTACATGCCGCAGAGCCTGCCCCAGGGCATCGCGCTCAGCGTCATCGAATCCGTCGTCACTGCGCTGCGCGTTTCGACCTTTGCGGCAGACCGGCCGGAGAGCCTCGTCCATGCGGAGGCCGATGCCGTGCTCCAGAGGCTGGGGATCGGCCACCTCGCCCTATCTCCTCTCGACGAGCTGTCCGGCGGGCAACGCCAACTCGTGAGCCTTGCCCAATCGATCATCCGCCGCCCAAGGATCCTGCTGCTGGACGAACCGACGAGCGCGCTCGATCCACGCCACCAGATCGACGTGATGCAGGCGGTGACGGAAACCGCCAAGTCGGACGGCATGATCGTGCTCGCCGTGCTGCACGACCTGAACCTTGCGCTGCGATGGGTGGATAGGGTCGTTCTGCTGTCGGAGGGCGCCCTGGCCGCCGCAGGTCCCCCGGAGGACGCGATCACCGCGGAAACCCTGGCGGCCTTCTATCAGATATCCGGCCGCGTCGA
Organism: Azospirillum humicireducens; assembly: GCF_001639105.2. Taxonomy (NCBI): domain Bacteria; kingdom Pseudomonadati; phylum Pseudomonadota; class Alphaproteobacteria; order Rhodospirillales; family Azospirillaceae; genus Azospirillum; species Azospirillum humicireducens. Next base: position 133,529 of record NZ_CP028906.1, read on the forward strand.
GCGGTGTTCGCAGGGCCTTCCCCATGTACTCTTCGACGGAAAGATCCATGATTGAGAAGCTGTTTGCAGCGGGCATGCCCCAGCCGATGCTGACCGGTGCGCTACATTAAGATGAAATTGGAGGTGGCGCCGCGGGCGCGGTCTGGTATGGCTGAGGCTTTCACCAACAGCCATCAGGCACCAGTCTATGGGCACTGCCGTGCATCGACGCTGTTGCACCGAGGCAGCGAAAGCTGATGCCGGCGGGCTCGCGACCCTAATCACACAACGCGGACGGAGTCCGGGCGTCCGAGATCGAGCATGCGGTTCAGGACCAGGACGGCGACGCCGAACCCGGTCTGTTGCCGGTCGTCGGATTGGAGCCGTAGCCCATCCCCGATGATGTGTTTGTAGCGGCCGAAGAAGGCCTCCACGAGCGCCCGCAAGTTGTAGCCGGACGTCGCCTGCCACGCCAAGCGGCCACCTGCGACGATAGTCTGCAGATGCCGATCCCGCGGTGTCGGTGCGCTCTGCGCCGAGATGATGTGGTGGACGGCCCTTCCACCACATCAGCTCAGCGCCGACCGCCACCCGGACGCAAACGGTGCAACAACACCGCCCGGCGGCATATATGGCGCGTATATTTTCCGGCATCGCCGCCCCCCATCGAATTTATACGCGGCTCGGGCGCACCCTTGCAGAGCCGGACCTCTCCTGCCGCCATGATGGCGAGCGGATGGTTCGACCCTGTTCCGCTCGCCCCAGTTTGTCCCGCCGGCGCTGAACCGGCGCGATGATCGGGGCCGAGGGGAAGGAAACCCCGGAGACCCGAACCATGCTCGACCTTCTGTTCGTGGCGCTCACCGTCGGCTTCTTCGCCGCGGCGGTCGCCTATGTCCACGCCTGCGACCGGCTGTGAGGAGGGGCGCCATGACCCTCGACTATGCCTTGGCCGGCCTCGTGACCGCCGGGTTGCTGGCCTATCTGGTCTATGCCCTGATCCGCCCCGAACGGTTCTGAGGAGACCAATCCCATGACCGTCAACGGCTGGATCCAGATCCTGCTCTTCCTCGCCCTGGTCGTCGCGGTGACGCGGCCCCTGGGCGGCTTCATGACGCGCGTCTTCACCGGCGAGCGCACCCTGCTCTCCCCCATCCTCGGGCCCGTCGAGCGCGGGCTCTACCGGCTGGCCGGCATCGACGGGCGCACCGAGCAGCATTGGGTGAGCTACGCCGTGTCGATGCTGCTGTTCAGCGCCGCCTCCATGCTGCTGCTCTACGCCCTGCAACGGCTGCAAGCGGTGCTGCCGCTGAACCCGCTGGGCATGGCGGCGGTGCCGGCCGACCTCGCCTTCAACACGGCGGCCAGCTTCACCACCAACACCAACTGGCAGAATTACGGCGGCGAGACCACCATGGGCCATCTGGTCCAGATGGCCGGGCTGACCTTCCACAATTACGTCTCCGCCGCGGCCGGCATCGCGCTGGCCGTTGCGCTGGTCCGCGGCTTCGCCCGCGCCTCCTCCCGGACGGTCGGTAACTTCTGGGTCGATCTGACCCGCGCGACGCTCTACGTCCTGCTGCCGCTCTGCCTCGTCTATGCGCTGTTCCTGGTGTGGCAGGGCGTGCCGCAGACGTTGGCAGGAGCGGTGGACGCCACCACGCTGGAGGGGGCGAAGCAGACAATCGCGCTGGGCCCCGTCGCCTCGCAGGAGGCGATCAAGATGCTGGGCACCAACGGCGGCGGCTTCTTCAACGCCAACTCCGCCCACCCGTTCGAGAACCCCAACGCCCTGACCAACCTCGTCCAGATGCTGTCGATCTTCGCACTGGGCGCCGGGCTGACCAACCTGTTCGGCCGCATGGTCGGCGACGAGCGGCAGGGCTGGGCGATCCTGGCCGCGATGGGCCTGCTCTTCGTCGCCGGCGTCACGATCGCCTATTGGGCGGAGGCGCAGGGCAACCCGGCCTTCACCGCCTTCGGCATCGACGGCAGCGCCGGCAACATGGAGGGCAAGGAGACCCGCTTCGGCATCGCCGCCTCCGCCCTGTTCGCCACCGTCACCACCGCCGCCTCCTGCGGTGCGGTGAACGCCATGCATGACAGCTTCATGCCCTTGGGCGGCATGGTGCCGATGATCAACATGATGCTGGGCGAGATCATCGTCGGCGGCGTCGGCGCCGGGCTTTACGGCATGCTGCTGTTCGCCATCGTCGCGCTGTTCGTCGCCGGGCTGATGGTCGGCCGCACGCCGGAATATCTGGGCAAGAAGCTGGAGGCGAAGGAGGTCAAGATGACCATGCTCGCCATCCTCTGCCTGCCGCTGATGATGCTGGGCTTCACCGCCGCCGCCGTGGTGCTCGACACCGGCACCGCCTCGATGGCCAATGCCGGCCCGCACGGCTTCTCAGAGGCGCTCTACGCCTATGTCTCGGGTGCCGCCAACAACGGCAGCGCCTTCGGCGGGCTCAGCGGCAACACACCCTGGTACAACGTCACGCTCGCCATCGCCATGCTGGTCGGCCGCTTCCTGGTCATCGTGCCGATGATGGCCATCGCCGGTTCGCTGGCCGCCAAGACGCGGGCCGCCGCATCGGCCGGCACCTTCCCCACCCATGACGGGCTGTTCGTCGGGCTGCTGGTCGGCGTCATCCTGATCGTCGGCGGCCTCACCTTCTTCCCGGCTCTCGCCCTCGGCCCGGTGGTCGAGCATCTGGCGATGAACGCCGGCACCCTCTTCTGATCGGGACCGATCCCATGCACGCCAATAGCAAACGGTCAGGCCGCTCGTCCGCTAGTACCCTGCTGGACCCCGCCATCCTGCTGCCGGCCATCGGCGGCTCGTTCGCCAAGCTCCATCCGCGCCAGATGATCCGCAACCCGGTGATGTTCTGCGTGGAAGTGGTGGCGGCGCTGACCACCCTGCTGGTCCTGCGCGATGCGGTGACCGGCGCCGGGGTGAGCGGCTTCGCCATCCAGATCGTCGTCTGGCTGTGGTTCACCCTGGTCTTCGCCAACTTCGCCGAGGCGGTGGCGGAAGGCCGCGGCAAGGCCCAGGCTGCCAGCCTGCGCAAGACCCGCACCGAGACCACCGCCAAGAAGCTGGAAAACGGCACCATCCGCATGGTCCCCGCCACCACGCTCAAGACCGGCGACCTCGTGCTGGTGGAGGCCGGCGACATCATCCCGTCGGACGGCGAGGTGGTGGAAGGCGTGGCCTCGGTCAACGAGGCCGCCATCACCGGCGAATCCGCGCCCGTCATCCGCGAGAGCGGCGGCGACCGCTCCGCCGTCACCGGCGGCACCCAGGTGATCTCCGACCACATCAAGGTGCGGATCACCGCCGCCCCCGGATCGACCTTCCTCGACCGCATGATCTCGCTGGTGGAAGGCGCCCAGCGCCAGAAGACCCCCAACGAGATTGCGCTCAACATCCTGCTGGCCGGCCTGACCATCGTCTTCGTCATCGCGGTGGCGACGATTCCCAGCTTCGCCACCTATGCCGGCGGCTCGGTCGGCGTGCTGGTGCTGGTGGCGCTGTTCGTCACCCTGATCCCGACCACCATCGGCGCGCTCTTGTCGGCCATCGGCATCGCCGGCATGGACCGTCTGGTCCGCTTCAACGTTCTGGCCATGTCCGGCCGCGCGGTGGAGGCGGCGGGCGACGTGGATACGCTGCTGCTCGACAAGACCGGCACCATCACGCTGGGCAACCGCCAGGCCGCCGAGTTCCTGCCGGTCGCCGGCGTCGGCGAACAGGAACTGGCCGACGCGGCGCAACTCGCCTCGCTGGCCGACGAGACGCCGGAAGGCCGCTCCATCGTCGTACTGGCCAAGGAGGAGTACGGCATCCGCGCCCGTGCCATGGAGGAGATGCACGCCCATTTCGTCCCCTTCACCGCCCAGACCCGGATCAGCGGCATCGACACCGGCGGCACGGTGATCCGCAAGGGCGCGGTGGATGCGGTGCTGGCCCATGTCAACGGGACGCAACGCATCGCGGTATCCGGCGGCCGCGGCGTCACCGCCCTGCATCCGGCCGCGGGCCCGGCGGAACGCCAGATCCTCGCCATTGCCGAACGGGTGGCAAAGGCCGGCGGCACGCCGCTGGCGGTGGCGCGCGACGGCCGGCTGCTCGGCATCATCCACTTGAAGGACATCGTCAAGGGCGGCATCCGCGAGCGTTTCGCCGCCCTGCGCCAGATGGGCATCCGCACGGTGATGATCACCGGGGACAACCCGATGACCGCCGCCGCCATCGCCGCCGAGGCCGGGGTGGACGATTTCCTCGCCCAGGCCACGCCCGAGGCCAAGCTGCAGCTGATCCGCGACGAGCAGGCGAAGGGCAAGCTGGTCGCCATGTGCGGCGACGGCACCAACGACGCCCCGGCGCTGGCCCAGGCCGATGTCGGCGTGGCGATGAACACCGGCACGGTGGCGGCGCGCGAGGCCGGCAACATGGTCGATCTCGACAGCGACCCGACCAAGCTGATCGAGATCGTCGAGATCGGCAAGCAGTTGCTGATGACCCGCGGGGCGCTCACCACCTTCTCCATCGCCAACGACGTGGCGAAATATTTCGCCATCATCCCCGCCATGTTCCTTGCCTTCTACCCGCAGCTGCAGGCGCTGAACGTGATGGGGCTGCACAGCCCGGAAAGCGCCATCCTGTCGGCGATCATCTTCAACGCGCTGATCATCGTCGCGCTGATCCCCCTGGCGCTGCGCGGCGTGCGCTACCGCGCGGTGGGGGCGGCGTCGCTGCTGCGCCGCAACCTGGTGATCTACGGCCTGGGCGGGCTGGTGGTGCCCTTCGCCGGCATCAAGGCGATCGACCTGATCGTCACCGCAGCCGGCCTGATTTGAGGAACATTGTCATGCTGAAGGACCTGCGCCCCGCCCTGGTGATGACCGCCGCACTGACCGTCATCACCGGGCTTGCCTATCCGCTCGCCGTCACCGGCATCGCACAAAGCCTCTTCCCGCATCAGGCCAACGGCAGCCTGATCGAGCGGAACGGCACGGTGGTCGGCTCCGCGCTGATCGGTCAGGATTTCGCCGCCGACCGCTACTTCCATCCCCGCCCGTCGGCGACCACCGGGCCCGACCCGGCGGACCCGTCCAAATCGGCCGCGGCTCCTTACAACGCCGCAAGCTCCAGCGGCTCCAACCTCGGCCCGACGAGCAGGGCGCTGATCGACCGTGTGCAGGCCGACGCTGAAAGGCTGAAGGCGGAGAACCCCGGAACCCCGGTCCCGGTGGAGCTGGTAACCACATCGGGCAGCGGCCTCGACCCCGACCTGTCACCGGCAGCCGCCGACTTCCAGGTGCCGCGCGTTGCCAAGGCCCGCGGGCTGTCGGAGGATGTCGTGCGCAAGCTGGTCGCCGATACCGTTGCACCGCGTCCGCTCGGCGTTCTCGGCGAGCCGACCGTCAACGTCCTGGCATTGAACCTCGCTCTGGATCGGGCGGCCGGCAAGGCTGCGGGAGGCAGATAGCAGACTGTCGAAGATGCGGAGTGATCGCCCTCTCCCGTGCCGGGAGAGGGCGTGATAGGCGATGCGACCTCCACAGCGGCCGCGTTATGTTTCGGCAGGGCATGGATTCGGCTATCGGTTACGAATGCCGATGGAGAGAACGGGACCCAGGGGCCCGGAAGAGGACGATGCCATGAGCGACGAACAAGCCGACCGCACCCATGGCGACCGCACCCATGGCGACCGCACCGGACGGCCCTCTCCCGACGCGCTGCTGCGCCAGGCGGTGAAGGACGGGCAGGGACGGCTCAAGATCTTCCTCGGCGCCGCCCCCGGCGTCGGCAAGACCTTCGAGATGCTGCAGACCGCCCAGGCCAGGCGCCGCGACGGCGTCGACATCGTCGTCGGGGTGGTGGAGACCCATGGCCGGCGCGAAACCGAGGCGCTGGTCGCCGGACTGGAGGTGGTTCCGCGCCGCAAGATCGAGCACAAGGGCCATGCCCTGACCGAAATGGACCTGGACGCCATCCTCGCCCGCCGCCCGAAGATCGTGCTGGTCGACGAGCTGGCCCACACCACCGCCCCCGGCAGCCGCCATCCGAAGCGTTATCTCGACGTGGAGGAACTGCTGGCCGCTGGCATCGACGTCTACACCACCCTGAACATCCAGCATGTCGAAAGCCTGAACGACGTCGTCGCCAAGATCACCCGCGTCCGGGTCCGCGAGACGGTGCCGGACTCGATCCTCGACCGCGCCGACGACATCGAGGTCATCGACATCGCGCCCGACGACCTGATCCAGCGCCTCCAGCAGGGAAAGGTCTATGTCCCGCGCACCGCCGAGCGCGCGATCCGGCATTATTTCTCCCCCGGAAACCTGACCGCGCTCCGTGAACTGGCACTGCGGCGCACCGCCGACCGCGTCGACGAGCAGTTGCTGACCCACATGCAGGCGCACGCGATCTCCGGCCCCTGGGCGGCCGGCGAGCGCCTGCTGGTCTGCATCAACGAGGACGCCAGCGGCGCCGGCCTGGTGCGCCACGCAAGGCGCCAAGCCGAGCGGCTGCGTGCCCGCTGGGGCGCCATCCATGTCGAAACGAGCCGGGTGCTGCGCCTGAGCGAGGCCGAGCGCGACCGCATCGCCGACACGCTGCGTCTGGTGGAAAGGCTGGGCGGCGAAGCGGTCACGGTGCCCGGCAGCGATGTCGCCGACACCGTGGTCGACTACGCACGGGCCAACAACGTCACGCACATCGTCATCGCCAAATCCGGGCGTCCGCGCTGGTCCGAACTGCTGCACGGCTCCGTGGCGCACAGTCTGATCCGTCGGGCCGGCGACATCAGCGTGCATGTCATCGCCGCCAACTCCGGCGCCCCGGTTCCCGCCAAGACGGTCAGGACCGAAACGGCCCGGCAACGCGCCTTTTCCTGGTGGCCTTACGTCGCGAGCACGGGCTATGTCGCGGCGGCGCTGGGCGCCGGGCATGTGCTGCATCGGGTGCTGGCCCTCAACAACCTGGCGCTGGTCTTCCTGACCGCCGTGCTGGCGAGCGCCGTCACCGGCGGGTTGGCGCCGTCGCTCTATGCCAGCGTGATGAGCGTTCTGGCCTTCAACTACTTCTTCCTGCCGCCGCTTTACACCTTCACGATTTCCGATCCGGAAAACATCGTGGCATTGCTGGTCTTCGCTGTCGTCTCGGTGATCGCCAGCAACCTGACCGCCCGTGTCCGCGCCCAGGCGGTGACCGCGCGGCTGCGCGCCAAGACGACGGAAGACCTCTACCAGTTCAGCCGCAAGCTGGCCGGCGTGGTGACCATGGATGACCTGCTGTGGGCCACCGCCTATCAGATCGCCGCCATGCTGAAGGTCCATGTGGTGCTGCTGTTGCCTGAGGCGGGCAGCGTGGCGGTCCGCGCCGGCTACCCGCCGGAGGACGTCATCGAGGATGCCGATCTGGCCGCCGCGGTCTGGGCCTGGGAAAACAACCGGCCCACCGGCAAGGGGGCCGACACGTTGCCCGGCGCCAAATGGCTGTTCCTGCCGATGCGCACCGGGCGGGGCGTCGTCGGGGTGGTCGGTATCGATACCGGCGGTGGGAGGGGGCGGACGAGCGGCCTCCTGACACCCGACCAACGGAGGCTTCTCGACGCCCTGATCGATCAGGCGGCCCTGGCGATCGAGCGGGTGACGCTGGCGGAGGATGTCGACCGGACCAGGCTGGCGGCTGAAACCGAGCGCTTGCGCTCGGCCCTGCTCACCTCGATCTCGCATGATCTGCGCACGCCGCTGGCTTCCATCCTCGGCTCGGCGACCAGCCTCGTCAGCTATGGACCGATGATGGACGAGGACGACCGGCGGGACCTGGCGGCGACGATCCAGGAGGAGGCGGAACGGCTCAACCGCTTCATCGCGAACCTGCTCGACATGACGCGGCTGGAATCCGGGGCCATCCGCCCGCGCACCGGGGCGATCGACCTGTCCGAGGTGGTCGGCAGCGCGCTGGAGCGGGTATCGCGCATCCTCGCCGGCCATCGGGTGGAGGTCGATCTTGCCGCCGGACTGCCGATGGTGGACATCGATGCCGTGCTGATCGAGCAGGCGCTGTTCAACCTGCTGGACAATGCCGGCAAATACGCGCCCGCCGGTTCGCTGATCACGGTTCGGGGTCGCCAGGACGGTGATCTTGTCCGCATCGAGGTGCTGGATGAGGGCGGCGGCATTCCGTCGGAGGATGTGGAGCGGATTTTCGACAAGTTCTATCGTGTTCATGCCCAGGACCGGCAGCGCGCCGGCACCGGGCTGGGGCTGGCGATCTGCCGGGGCTTTGTCGAGGCGATGGGAGGGACGGTCACGGCCGGCAACCGGCGCGACCGGAGCGGCGCCGTCTTCACCATGACCCTTCCCAAGGCCGCCGATGTGTCCGGATATGAAGAGGAAGCCGTCGCATGAAATCGGACTCCATCCCGTTGCGCGTGCTCGTCGTCGATGACGAACCGCCGATCCGGCGCTTTCTGCGCACCAGCCTGGCTGCCCAGGGATACGACATCGTCGAGGCGGAAGACGGGACCAAGGCCCTGGAGGAGGTGAGCAGGCGGTCCCCCGATCTTCTGGTCCTCGATCTTGGATTGCCGGGCATCGATGGGCTGGAGGTCATCCGGTGCCTGCGCGGCAGCGGCGTGTCGCTGCCGATCATCGTTCTGTCCAGCCGGGTGGACGAGGCCGGCAAGGTCGAAGCGCTCGATCTCGGGGCGGACGACTATGTGACCAAACCCTTCGGGGTCGAGGAACTGCTGGCCCGCATCCGCACGGCCATGCGCCACAAGCTGCAGCAACAGGGGGAGCGGCCGCTGTTCCGCAGCGGCGAGCTGACGGTCGATCTGGTTCGGCGCATCGTGACCGTGCGCGGAGAGGAGGTGAAGCTGTCGCCGCGCGAATATGACCTGCTGCGGCTTCTGGTGGCACATGCCGGCAAGGTGTTGACCCACCGCTTCATCCTCAAGGAGGTGTGGGGCGGTGAAACCGACATCCAGTATCTGAGGATCTACGTCCGTCAATTGCGGCAGAAGATCGAACCCGATCCGGAACGGCCCCACCACATCCTGACCGAGACGGGGGTCGGCTATCGGCTGCGCACGCCGACCTGAAACCGGCCTGCGTCCGCAAGCAGACAATCGAGGCAGACGACCGCGGCGTCGAGATGGACCTCTGCACGCCGTTTCCCCCCGACGGCAAGTGTCGCCTCCCTTGGCGCCGCCAACAAAGCACAGCATCCGGCGGCACTTGCCCGGCGGGCGTCCAATGCGACTGAGCCGTCTTGGACAGGAGGCCCCATCATCTGATACCAGCGGTCATTGATGATGANCGGGCATCACCCGAATATCCTCCCGAGATCCGCGGCCCCGCGGTTCGGATGACCTTCGAACATGAAGGCGAGCATGCCTCGCAGCATGCGGCCTATGCGGCGGATTTGGCCCCCTGAAAGCTCCGCCCCGTTCCCGGACGGAGTTCCGGCTTGCCCGGATTCATGTTCCGTGCAATGACTCGACAGTCTCGTCCAAGAACACCGCGCACCAGGAGCTAACGGGTTCCGTGCCTCGTCCACGCCCCCTCATCGACCGCATCCGCCGGGTCGGCCTTCTGGCCGGCGCGCTGGCGTTTGTGCTCCAGATGATGGTGTGGAGCATGGCGATGCCGGCGATGGCGATGGGTGGAGCCCCGGCGGGTGCCGAAGCCGTCACCATCTGTTCCGTGGACGGCTTCAAGACGGTGTTCATCGGTTCCGACGGCCAGCCGGTCGCCCCCGAAGACGGCTCCGGCGGTGCCGCGAAGGATCACTGCCCGCTCTGTCCGACCGTCACCGGTGCCGGGCTCCCGCCGCAGGTGCAGACGGCCGTTCCCGCCGAGAGCATGGCGATGGCCGATGCTCGGACCCTGCCCGGCGAGGTGATCGCGGCCGGCTGGTTCCTGTCCAGTCTCCAGGCCCGCGCGCCGCCTGCCGCCGGCTGAGCCGGCGCTCCATTCCCTTTCCGTCCGCACTCCGAACGGCGCGTCCATTGCGTGGCCTCCCGATGCCGCGCTCCATGGACATGCCTGGAGTCCTCGCGTGACGGACAGAATGCCCCGGCATCTCTCCCGCGGTCGCCTGCGGCCCGTCCGAGCAAACCAAGCCTCCTCCGTGCCGGGGATCCGCAACCTTGCGGGCTCAATACAAACGGAAAGGATGGCGTGGCCGCCACCTCCCGCTCGCTGAACCCGTTCGCGCGGCCATTGCCGCGAAGCCATCCGCCATGACCGACGCCCTGCCATTGTCAGACCGACCGCCGCGCGCCGCCACCGGCCGCGCCGCATCAGGCTGTCCACGGCAGGCATCGCCGGCTTCGAGCCTCTTCACACGGCTGCGCATCGGCGCCCTGGCCTGTCTGGCCCTGCTGACCCTGCAAATCCTGGCCGCCGGCCTGCCGCAGCCGCCTGCGGGTTCCGCCCCGCTTTTCGCACAGGAACTGCTCGGCGACCGCATCGTCATCTGCACTTCCGCCGGTCTCGTCGTCATCGACCGGCAGACCGGCGAACGGATCGCCACCGAAACCGCGCCAAGCCAACGCACCGATGGGGCTCCCGTCGATGGCGCGCATGACGGCGCCTTCTGCCTGTTCTGCCTGCCGCTGCTGCACGGCGACAGCCAGACTCCGCCCTCCGTCGAATGCCCGGCGCCGCCGTCGCCCCCCGTCCTCTGGCGCCCCATTCCCGCGTCCTCCGACCCGCTCATAGGCCGGCCTTCGGGCAGCGCCTGGCCGCGCGGACCGCCGCCGACGCCGACGATCTGACCGAGCCGCCATCCATACAGCCGCGCCGGCCCAACGGGCCGAACGCCCTCCCCTTGTCCGAAAGGACCCGACATGAGCATGCGAGTCGACGGCGGAGCATCCGCTCCACCCTCCGATCCCTGCCGCCCGGCGGCCCGGTCACGCTTCCTCCCCTCCCCGCTCTCCCGCGCCATCACCGCGACCTTGCTGGTCAAGCTGTGCGTGGTCGTGGCGATGCGGATGTTCCTGTTCGACGGCGCGCACCGCCCGGTCGTCGATGCGTCCGCCATGGACCGTCATCTGACACAGTCGGCGCCGCCGCGTTGAGGATTCGAAGACCCACGATGTTCGATCTCGATCCGATGAGCCTGTCACGCCTGCAATTCGGCATGACGGCGCTCTACCATTTCCTGTTCGTGCCCCTGACGCTGGGGCTGTCCTTCCTGCTGGCCATCATGGAAAGCGTCCATGTCATGACCGGCCGGCCGATCTGGCGCGACATGACCCAGTTCTGGGGCAAGCTGTTCGGCATCAACTTCGCCATGGGGGTGGCCACCGGCATCACCATGGAGTTCCAGTTCGGCACCAACTGGGCTTATTACAGCCATTATGTCGGCGACATCTTCGGCGCCCCGCTGGCCATCGAAGGGCTGATGGCCTTCTTCCTGGAATCCAGCTTCGTCGGGCTGTTCTTCTTCGGCTGGAACCGGCTGTCGAAGCTCGGCCATCTGACGGTGACCTGGCTGGTCGCCATCGGCTCCAACCTGTCGGCGTTGTGGATCCTGATCGCCAACGGCTGGATGCAGAATCCGGTCGGCGCGGAGTTCAATCCCGACACCATGCGGATGGAACTGGCCTCCTTCTGGGACCTGATGTTCAACCCGGTGGCGCAGGCGAAATTCGTCCACACCGTCAGCGCCGGCTACGTCACCGGCTCCATCTTCGTGCTGTCGGTCAGCGCCTGGTATCTTCTGAAGGGCCGTCATCGCGCCTTCGCCACCCGCTCGATGATCGTCGCCTCGGCCTTCGGGCTGGCCGCCGCCCTGTCGGCCGCGGTTCTGGGAGACGAGAGCGGCTACACCGTCAGCGAGCACCAGAAGGTCAAGCTGGCCGCCATCGAGGCAATGTGGGAGACCGAACCCGCCCCGGCCGGCTTCACCCTGTTCGCCATTCCCGACCAGCAGGCGCGGGAGAACCACGCGGCGGTGACCGTCCCCTGGGCGCTGGGGCTGATCGCCACCCGCTCGGCCGACACGGTGCTGCCGGGCATCGACGATCTGGTCCGGCGGGCGGAGGCCCGCATCCGCAACGGCCTGATCGCTTACGACGCGCTGGAGCGGCTGCGCGCCAACCGCGGCGACGCCGAGGCCCGCGCCACGCTGGCGGCGCATTCCGGCGACCTGGGACACGCCCTGCTGCTGAAACGCTATGTGGCCGACCCGCGGACGGCGGACGACGCCACCATCGCGCGGGCCGCCAACGACGTGATCCCCGCCGTCCCGCCGCTGTTCTGGAGCTTCCGCCTGATGGTTGGACTCGGCTTCTTCTTCATCGGCCTGTTCGCCGTCGCCTTCTGGCGGTCCTGCCACCGCGACTTCGAGCATCCGCTGTTCCTGAGGATCTGCGTCTGGTCGCTGCCGCTGCCCTGGCTGGCGGCGGAGCTGGGCTGGGTGGTCGCCGAATATGGCCGCCAGCCCTGGGCCATCGACGGCGTGCTGCCGACCTTCCTCGCCTCCTCGGCGCTGTCGGCCGGACAGGTGCTGTTCTCGCTGACCGGCTTCGTCCTGTTCTACACGTCGCTGCTGATCGTCGACGTGATCCTGATGCGCAAATACATCCGCATCGGCCCGGCGGACGCCCTGCGGCCTCCCTCCGCCGCCGCGCGGCCCGTCCCCGCCACCTGAGGATCCGACCATGGAAACCCTGATCGATTACGAGCATCTCCGACTGATCTGGTGGCTGTTCCTGGGCGTCCTGCTGATCGGCTTCGCCGTGATGGATGGCTTCGACCTCGGGGTTGCCGCCCTGCTGCCGCTGGTCGCCCGCACCGACCTGGAGCGGCGCGTCGCCATCAACAGCATCGGCCCGGTGTGGGACGGCAATCAGGTCTGGCTGATCCTGGGAGCCGGCGCCATCTTCGCCGCCTGGCCGGCGATCTATGCAGCCGCCTTCTCCGGCTTCTACATCGCGCTGTTCCTGGTGCTGGTCACGCTGATCCTGCGCCCGGTCGGGTTCGAGTTCCGCAACAAGTTCGCCGACACCCGCTGGCGCGGCTTCTGGGACGCCGCCCTGGTGGCGGGCGGGGTGGTGCCGTCTCTGGTGTTCGGCGTCGCCTTCGGCAACCTGCTGCAAGGCGTGCCCTTCCGCATCGACGACGACCTGCGCGTGTTCTACGAGGGCGGCGGGCTGCTGGAGCTGCTCAACCCCTTCGGCCTGCTGGCCGGGCTGCTGTCGCTCGCCATGCTGACCACCCATGGCGCCGTCTATCTCGCCCTCAAGACCGATGGCGCGGTCAGGCAACGCGCCGCCGCCTATGTCCGCGCCGGGGCGCCGGTCACCATCCTGCTGTTCCTGCTCGCCGGTCTGTGGGTGGCGCTTGGGCTGCCGGGCTACGCCCTGGTCGGGACCGTGGTGACCGATGGGCCGTCCAACCCGCTGTTCAAGCAGGTGGAGCTGCGGCCGGGCGGCTGGCTCGCCAACTATGCGTCCCATCCCTGGATGGTCGCGGCGCCGGTCCTGGGCGTGCTCGGCCCGGCGGGCGCCTTCATCGCCACCCTGAAGGACAGGCCGGGCATCGCCTTCATCGCCAGCGCCACCGGCATCGCCGGCATCGTCGCCACGGCGGGGGTCAGCATGTTCCCGATGCTGATGCCGTCCAGCCTCGTCCCGTCGGCCAGCCTGACGGTGTGGGACGCTTCCTCCAGCCACCGCACGCTGCTGGTGATGCTGGTGGCGACGCTGATCTTCCTGCCGCTGATCCTGGCCTACACCGGCCTGATCTTCCGCGTCCTGCGCGGACGGGTCGGGCCGGCGGATATCCAGCGCAACCCCTCCAGCCTCTATTGAACCCCAACACAGGAGAACAGCGGCCATGTGGTATTTCGCCTGGATCCTCGGCGTCGGCTTCGCCTGTGCCTGTGGCATCCTGAACGCCGTCTGGCACGAACATCACCTGCCGGCCACCGACAGGGTGGACTGAGCATCCGCCGGCCGCCGAGCCGATGAACCGTTCCGCGGCCGGCACCGTCGAGCCGGCCGCGCAGACACCGGCATTTCCTCCACATTTCCAATCGGATCGTTTCAAAATGCAGTGCGATCAGTCCGCTGTTATTCCCTTGCGCCGTGCCATGCTTGCCGGTGCCTCCATGGCGACCCTGCTGGTCGTCGCCGCTGCGCAGGCGGCCGAACCCCCGGTATCCTTGCCGGAAATCTCCGTCACCGGCGAAGCGCTCAACGCCGAGACCGAAGGCACCGGATCCTACACCAGCCCGGCGGCGACCCTGTTCGGCAAGCTGCCCGCACCGGTCAAGGAGATCCCCGGCTCCGTCTCGGTCATCACCCGGCAGGTGATGGACGATTGGAACATGATCACGCTCCAGGACGCCCTGTCCCAGGCCACCGGCGTCACCGCGATTCCGAACGACGGCACCCAGGCCCAGTACAACAGCCGGTCCTACGGCATGAACGTCATGTTCAACGGCATCCCGTCCTACAACGCGCTCAGCGGGTCGCAGCAGTTCGATCTGTCGGTCTATGACCGCATCGAGATCCTGCGCGGCACCGCCGGCATGCTGACCGGAACCGACCCCAACCCCGGCGGCACCGTCAACCTCGTCGCCAAACGGGCGCGCAAGACCTTCGGCGCCAGCGCCACCGCCTCCTACGGCTCCTGGGCCAACACGCGCGGCGTCGCCGACGTGACCGGCCCGCTCAACGCCGACGGATCGCTGCGCGGCCGTGCCGTGGTGTCCAGCCAGCACAACAATTACTTCTACGACCATGCCAGCGGCGACCGGAAACTGGCCTACGGCACGCTGGAGTACGACGTCACGCCGGACACCACCCTGTCGGTCACCGCCATCGTCCAGCGGGACCGGGCCTCGCCCTTCTACGGCATCCCCGTCTACAGCACTCTGGCCATCCCGAACACGCCGCGCTCCTTCAACCCGGTGGCTCCCTGGGCCAAGAACCATACCGACAGCTACGAGCAGGACATCGGCCTGGAACACCGGTTCGACAATGGCTGGGTCGCCAAGGCGCAGGCGCGCTGGTGGGAGCGCAAATTCCGTTTCAACGACGGCTATGCATCCTCTTCCATCAACCCGGCGACCGACACGGTCAGCTATTCGAAACGGGACAGCACCTACAACTACGTCCGCCAGAACCTGGACATGTATGTCGGCGGCCCCTTCACCCTGTTCGGCCTGACCCACAATGCGGTGGTCGGCTACAACCGCGAGCGGTACCTGTCCAACAATGCCGGCGGCACCGCTCCGGTGCTGACCAACATTCCGCTGTTCGGGATCGAAAACTCCAGGGCCTGGGAGGAGCCGGCCATCGCCGCGACCAGCGGCGGCAAGAGCGAGACCTTCCAGGAGGGCGGCTATGGCCAGCTGCGGCTGAAGATCGCCGAACCGCTGACGCTGGTCGGCGGCGGACGCCTTGCCTATTTCACCACCAAGAGCCGCAGCATTCCGCCCTCGCGCCCCACCGGCTGGGTCCAGGGCGCCCGCCGCGACGGCGAATTCGTGCCGTATGGCGGCGTCATCGTCGATGCGACCAGGGAGGTCGCGCTCTATGCCAGCGTTGCGCAGATCTTCATCCCGCAGACCACCACCGATCATACCGGCCGGACGCTGGATCCGCGCTACGGCACCCAGTACGAGACCGGGGTGAAGGGGGCCTTCCTCGATGGGCGGCTCAACGCCTCGCTCGCCGTCTTCCAGATCGAGGACACCAACCGCGCCTATGCCGACGCGGCGCACCCCGGCTATTATCTGCAGATGGGCGAGGTGCGGTCGCGCGGCGTCGATGCGGAGGTGACGGGAAGCCCGCTGCCCGGCGTCGAACTGACCGCCGGCTACAGCTACCTGTTCAACACCTATGTGAAGGACGCGACCAGCCAGGGCATGAATTTCAGCAACTGGTTCCCCAAGCACAGCGTCAAGCTGCTGGCCATGCACCGCATCCAGGACGGGCCGCTGGAGGGCTTCAACTATGGTGCCGGCGTCACGGCGGTCACCCGGACCGGCGGCAATGGCAGCAACGCGGCGCTGGTCCAGGATGCCTACGCCGTGGTCAACGCCCAGATCGGCTACGCATTCAGCAAGACCCTGTCGGTTTCGCTGACCGGCAACAACCTGTTC
Organism: Azospirillum humicireducens; assembly: GCF_001639105.2. NCBI lineage: Bacteria > Pseudomonadati > Pseudomonadota > Alphaproteobacteria > Rhodospirillales > Azospirillaceae > Azospirillum > Azospirillum humicireducens. Next base: position 149,655 of record NZ_CP028906.1, read on the forward strand.
GACGAGAAATACTTCGCCGCCCTCGGGCGGTCCACCAACACCTACAACACCTACGGCACGCCGCGAAACGTCATGCTGGCGCTGACCGCCAAACTGTGATGGCCCGAAGGCCCGGCCGCCGGAACGGACGGCCGGGCTTTCCTCTCTCCATCACCTGTTCGTCACCTCTGCGCCTGCCAGGGATCGGACCAGCGCGGATCGGTCAGCAGGGTCTCGTCCGTCAGCGCTCCCAGGAAGGCCAGCAGGTCGCGCTTTTCCCCAGGCGTCAGCCCGATCCGGGAAATCAGGCCGCTCTTGTGCGGGTTGAGGCGGCCGTCGCCCTTCTGCGGTCCCGAGCGCACCGCCCGGCCGCCGTCGGAATAGGCGTCGATCACCGCCACCAGCGTGGCGATGCTGCCGTCATGCATGTAGGGGCCGGTCACCGCCACGTTGCGCAGGCTGGGCGCACGGAAGGCCCCCATATCCTCCGGCCTGGCGGTGAACTCGAACAGGCCGCGGTTGGGGAAGGGATAGGCCCCGGCGCCGTCGAGATTGTAGAGGCCGGTGTTGTGGAAGGGCGTCTCCACCTCGCGGCTGCGGGCATGGACGATCTGATCGTTGAAATTGAAGCTGCCATGGCAATGGTGGCATTCGGCCCGCTCGCCGAAGAACAGGGCCATGCCCCGCATCTCCGCCTCGCTCAGGCTGGCCCTGCCCTGAAGATAGCGGTCATAGCGGCTGTCCACCGAGACGATGCCGCGCTGGAAGGCCGCGATGGCCTTGATGACCGTCGCCATGGTCAGCGGCTCCGCCTCTTCGGGAAAGGACTGGCGGAACAGCGGCGGATAGACGGGGTCGGCGCGCAGCCGCTCCAGGATCTCCGCCCGGTTGGCGTCGGTCACGCCCATCTCGACGGGGTCGTCGCCGAACAGCGGCACCTCCATCTGCCGCTCCAGCGACACCAGCGCCGGGTTCGCCCAGGTGTAGGTGGCGTTCCAGGCGCTGTTGGCCAGCGGCTGGGCGTTCCGGTGGGTCAGCCCGCCGGTCGATCCCGGCGACAGCGCCCGCCCGTCGGTGAAGGCCTTCGCCTGGATGTGGCAGGAGGCGCAGGCGATGGTCCCGTTGCCGGACAGGCGGGTGTCGTAGAACAGCCGCCGGCCCAGCTCGACCTTCGCCGCCGACATCGGGTTGTCGGCGGGCACGCGCGGCTCCGGCACATGGCCGGGCAGCGACCATGTCCAATCCGCCGCCAGGACCGGCGTGCCCGTCCCCAATCCGAGGACGGGCGCGAGCACGGCGACGCCCGCGGCCAGGAAGCCCCGGAACCGGCCGGTCATGGCTTGGCGACCGGTTTGGCGACCACCGCGAAGGACGAGGACGTGCCGGGCGTCACCGGCAAGCCACTCTCCAGCGACAGGCCGAGTTGCCGGAACACCGGGGCGCATTCCGGATCGGTCGGGCCGCTCATGCAGCCGACCGCCCCGCCGCGGTCCCGGCCCAGCGCGCTGCCGTCGAACAGCGCCGACAGGTCGAGCGCCACGGCTTGGCTCACCGGATCGAAGGCGGCGACGGTCACCGGCAGGCGGTTGGAACGGGTGCAGGACACGCTTTCCCCGTCCGCCGGGTTGCCGGTGCAGCCGGTGGAGCCGAGATGGACGTACCAGGTCCGGGCCTTCGCTCCGTCGGGCTTCGCGACACCGCCATTCGGATCGACCTCCAGCTTCATGAATTTGCGGCCGGCCTGCCAGCTCCATCCCATGGCGGCGATGTCCAGCGGCGGGGCCGCCTTTTCGGTGCTGGTGTGGTTCAGGGCCGGCGGCACGCCGACGGTGAAGGACAGCCCGGCATAGCGGCCGGCCGGCACACTGCCCGTGACCGTTGCGTTGGTTGCCCGCGTGCCGCCGGCGCATCCGCCCGACCCGTCCTCGAAGTCGAGCAGGGCGACCGACGCCGTCTGCCAGTCATTCTGCGCCAGCGTCAGCGGAACCGCCCGCCCCGCCCCATCGATCAGGGCGATGTCCTGCACATAGAAACGCGCGTCGTGCAGGGTCGCCATGGTGCCGCCCGTTCCGAGCGGGCCGAGCGGCTCGCCGCAGCGTGCCGGCTTGCCGTTGGCCGTCAGGGCGAACGTCACCGTGACCGGCATGGCGTCCGGTGCCGGCGTGGTGGTGGAACAGGCCGCAAGGCCGAGAATCGCGAGGCCGGCGAAAGCGGCGCGCTGGACAGTCATCGGGGGAACTCCTTGTTGGAAACGGAGCAGGATCGTGATCGGGTCAGAAGCGCGCGCTCAGCGTCAGGTTGACGCTGCGGCCCTCCTCGTAGGTGTAGGTCGTCGTCTGCGACTGCTGGTAGGTGGCGTAAGCCTTGTCGAACAGGTTGGTGACGCCGAGATCGACGCGATACCAGTTGCGGTTGTAGGTCACGCCGATGTCGTGCAGCCCGTAGCCGTCGCGCTGGCGCAACGCCGTCGCGTCGCGGTGCTGCTCGTCGACGAACTGACCGGTCCACCAGACGGCCCAGCCATTTTCAAAGCGGTAGCGGGTGCCGACCGTGACCTTGTCGGGCGGTGCGAACAGCCCGGCGCCGGTCGAGGCGTCCTTCGCCCGCAGATGCGAATAGCCGATGCCGAGGTCGAGCCCCCCGGCGCTGTAGCTGGCCATCAGCTCGCCGCCGTGGCGCTCCGCCTTGGCGACATTCTGGTTCTGGAAGATCAGGCCGGTGCCGGAGAAGGGGGCCGCGCGGGTGTAGCGGCCGATGGTGGCCGAGGTGATCATGTTCTCCACCGTCTCGGTGAAGATGGTGGTCTTCAGCCGCATCGCGTCGCCGCCGGTCAGCACATCGTCGAAGGCCAGGGTGAAACCCGCCTCCTTGGTCCGGCTGGTCTCCGGCTTCAGTCCCGGATTGGGGCGGAAGTTGAAGAGGGCGCGGGTGGTGGACAGGTTCTGATAGGTCTCGCCCAGCGTCGGCGCCCGGAACGCCTCCGAATAGCCGACGAACAGGCCGAGGAAGGGCCGGACCTGCCATTTCAGGGCGATCTTGGGCGACAGGCGCTGGTTGTCGGACGATGCCTGCCCCACCGGCTCCAGCCGGTAGCGGTCGTGACGGATGGCGCCGGTCAGCGTCCAGTCCTCGGCGATGGTCACCTCGTCCTGGAGGAACAGGCCCTGCGAGATCTGCTCGCCATCCGGCTGGACCGCGTTGGCGACGCCGCCGTCACGGTTGCGGGCGCGGTCGCGGTGGGCGTCGATGCCATAGGTGATCCGGTGGCGCAGCCACGGCGCCATCTCGATGCGGGTGCTGTTCTGCAAGGCGACGCCGGCGGTCGCCATCTCGATGTCGGTGGCCGTCACCCCGGCGGTGTAAGGCGTCGTCGCGAAGCGCAGCTTGGTGTAATAGGCGGTGGCGCTGCCGTCGATCCACTTCCGGCCGTCGTCGTGGAAGGCGTAGCTGCCGGTGAACTGGTCCTGCCGCCGCTTCAGCCTTTGCAGCAGGCCGAAGGCGTCGCTGCCGCCGGGATTGCTGGGCGTGACCAGGGCGTCGGCGAATTTCTGGTAGGAAAGCTGGACCCGGTTGCCCTCGTTCAGCGTCGCGCCGACCTTGAACAGCCCGCTCTTCAGCTGCTGGTCGTTGGTCAGCCCGTTCCCGTCGCCGGTCTGGATGCGTCCGGCATCGCGCAGGGTGGCGCTGCCCAGGATGTCCAAACCGCCGCCGCGCGCCGCGCCGGTCAGGTTGGTCGAAACGCTGTGGTCGGCGCTGCGGAAGCCGATCTTCGCCCGGCCGCCGACCGTCCGGCCCGGAGCGAGGATGTCCTCCGCCTCCAGCGTGCGCAGGGCCATGACGCCGCCGATGCCGCCGCTGCCGTAGAGCGCCGATTCGGAGCCGCGCACGATGTCGATCTGCTGCACCATGTCCGGGTCGATCAGCAGCGGCGTGCGGATGTTGTCGGCGTAATTGCGCCGGGCGCCATCGACGGACAGGATGACGCGCGGTCCTTGCAGACCGCGGATCGTCGGAATCTGGCCGGCCGGCCGGGCGCCGCCGCCGAGATCGACGCCGGGAACCTTGCGCAGCACCGACAGGTTCGGGGCCTGGGCGTCGTCCAGCTGTTCGCGGGTGATGACGGACACCGATGCCGGCACGTCGAAACTGTTGTTTTCGCTGCGTGTCGCCGTGACGGTGACGGCTTCCAGCTGGAACGCGCCCGACTGCGCCGGAGAGGTCTGCTGCTGGGCGGCGGCGGGGGAAACGGCGGGACAGGCGACGGCGAGCAGACCGGGCACGATGAGGCAGGACGCGCGCAGGCGAACGGAAAGGGTCGTCACGAATTGCGATCCTTGAGAACTGGCCGTGAAGACCGGCCGTTTATCGGAAAAGCGGCATGGCTCGCCGGTCCACAGAGGGTGGACTCCGGCGGCGTCACGTCGCAATGACGGTAGGGATGCGCCCCGCGCTCAGGCTTCGGGCCGTCTGTCCGGCCGGCCGGTCACGCCCGAGAGAACCGCTCACGCCAAGGCGCTTGAGCGGCCGGGTGGTTCCGGACGGTTCGATGATGGACGGGCTTTGTGCGTTCGCTGTCAGGCAGACGCGGCCCGATCGTTCCGGCGATCAAGCGGCCGCAAAGGGCGCATCATCCCAAGGACGGCGGAGCCCTGGCCTGGAGGGTGGCGAGGAACCAGCCGGTGGCGATCTGGTTGCCTGGAAGCAGTGTCGGCCCATGACGCTCGACGTCCGACGCCATGACGAGAACCTGAACGGGAGCCAATCCCAATCCGCCGATCAACGGACACAGCGGACACTGGCCTTCGGCCTTGCTTGCGGGCGATTTTTCCGCCGGCAACGAAGACGGTTGAAGCTCCGCGACCAGGCCGTCATCGTCCAGGGCCACGAGCTTCACCCCGTCCGGCGTGCAAATGGCCGCAAACTGGGTGGAGATCCCATCGCCGGACGCGCTCCAGGCCGGCATCCACGCCCAGGCGATCAGTTGCACGATCAGGGCAACGGCTGCGGCCAACAGGCCGTGCCGTGCAAATCGCCGCAGTCTGTCGTGGGGTGTCGCCATGTCCGGCTTCACGTTTTCCGGCTTCACGTCGCTTGGCCTGCCGAAATCGATACGGTCATCGTGGAACAATAACATGCCCATTGCGGGTATGATGAATCCAATCTGCCATTGTAAATCCGGTAAATGAAACAATCCATCAAATCAAACCGGACCGACAGCACCCGCCCCGATCCTGCAGCCGATGGCAGAAGCCCCTATGACGTGCGGACGTGGCGGGCACCGGCCGACAGCAGCCGGCCGGTGCCCCTGCCCCGCCTCAGTGCGACTTGTGGGAATCCCCCATGCCGTCGTGCGCCGGTGCCGCGGCTCCGGCGCCTTGAACGTCGACCTGGACGGTGACCGGACCGGCCTTCTCGAAGGTCAGGGTCAGCGGGAAGGCCTTTCCCTTGACCAGCGGCTGCTTCAGACCGAGCAGCATGATGTGCAGACCGCCGGGCTGCAGCGCCGTCGGGGAACCGGGCGTCACCTCGATGGCATCGACCGGACGCATCTTCATGATGCCGTTGTCCATCAGGTGCGTGTGCAGTTCCGCCTTCTCCGCGACCGGGGTGGCGGCCGACAGCAGCCGGTCGTTCTCCTTGCCCATTCCGTTCAGAACCAGATAGGCGGCTCCGTTCTGGGCGGACGGCGCAGTGGCGCGGGCCCAGGGATGTTCGATCTCGATGGAACCGGCCTTGTAGCCATGGGCCAGCGCGGTGCCGGCGGCGAACATCATCAGGGCCGCGAGTGTCGGAATGCGCATGATCGTCATCTCCTTCTAACGAAAGTCAGGATTTCAGTCGGGTACGGATGAGGCCGGCGAGGTCCGCCGGCTTGGTGCCCGGCGGCGCGACACCGGCAACGGCGCCGGTGCGGTCCGTCAGGTAGACGAAGGCCGAGTGATCCATCAGATAGTCGTCCGCCCCGCCGTCCTTCGCGTCGATCCGCGCGTAATAGACGCGGAACGCCGTCGCCATCGCCGTGACCTGATCGGGGGTTCCGGTCAGGCCGAGGATGCGGGAATCGAACAGGGCGGTGTATTCGGCAAGCGCGGCCGGCGTGTCGCGTTGCGGATCGATGCTGATGAACAGCGGCTGGACCTGCGACGCGTCGGCGCCCAACAGATCCAGCGTCTCGGCGATGGCCTGAAGCTCGGTCGGGCAGATGTCCGGGCAATAGCGGTAGCCGAAGAACATCACCTGCAGCTTGCCGGGAAAGCTCCGGTCGGTGCGCGGCTGGCCGGTCTGATCGGTCAGCGTCCAGGGGCCGCCGAGCTTGGTCAACGCTTCGGCCGCGACTCCGCGGCCAGTGCCGACGCGCTGGACCTGCCAGCCGACCAGTCCGGCCAGCGCAACGATGGCCAGCGCGCCAAGACTCCAGACGAGCCCGCGTCGGATCCTGTTCGGCATCATGGGCTGACCTCCTTCGATTGGTCCTCGGGCAGGACGGGCACGTCCGTCCGGAATGTCACGGACCCGACATCCCCATCCCGGACCTCCAGCAGCAGCGACCAGCGCCCGGCCACCGGCAGGTCGATATCGCCGGCACCGAACACGCCGGCCGCCGAAGGCGCCAGAGAATGGCGGACCGGTGTCAGGCCCGCAGCCGGCAGGCTCCGTTCCAGGAAGGCGTCGGCCGGATCGACCGGGCGCCCGTCGGGACGGGACAGGTGGATGATCACCCGGTTGCGACCGGGGCGGGCCGGTATCACCTCGATCAGGGCGACGAGGTCGCCGCGGGCGATGGATGTGGCGTATCCGGCATTGCGAACCGGTTCGATGTCCGCCTTCGCCTCGACCGCCGGGCGTTCTGCCGGAACAGAGACTGCGCGCGGCGGCGGCGTCAGTGCGAAAGCGGCGGTGACGACAAGCACGGCGGCGGCGAGCGCCGCCTCGGCCCGAATGGTCCGCCGCAACGCAACCGCGGCCCTGTCTCCGGCGACGCCGAGATCCGGGGTGAGCCAAAACCGGTTGCAGGCAGCCAGCGCAAGCAGGACGGCGACGGCGGTCATCTTGCCCAGCCAGAGCCGGCCATAGCCCGTCGCCAGCACCGCCGCCGGCTGCCCGATCTGCAGGAGGCTCAGCAGCGCGCCGGCGGCGGCGAGGAGTGCCACGGCCACGAGCGCCAGCCGCGAGAACCGCCGGATGAGGCGCGCGGCCTCGCCGGCCGGCTCGGTCCGCAAGGCGACGGCCAGCGGCCAGAGGGCGCCGATCCAGAACGCCGCCGTCAGCCCGTGCAGCGCCACCAGCGGAGCGCTCAGCCATTGCGGCGGCGCCGTCGCGGCGTGACCAGTAAGCGCCAGCGACACCGCGCCGGTCACCGCACCGGACAGCAGCAGGACGGGACCGGCACCGTGATCCGCCTCCAGGGCCAGCCCGACCGCAACGGCAAGCAGGGCCAGCAGCGCCACCGCCGCGCTGACGCCGGCCGAACTGGCCCATCCCGTCGTCCATCCCTGCGCCCAGGCGGCCGGAGACAGGAGGGAGCCCGGCGCCGCCCCGTTCAGAACGATGCCGTTCAGTATGACGAGCAGGACAGCCGACAGTCCCGCAATCAGCAGGATCAGCCCCAGCCCCGGCCGCAACCTCCGGTTCAACGGCGACCAGCATCCCGAGACGAGCACCAGGAACAGGCCGCCGCCGGTCGCGGCGAGCAGAGCACCGTAATGCAGCGCCCGCACCGCGACCGCGGCAAGGGCGGGCGCATCCACCCCCGCCGCTCGCGCCTCCACCCCATCCACCACCCCCTCGGCCGGCGGCGTCACCCCGACACCGAACAGCAGCGTGCCGGCCGCCGGATGTCCGTCCGCCGACGTCACGCGGTAGCTGACGGTGTAGAGGCCGGTTGGAACGGAAGCCGGCAGCGCAAGCCGGACACTGCCGTCCGGCCCTGCCACCGGTTTTTCCCCGGCGACCGGACGGCCCGCCCCATCGAGCAACTGCACCAGGATCGGCGTGACCGGTTCGTTGAAGGTCAAGCGGATCTCGGACGGCGCGGACTCCAGCCGGCTGCCGTCCGCCGGTTCGGTATCGGTCAGAAAGGCGTGGGCGTCGGCCTCCCCGCCCGCCGCCGCCGCGGACAGGACCATCGCCAGAAGGAACAGGGCTGCGCGGGTGAATCGACATGCCGCCCGGGTGAGACCGGAAACAGTCACCGCTCCCCGCCCAAGCGGGCCGGCAGCCGCCGCGTGCAGGTATGTCATGGAATCTCCGAATGGCGAGCGGCCGGCCACCGACGGACTCAGGACCGGGATGGAACGGGCTCGCGCTTCCCCCGCCTGGAAGGAGGCGGGACATCATGGCGATGGAACAGGGGCTCGACGCCGGCCTCGAGCCGGACGCTCCCCCCTTCCTATCCGGTCCGCAGAGTGACCATGGCGGATCGCGGCGCGGCAGTCCCGCGCGGCGATCGGGTGATCGGGCCTCAGACCGGCGGCGCGCGGGCCTGGAGGGTGGACAGGAACCAGCCGGCGGCGATCGCATCGCCGGGCAGGGCTTCCGGACCGTAGCGCCCGACCGACGCCCGCGCCATCCGCAGATCCGGCGGCGGCATCGCCAGCCCGCCGACCAAGGGGCAGAGCGGGCAGGACGCGCCGGAAATCGCCGGATCGCTCTTGCCCGTGTCGGAGTTGACCAATTCGGACTCGGTCAATCCGAACCGGGCCGGATCGCCAGCAGATGCGCGGCCGTCCAGCGCCACGGTCTTGAAGCCATCCGGGGTGCAGATGACGATCCGGCCGCTCTCGGCCGCATTGGCGGATGCGATCATCGCAGGCATCCAGGCCCAGGCGACGATCTGCAACAACAGCGCGATCGCTCCGGCCGCAAGGCCGGCCCGTCGCGCGGGTCGCAGTCTGTCCTGGGTGGCGCCCATGCCGGTCCGTGTATCCGTCCGTTGCGAGTGCGGCACGATAGCCGACATGCCGCACTCAGGATAAGCGTCATTTTTCCAAAGGTTGCAAGTCCGGGGCGGGGATCCGTGCAACGAAGCGGCCCTTGACGCCGTCCGGCCAGTCCCGGTACGCGACGACACCGCTGCCGGTCGCACGATAGGCCAGCAGGTAACCGACGAGCGCCTCTACGGCCGGCCGCTCCGGCGTCAGGTCGCCGAGAACATATCCCATGCGCCCCGGCGAGCGGATGTGGACGGCGCAGGGGCGGCGGCAGCTCATCAGGCACCGCATGGTGCCGACGCGGACATCGTCGAGGCCGGCGGATGCGAGGACCCCTTCGAGCAGGGCCGCGAACATCGCTCCGGTCCAACCGGCCCCCATATCCGCAGCAGGCCCCGCTTCAGGGGGCGCCGCCGGTCCGGTGCCGGGCTGGCTGCAGGTTTCGCAGACGATCACGTCGATGGTCATGGCTGGTCAGTCTCCGGATTGGATGATGTCGGGTATCGGGGTCGGGCATTGGGGAAGCACCACCGGGACGTCGGCGGCCCGCGTCACGGCGAAGGCCACGCCATAGGCCTCGCCCAGCAGGGAAGGCGTCAGAACCGTCGCGGCGTCTCCTGCGATCACGCGCCGGTCCGGCATCAGCAGCACGAGATCGTCGCAGCAGCGGGCGGCCAGAGACAGGTCGTGCAGCACGACGACGACGGCACGCTGCCGCTCGACCGCTTCGGCCCGCAGCAGCGCCATGATGCGGAGCTGGTGGCCGGGATCGAGCGCCGCCGTCGGCTCGTCGGCAAGCAGCACCGGGGCATCCGCCGCCAGGACCCTGGCCAGCATCACGCGCGCCCGCTCGCCGCCCGACAGGGTCGGCACCGCACGCGCCGCAAGCCCGGCGACGCCGGTCGCCGCCATGACCCGTTCGACCGCGTCCTCGTCCAGCCGTCCCGCCCGCCCGAACGGGCCGAGATGCGGCAGCCGGCCGAGCGCCACCGTACGGCGGACCGTCAGCGGCCAATGGACAGGGTGGCCTTGCGGCAGGTAGCCGAGCAGGCGCGCGCGCGACCCTGCGTCGGCGGGCAGCGGCTGTCCGTCGAAGCGGACGTCGCCGCCATGGGGCAGCAGGCCGGCGACCGCGCGGAGCAGGGTGGATTTGCCGACGCCGTTCGGCCCGATCAGGCCGGTGACGGCGCCGCGCCGCGCCGTGAAACCGGCATCGTCCAGGATGGTTCGCCGCCCCAGGCGCAGGGTGAGTCCGGAAGCCGTCAGCATCGTCACCATGCCTCCCGGCGGACGCGCAGGATGAGGACAAGGAAGAAGGGCGCGCCGACCAGCGCGGTGAGGACGCCCAGCATCACCTCCTGCGCGGTGGGGATCAGGCGGGACGCCAGATCGGCCAGCGTCACCAGCACCGCTCCGCCGAGCGCGCTCGGCAGCAGCAGGCGGCCGGGTTCATGCCCGACCAGGGGACGCAGCAGATGCGGCACCACCAGCCCGACGAAACCGATCGATCCTGAGACCGCCACCGACGCCCCGACCGCCGCGGCGCTGCCGCCGATGACGGCCAGCCGCAGCCGGGTCAGATCGATCCCCATGCTGCGGGCCGCCTCTTCACCCAATGTGAGGGCATCCAGCCCGCGTCCGGCGGCGAGCAGCAGGCCGCAGCCGGCCAGGATGAAGGGAAAGGCGGTCAGCGCATCGGCCGGCGTCCGGTCCTTCAGCGATCCCATCAGCCACAGCAGCATCTCGGTGACGGCATAGGGGTTGGGCGCGAGGTTCATCGCCAGGGAGGTGAGGGCGATGGCGAGGCTGGACAGCGCGATCCCTGCCAGGATCAGGGGCAGGCCGCCGCCGCCACGGGCGGCGACCGCCAGCACGATGCCGGTCGCCACGAGGGCGCCGGCCATCGCCATGGCGGGGAGCGCATAGGGCGACAGCGCTGCGAAGCCGAAATAGAAGGCGATGACCGCGCCCAGCCCGGCGCTCGCCGATACCCCGATCAGTCCCGGCTCGGCCAGCGGGTTGCGCAGCAGTCCCTGGAGCGCCGCGCCGGCGATGCCGAGCGCCGCCCCGACCTCGATCCCGAGAAGCAGACGCGGCAGGCGGATTTCCCGGACGACGGCGGCCGTCAGGGGATCGCCATACCCGAAGACGCCGGCGATCACGCCGCTCAGCGGAAGTGGCGCGTAGCCGATCGCGAGACCGGCCACCGATACCGCCAGCAGGGCGGCGGCCAGACCGGACAGCAGAGGCAAGGTGCGCATCGATCAAGGCCCCCGGTCGGGTGAAGAGGAGGGTGGGAGCCGACGCAGCCCGCCGGCCAGGGCCTCGGCCGCCTCGATGAGGAACCAGCCGCTGCACACCCAGCTCTTGCCGGGAACCGCAACGGTCGGGGTGGTCGAGGCTCGGCGGAGGAAGGCGGGATGCTCTCCGAAGGCACGCCGCAGCGACCGGTCGGGACTTTCGAAGAAGCTGGTCACCAGCAGTTCGGGCGGGTTGAGGACGAACCGCTCCAGATCGTAGCCGGTCCAGCCCGACCGTCCTTCGGCGGTCGCCCGGTTGGTGAGGCCGGCCGCCGTCATCACCTCGTCGACGAAGGTTCCGGCGGCGGCGCTGCCACCGCCGGGACGCAGGTAGAGGGCCGGGCGGCCGGCACCGGCATTCTCCACCCGCACCGCAGCCAGCCGCCGGCGGACCGCGCCGTTCAGAGCCGCGCCGCGCTCGGGATGACCCAAGGCCTCGGCGACCGTGGCCGTCACCGCCTCGATGTCCTCGAACCGCTCGACCAGCGGGATTCGCACCACCCGCACACCGAACCGCTCCAGCAGTTCCAAGGTCTTGTGGTCGCTCCAGCCATTGGCCAGGACCACCCCGACGCCGAGCGACAGGTAGGCCTCGGCGCTCGGCCGGACCCGCCGGAAGGAAACCGCCTCGCCGGCCATGAGCGACAGCCAGGGGTCGGCGGCCTGCGGCGACAGGGCGGCGATCTGGCCGGGATCGGCAAGCGCCAGAAGATACTGGTCGCCGCACACGGTGGCCGACGCCGCCAGCGGACCGGCGGCAACGGCCATCCCCACCGGGACGGCCGCGGTCAGAAGGCAGGCCGCCATCAGGCGGAGGATCAGCCGCCGCACCGGAACCCCCTCCCGCTGCGGTCGAGCGGATCGGGCATCAGCCCGAGATAGCGTTCACGGAACCTGTCCCACATCGACAGGCGGCTCCAATCCGGCTCCTTCAGGATGCGGTCGTTCTCGCCGAGGAAGGGGTTGGGAAAGAACAGCGTCATCTGCTGGTCTCCCTTGCCGTTGAACAGCCGCAGGCCCCAGCTCCGCGGTGCGCCGTCGGCACCCAGGACCCGGTACATCTCGGCCCGCGCGGTCCGGCGGATGCGGGCAAGCTCCGGATCGACCGGGTTGCGCGGCGTGCCCCGGTGGGGGCCGATGCAGACATGGAAATGCCACGCCCCGAAATCGACGGTCAGATAGCCGTCGAACAGCGACACCTTGCGCGGCGCGTTGGGGGCGCGGATCTCGAAGACGGCCCCCTGGACCAGCGAGCCGAACACGATGTCCCGCCACCAGACCTCGAAGGCATCCTTCAGCAGGGCGAGCAGCAGATCCTGGTCTGTGGGCAGCGTGAAGATCTCGACCCGGCCCATGCCGGGCTCCTCGACGACGCGCGAGGCCACGGAAGTGACGGTGGTCATGGAAATGAACCTCCTGGGAAGGACGGGGTCAGAAGCGCGCGGACAGGCCGGCATAGGCCGAGCGGCCCGGAGCGGCGTGGCCGTAGACCTCCTCGTAGCGGCGGCCGAACAGGTTCTCGACGCGGCCATGCAGCGTCACCGCATCGGTCAGGTCGTAGGACAGCCGGAGATCCGCGGTGAGGAAGGCGCTGCCGGTGCCGTAATTCTCGATCATGTCGCGATAGCGCAGGCCGAGATTGGCGTAGGCCTCGGGCAGGAAACGCCAGCCGACCGACGCGCTTCCCTGGTGGAGCGGCAGGTTGCGCAGCCGCTGCCCGCTGTTGGCGTTGACCACGCTCTGCCAGGAATAGGCGGCGCGCAGGTCGGTGGTCGCGGTCGGGCGGGCAGCCAGTTCCACCTCAACGCCCTGCGCCCTGGTGCGGTCGACATTGACATAGCCGCCGCCCGAACAGGCCGGGCTGACCGCCGGACCGTAGAGCCAGTTGATCTGGTCGCGGGTGGCGGCCTGGAAATAGGTCGCCCCGGCGGTCAGTTGCCCGCCCAGCAGCGATTGCTCGACACCGGCGTCCCAGCCGCGGCTGCGCTCGGGCCGCAGGTCGGTGCGTCCATAGCAGGGATCGAAGCGTTCATAGAGCGACGGCGGCTGCCACGCCGTGCCGTAGCTGGAGCGCAGCGTCGTGCCGGTCGCTTCGATCCGGTAGGCGGCGCCGAGCCTCCAGGTTCCCTTGCCGCCATGGTCGGTGTGGCGGTCGCCGCGGACGGTCGCCGACAGGTCGAGCGGCGCCACCGGCGTCACGCCGAGGGTGGCGAAGCCGCCGCCGCGCCAGTTGTGCGACCGCATGTCCGGCGCGAGCGGCGCGAAGCCCGGCGTGTGCTGCTCCATGCTCTCGCGGGTGGCGTCGGCGCCGTAGCCCAGCGTAACCCGGTCGGACAGCTTGGCGTTCGCCGCATAGTCGAGGCGGGTCTTGTGGCCGTCATAGGTGTCGCCCCTGGTTCCCTCCCCCCAGTACTGCCGGGTGCTGGTGGTGTTGGCGATGCCGAAGCTGTGGACCAGCCTGCCGCCCAGGCTGTCGAGCGACCCGCCCAGGCGCAGGAACCGTTCGGTTTCGTCGCGCGACCAATTGTTGTCTCGGGTGGCGGGATCGTAGGTCAGGCTCTTGCGCCGGTAGCGCGCGGTCGCGTCGAGGCGCAAATCCTCGGTCGCCTGGACGCCGATCCGTCCGGCGACGGCCCAGTGCCGGAACGGGTCCTTCTCCTGCCCGCCACGCCAGCGGCTGAAATCCGAAAAGCCGCCGGAATGGGTTCCGGACAGCGAGGCGCGGTAATCCACCCTGTCGCGTGCCCCGGACACCGAGGCGTTCGCCCGCTTGGTGTCGAAGCTGCCATATTCGGCACCGACCTGCCCGCCGAACGGACCGGCCGGGCGTCGGGTGACGATGTTGACCACGCCGCCGCCGGCATCCGGCCCGAAGCGGCCCGGCTGCGGCCCGCGCAGCACCTCGATGCGCTCGATGTCGGCGGTGTCCATCTCGCCGGCCGCATAGTGCGACTGCGACTGGCTGGTGTCGCTCATCTCGACGCCGTCGATGAAGAAGCGGGTGTTGCGCGGGCCCAACCCGCGCAGCCGCACGGTCTGGGCGCCGCCCGGCGCCTGCCGGCCCGACAGGCTGACACCGGGAACCAGCAGCAAGGCGTCATCGAGACGACGGATCTGCCGACGGGCGATCTCCTCGGCGCCGATCACGCTGGAAGCGGTGGACGCCTGCTCCTGCGGCACTGCCAAATCCTTCGGCGCCGCGATCTCCAGCGGAGCGAGTTGAAGGTCGTCCGCCGAGGCGGCCGACGCTCCGGCCGCAACCCCGAGCCCGGCCAAGGCGACCCGGACGCAAAAAGTCCTGCCAAAATGTGTGATGGAACGGCTTGTCTGCATGCTCTGCCACGTCCTGCCACAGGCATGGAGGCGCGTTCGGACAAGCGGTGCGGCCGCGAAGCCGCCCGTCCGGGACAACACATCCATGCCGGCCCCGGAAACCGGAGCCGTTGAACGGGCGTTGCCGAACGGACGCCACGACGCGAGGCCCCGCGCCTGGAGAACCATTCAGCTGCGACGTGATTCAGGGAGGATCGATCATCCCGGACTCCGGTCGCGGCAACGCCAATGGACGCGTCACCACGACGGGTTTCCGCACCTTCGACACACCCCGATCGAAGGCAGAGTGACGCTGTCGGAGGCAGGTCTCCTGGCTCGCGGGTCGTCATCCGGCACCGCCTTCCCGACCGCGATCCCAAGGACCTCCGGTCAGTGGCTTTCTGGTGCCGACTCGCCGCTCACAGTTGCGGGGACAGCCACGGCTTGCATCAGGCTTGGAGGCCTGTCGCTTCCGTCGTTCCCTTTTAATCTCCCGGCTTGCGTCCGGGAAAACCGCCGACAATGCCTCTCGTGATAGAGGCAGGCCATACGCCTGTCAATGGCGTCGAGCCGTTCCTGTCCTCGCAATGATGCGGGCGTCCCGATCAGGGGGCGGTCCGCGATTCCGCTGACCGGTCCCGCAACGCCGGTGATGGGGCCGCGGGCAACATGGCGTCCAGCAGCGCCCGCGCCGCCGGATGGTCGAAGGCGAAAGAGGGGCCGACCGGCCGGTCCTCCACCAGTCCGCCGTCATGCAGCACCGCCACCCGGTCACAGAAGCGGCGGACCAGCCGGACGTCGTGGGTGATGAACAGGAAGGCGGTGCCCAGCCGGTCGCGCAGCCCGGCCAGCAGATCGAGGATCTGGAGTTGCAGCACGAGATCGAGATTCGACACCGCCTCGTCCAGCAGGATCAGCCGGGGTTCCGGCGCGAGCGCGCGGGCGATGCAGACACGCTGAACCTGGCCGCCGCTCATGCTCCCCGGCAGCCGGTCGGCATCCTCCGGCGCCAGCCCGACCAGCCGCAACAGCTCCGCCACACGGGCGGCCCGTTCCCGCGCGTCGAGGCCGGTCAGGTGGCGCAGCGGTTCGGCGATGATCCGGCCGATCCGATGGCGCGGATTGACCGCGCCCAGCGGATCCTGGAACACCGCCTGCACCGTCCGCCGGAAGGTCCGGCGGCCGGCGGCATCCATTGCATCGATCGGCCGGCCGAGACAGCGCACCGTGCCGCCATCCGGCCGTTCGAGGCCAAGCATCAGCCGGGCCAGCGTGCTCTTGCCCGATCCGCTGGCGCCAAGCAGCGCCACGCTCTCCCCGTCCCTCACCGACAGGCTGACGCCACGCAGCACCGTCTTCGACGGCCCCTTAGCGAAGACGCCTTGCCCGCCATACCGTTTCTCCACCGCCTCGGCGGCCAGCAGGATCGTCACGCGAACTCCTCCGGATAGAGCGCCCGGTGGGCATCGAGCAGGGCGCGGGCGGCGCCGGAACGCGGTGCCGCGAACAGCGCGGCGACCGGAGCCGTCTCGACGATGCGGCCGGCTTCCATCACCGCCACCTCGTCGGCCAGCCGGGCGACCACCCCCATGTCGTGGGTGACGATCAGCACACCCAGCCCCCGCGTGGCGACCAGCCGCTCGATCAGGGACAGGATATGGCCCTGGACCAACGGGTCGAGGTCGGTCGTCGGCTCGTCGGCCAGCAGGAAGGGCGCCCCGGCCAGCAGCGCCAGGGCGATCATCATGCGCTGAAGCATGCCGCCGCTCATCTCGAACGGGTAGAGCCGGGCGATGCGGTCGGGCTCCGGCAGGCCGACCTCCGCCAGAACCTCCGGCAGAAGCCGGTCCAGCGCGCCGGCATCGCCGCGCACCGCCAGCGTTTCGCGGGCATGGGCGCGCATGGTCAGCACCGGATTGAAGGCGCTGCGCGGGTTCTGCATCACCGTCGCCACCGTCCGGCCGGGCAGCGTCGCCGGTTCGACCGCCTCGCCGTCGAGACGGACACGGCCGCCGAGCCGCTCCACCCCAGGCGGCGTCAGCCCCTGCAACCCAAGGCAGGTCAGGGATTTGCCCGACCCGCTGGCGCCGACCAGCGCGGTGACGCGCCCGCGCTCCACCGCCAGATCGATGCCGCGCACCAGCTCCACCGGACGGCCGTCGCGGCGGGCCGAGAGCCTGAGCCCCTCCACGCTCAGACGGTGCACGGTCAATGGTCGTCTCCCGCCAGCGTCGGGTCGAGCCGGTCGCGCAGCGCGTCGCCCAGCAGGTTGAAGCCCATCACCGTCAGCAGGATCATCAGCCCCGGCCACAGCATCAGCATCGGCTGGGTCCAGATGAATTCGCGCGCGTCGCTGATCATCACCCCCCATTCCGGCGTCGGCGGCGTCACCCCCAGCCCGAGGAAGGACAGGCCGGCGACATGCAGGATCATGTGCCCGATGTCGAGCGTCGCCAGCACCACCAGCTGCACCAGCACCCCCGGCAGGACATGCTCCACGAAGACGCGCGGCCGCGACGCGCCGGAGACGATGGCGGCGGCGACGAAGTCGCGCTCGCGCAGCGACAGCACCATGCCGCGGACGATGCGGGCGTACCAGGCCCAGTGGGACAGGGCGATGGCCAGCACCACATTGGTCAGGCCGGTGCCGAGCACGCCGACCATGAACATGGCGAGCACGAAGGTCGGCACGGTCAGGAAACCGTCGCAGACCCGCATGACGATCCGGTCCGTCCGCCCGCCGAGAAAGCCCGACAGGCCGCCGATGCCGATGCCCAAGGTCAGGATCAGGGCGACGATGACGGCGACCGCCCCAAGCGACACCGAGGCGCCGTGCAGCAGCCGGGCCAGCAGGTCGCGCCCGAGATGATCGGTGCCGAGCCAATGGGCGGCGCTCGGCCCTTCCAGCCGCGCCATCAGATCGACCGCCTCCGGATCCCAGGGAAGCAGGGGAGCGGCCAGGGCAGCCAGGGCGATGACGCCGACCAGGGCCAGCCCGGCCAGTGTGGTGCGGCGAGGCCGGAGCCGGCGGCGGGCACCGGACAGCCCGTCATCCTGGACAAGCACGCTCATCGCCCGACCTCCCGTGCCGGGCGGATGCGCGGATCGAGCCACGCATACAGCACGTCGACAGCCAGATTGCACAGCACGAAGATCACCGTCATCAGCAGGGTGAAGCACTGCAGCACCGGATAATCCCGGTTGTAGATGGCGGAGACGGCATAGCGCCCGATCCCCGGCCAGCCGAAGATGTTCTCGATCACCAGCGTGCCGCCCAGCAGCTCGCCGATGTGCATCCCGGTGGCGGTGACGATGGGCAGCAGGGCGTTGCGCAGGATATGGTTCTGGACGACCCGCCGCTCCGGCAGGCCGCGCAGCCGGGCATAGAGGACGTGGCGCTGGCCCGCGGTCTCCAGCATGCTGGCGCGTAGCAGCCGGGCGTTGATGCACAGCGACATCAAGGCGACGGCGGCGACCGGCATCACCATGTGGCTCCAGCCGCCGCGGCCGAGCGGCGGCAGCCAGTTCAGCGTCACCGAGAACAGCAGAACCAGCAGGAAGCCCAGCCAGAAATTCGGGATCGACACGCCGGCGAAGGCGAGCGCCCGCACCAGATGGTCGGGCAGACGGTCGCGGTGCCGCGCCGCCCAGATGCCGAGCGGCAGGCTGACCGCCAGCGTGACGACCAGCGCGGCGGCCCCCAGCTGCAAGGTGGCCGGCAGGTAATAGAGCAAATCGTCCAGCACCGGCCGGCGGGTGACGTAGGACAGCCCGAAATCGAGATGCAGCGCCTGCCACAGCCAGGACAGGTACTGCTCCGCCAGCGGACGGTCCAGCCCGAGCATCCGGTGGGCCGCGGCGACGGCGGCGTCGGTCGGCGGGATGCTGGACAGGCGCAGGTAATCCAGCGCCGGATCGCCGCGCCCCAGCCGCAGCAGCAGGAACACGCCGACCGACACCGCCAGCAGCAGCGGCGGCAAGGTCAGCAGGCGGCCGACGATGAAGCGCAACATCCTCCGGTCTCCCGCGTCACGGTGCCGGACGCATGGCGCCGAACGGAATCTCGTAGACGCTGGCGCCGAAGCCCACCCCCTCCACGCCGCGGCTGACCGACATCGCGGTCAGGTAGGACAGCGGCAGATAGACCGCCTGTTCATGCAGGGTGGTCAGGATGTCGCGGTAGAGCGCCTGCCGAGCCGTCTCGTCCGTCGTCACCAGCACGGCGCCGATCTTGGCGTCGATCTCCGCCTTCATCGGCAGGCCGCGCTGCGCCTGGTAATCGGCGTGGGCCGGCACCCGCATCGAACTCACGAAGGAATGCGGATCGTAGGGGGCTCCCCAGGTATCGCCGAAGATCAGGCCGAAGCGGCCGTCCTTCTGCCGGGCCTGGACGGCGTTCTCCTCCTCGCCGACCAGGACGGCATCGAAGCCGACCGCCTTCAGGTTCGCCTGGATCGCCTCCGCGAGCGCCTTCTCCCGCGCATCGTTGCCGATGAAGCACAATTCAACCCGCAGCGGCTGGCCGTCGCGCATGCGGACGGTTCCGCCGGCCGGCAGTGTCCATCCGGCCTCGTCGAGTAGCCTTGCCGCCCGTGCCGGATCGAAGGCGTAGGGTGCAAGGCCGAGATCGGTGTAGGGGAAGTTCGCAGCGAACAGCGTGTCGGCCCGCGGCTCCAGCCCGTAGAGCAGCTTGGCGACGATGGCGTCCTTGTTCACCGCGTGGTTGATGGCGCGGCGCACCGCCACGTCGCTGGTCGGGGCACGGCCGCTGTTGATCGCCATCGTCCGGGTGGCCAGCGGCGCCGACACGGCGGTCCGGCCGGTGCCGCGGGCCTTGAAGCGGGTGAAGCTGTCGGCCGAAATCTGCCCGGTGCCGCCGTAGATCAGGTCGATCTCGCCGGTTTCGAAGGCGACGGCGCGGGATGTCGGATCGGGGATGACCTTGACGACGATGCGCTCATAGGCCGGCTTCGGCCCCCAGTAGGACGGATTGCGGGTGAAGACGTCGTATTCGCCCTTCTTCGTCTCGGTCAGCATCCAGGGTCCGGTGCCGACCGGGGAGCGGACGCCGTCGGCGGTGATCACCGACGGAGCGGCGAAGCGCACCGGGCGGATCAGCGCCAGCTCCAGCAACGTCGGATAATAGGGGTCCTTCAGGCCCAGACGGATCCTTCGGCTGTCCAGCACCTCGACCGATTGGATTTGCCCGATCAGTTCCAGCCAGTCATGCCTGGACCGCTCCGACAGAACCGCGTCGAAGTTCGCCTTGACCGCCGCCGCGTCGAACGGCGTGCCATCGGAGAAGACCACGCCCTCGCGCAGGGTGAAGTCGTAGGTGCGTCCGTCGGGCGAGATCGTCCAGGCGGTGGCAAGCCATGGCTCGATGGTGCCGCCTTCGCGGTAATGCACCAGCGGCTCGTAGACCATGGCCTGCGCGAACATCTGGTTGGGCGAGTAACGGTGCGGGTCGAGCGGCCCGGCATTGCCGCTCCAGGAGTAGGTCAGCGTTCCTCGCGGACCGGCCGCCGCCGCTTGTTCTCCGGCCATCGCCGCCGCCAGAAAAAGGGCGGCCGCCACCGTTCCGGCCAGCCTCTTCCGCCATCGCGCCATCACATCACCCGTTCCGCTCGGCCTGCCATGGTCCCCGGCCACGTTCGTGGCTCGCCTGCCTGCCCGTCCACCCGCCGGTTGCGGATGGACGGTGAAAGCGTCCGGCCCTATGGTCACGCCAGGGACGATACGGCCGGCTTGGTATGATGTCTATCAAGATTCATCATACTTCTGTCGCAGCGGCATCTTGTCCCGGCCGGCACGGGGGGAGGCGACATGCAACGGGTTACGGTCACGTTGGACGACGATCTGCTGGCTGACATCGACCGTCTGGTCGAACGGCGCGGCTACCAGGGACGATCGGAAGCGATCCGCGATCTCGCCCGCAGCGGCTTGGCCGAGGCCGCCTCGGCGGAGGGGGAGACGGGCGCCTGCGTGGCCGCGCTGGTGTATGTCTACGACCATGCGGCACGGGAACTGTCGAAGCGCCTGACCACCACCTTCCATGAGCATCATGAACTGACGCTGACAACGCTTCATGTCCATCTGGACCATGGAAGCTGCATGGAAGTGGCGGTGCTGAAGGGGCAAGAGGCGGCGGTGCGCGGCATGGCCGAACGGGTGATCGCCGAACGCGGTGTACGGCATGGCCGTGCGGTCGTGATCCCGATGCGCGACGGGGACGCCGACGGCGGGCATGACCACCACGGTCACTAGAGCGGCAGTGCGGTCAGTATCCCGACCACCGGATCGTTGCGGTGGGTGGTTTTCGCACCGGTCTTGCTGTCCGGCCTGCGCGCCCGTCCCGCGACGAGATCGACATGATCCCTGCGAAGCGCCTGGGGCCCGGAAAGCCGGGCTCCCCGATGAAGCGGGACCGACCTTCCCGGCGGAGGATGGTGTCAGGGATGGTTTCGGTGGGGGCGCGCGGGATCGCCGCGCCGAATGGGTGGGGAACATGGGGGTTTCTCCTCATCGAGCGAGTGACGAATGTGAAAGGCAATTGCCGGATGCTGAGGCTGTCCGATGTTGTCTCGGACATTCTCCCTCTACCTTGGGCGCCTGCTGGCGCCCATTTCCTTTTCAGCCGTTGGCGGTGGCTGCGGTCGGGCTGCGCGACAGCGCACGCTGCCCTGTACCGCAAGGCCGACGCATTGAAATGGTGGCGGTTCTGGGCTTTTTTCCACGGTCCGGCCCGGCGGAACGACCGGATGCTGCAGGACAGGGTCGATGACAACCGCGGCAGGTCCGCCATCTTCTGCCCATTCACCGCGTCCTCCTATGCCGACCCCGAATCGAACCACCCGATGCGCCCAAGCCCCGGCAGTTTCACGGCAAGGTCCAGCGGGTCGATGCCGATGGTCAGGCCCAGCAGGTTGATCTCCAGCCCTTCCTCCAGCGCCAGCAGCAGGCCGGCGACACCGAACAGGCTGATCTGCCAGCCGGTGCCGCTCGGCGCACGGGCGAGCAGGCTGCGGCCCAGATAATCCTTGCCCAGCGCGGTGGACGGCAGGTCGAGCCGCAGGTCCGGCACGGCGCGGCCGATCCAGGCGGCGAAGGTGTTGCTGTTGGGGCCGGGCCAGACCCGGTACTCGCCGGCAAAGGGATAGCTGGCGGCGGCGGCGGCGATCTTGGGGATCGCGGCTTCGGCGGCCGGGCCGCGCAGTTCCGTCAGCAGCGTGGGCTGGGCTCCGAACCAGCGTCCGTCGGGGTCGCGGTTGCTGACGGCCACCACCGGCAGGCCGCGGTAGGCGCGCCAGCCGATCACCTCATAGACGGTGTAGCCGCGGGCGCCGGCCGGTTTAACCGCGAACCACGGATGCACGCCGAAGGCGCCGCGCCAGGACAGCACGCGCGCGGCATAGACCTGGACCACCGCCTCCGGCGTCGTCGCCGCATCGGGGGCGAGGCCCACCGGGCTGCGGTCGATGCGGCTCCAGTCGACGGCCGTCGGTACGGCTCCGGACGCGATGAGAAAGGCCGGCCCGGCGAGCAGCAGGACCAGCGTCAACAGAAATGCCAGCAGCACCTTCACGACCCTCACGCCCTGCTCCCGCGCGCTCCACGCCCGCCATCCATGTAGTCACCCGGACGACGGATTTCCGGTGACAGCGGAGGGGCAGCGGGGAAACAGCGCAAGGAACATGGCCGGTTCGGGCCGAAAGGCGGTCAGATGCTGTAATCGCCCTGCTGCAGGCTCTGGTCCATGGTCAATGCCGGGGCCGGCTCGTCGCGGCACCAGCCGACGACCTTGGCGGGCACGCCGGCCACGGTGGCGCAGCCGGGGACGTCCTTCAGCACGACGCTGCCGGCGCCGACCTTGGCGTGGGCGCCGATGGTGATGTTGCCCAGCACCTTGGCCCCGGCCGACAGCAGCACGCCGTCGCGGACCTTGGGGTGGCGGTCGCCATGCTCCTTGCCGGTGCCGCCCAGCGTGACGTTCTGCAGGATCGAGACGTCGTTGCCGATCACCGCGGTTTCGCCGATCACCACGCCGGTGCCGTGGTCGATGAAGACACCGCGCCCGACCGGAACCGCGGGATGGATGTCGACGGCGAAGGCCTCCGACACGCGGCTTTGCAGGAAATGGGCAAGGTCGTGGCGCTGACGCTTCCACAGCCAGTTGGCGACGCGGTGCCATTGCAGGGCGTGGAAGCCCTTGAAATAGAGGAAGGGCGTCAGGCAGCCGTCGGCGGCCGGGTCGCGGGCCAGGATGGCGGCGAGGTCGGCGGCGGCGGCATCGACGATGGCCGGATCGGACTCCATGGCGTCGCGCACCACCGCGGCCAGCCGGTCCTCCGGCATGGCGCGGTCGGCCAGCTTGCGCACCAGCAGCGCCGCCAGCGCCGGGCCGAAGCCGTCGCGTGCCAGCACCGCGTCATACAGGAAGGGGGCGAGGCCGCTTTCCTCCTCCGCGACGCGGGCGGCATCGGCGCGCAAGCGGCGCCACAGCGACTGTTCGACCGACTCCGCCGCCTCCCGCACTGCAAC
Source organism: Azospirillum humicireducens (assembly GCF_001639105.2). Classification (NCBI taxonomy): domain Bacteria; kingdom Pseudomonadati; phylum Pseudomonadota; class Alphaproteobacteria; order Rhodospirillales; family Azospirillaceae; genus Azospirillum; species Azospirillum humicireducens. Next base: position 172,717 of record NZ_CP028906.1, read on the forward strand.
GTCCAGGCTGTCCATCGCCATCACCCCTTCCCGCGGGGCGTGCCCCGCGATATCCGCTCGCCATATCCGAAGGATGCTACTGTGGTGAGACGCCCCCGGTCCGGTCAAGGCCGTTGCCGTCAAGGCTGCCTCCCGCTGCGCCGCTGGCCTCTTGCCCATCGCTGGCGTGCGCCCGCCGGAAGGCCTGCGGCGACCGCCCTTCGCGCTTGGTGAAGAAGCGCGAGAAATAGGCCGGATCCTCGAAGCCCAGGGCATAGCCGATCTCCGCCATGCCGTGGCTGGTGTAGATCAGCGACCGTTTGGCCTCCAGCATCAGCCGGGCATGGACCAGCTGCAGGGTCGACAGGCCGGTGACGCGGCGGCAGGCGGCATTCAGCCGGCCCGGCGTGACGCCCAGCGCCGCGGCATAGCGCTCCACCGGCCAGTGCTGGCTGAACCGCTCGTCGATCATCGGCCGCAGCCGGGCGAGCAGCCGCAAATCGGGGGATTGTCCCGGCCCGTCGCGGCCCGCCCCATCGCGCCGGCCGGCCTTCAGCCGCGCCACGGCGACCAGCAGCAGCATCACATGGGCCGAAATCGCGCTGGCGCGGCCGACATGGTGGGCGCGGAACTCCCCCCGGATGGCGGCGAAGGCATCGGACAGCGCCGCCGCCTCGTCCGATTCCTCTTCCAAATCCCAGGCCAGCGGCAGGGGTGGAGCGTCGCGCAGGTCCGCCTCCGGCGCGGCGGCAAGCACGCCGGCCAGGAAGCCCTCCGACATGGTCAGAACATGGCCGTCGGTGCCGGCATCGAAACGGAAGCCGTGCACCACATGCGCCGGGACGACGATGAGGGCGGGGGCACGAAAGGCGGTGTCCACCCCATCGGCGGTCAGCCACCCGCCGCCGCCGGTGACCAGCAGCGCATGGCTCAGCCCATCATGGCGGTGGGGCCGGACCTCCCAATTGTACAAGCGCATCCGCTCCGGAATCGTCTCGATATGGACGAAGCGCAGCTCCGGGACGGCCGGCGGTTCGCCGTAGAGCCAGTAGCGGGGAATGGGTTCGGCTGCATGGGCACACTGGGCGGACATCGAACGGACTCCGGCGGTCTGGCGATGAAAAGTACAAGGCTTTCGCCGGTTCGTCTATGTCCGCCCGTCCGCACCAAGGACTAGCATGACCAATAATCATCGGCGCACGAAACAATCGGCGCCGCAGCGCCGAATCCGGCTTCCCGAAGAGGGCGAGAGACATGCAAACCACCCGTTCGACCCGTACACAGGTCGCCATCGTCGGCGCCGGCCCGGCCGGCCTGTTCCTGTCCCATCTGCTGCACCGCCAGGGCATCGAGTCGGTGATCCTGGAGCATCGCAGCCGCGAGGAGATCGAGGGCACCATCCGCGCCGGCGTGCTGGAACAGTGGGTGGTCGACCTGATGAACGACATGGGCCTCGGCGACCGCATGATGCGCGAGGGCCATTTCCACTCCGGCATCACCCTGCGTTTCGATCGGCAGAGCCACCACATCGACATGGCGGAGCTGACCGGCGGCAAGCGCGTCACCGTCTATGCCCAGCACGAGGTGATCCGCGACCTCGTCGCCGCCCGGCTGGAGGATGGCGGCAGCATCCTGTTCGGCGTGTCCGACGTGCAGTTCCACGACCTCGACGGCAAGACGCCGCGCGTGCGGTTCCGCCGCAGCCCGGACGGCCCGGTGGAGGAGCTGCGCTGCGATTTCGTCGCCGGCTGCGACGGCTTCCACGGACCGAGCCGGCAGGCGATCCCCGCCGCCACCCGCACCGAATACCAGATCGTCTATCCCTTCGGCTGGCTCGGCATCCTGACGGAGGCGCCGCCGTCGCACCCCGAACTGATCTACGCCAACCACGAGCGCGGCTTCGCCCTGCTCAGCACCCGCTCGCCGGAGGTGCAGCGGCTCTACATCCAGGTCGATCCGAAGGACGACATCGCCAACTGGTCCGACGACCGCATCTGGTCGGAACTGCACCGCCGGCTGGAGGACGAGAGCGGCTGGACCCTGAAGGAAGGTCCGATCTTCCAGAAGGGCATCATCGCCATGCGCAGCTTCGTCTGCGATCCCATGCAGCACGGCCGCCTGTTCATCGCCGGCGACGCCGCCCACATCGTGCCGCCCACCGGGGCCAAGGGGCTGAACCTGGCGGTCGCCGACGTGCTGGTGCTGTCCCGCGCCATGACCGCCTATTACAAGACCGGCAGCACCGAGGGGCTGGAGCGCTACAGCGCCACCTGCCTGCGCCGCATCTGGAAGGCGGAGCGTTTCTCCTGGTACATGACCACGATGCTGCACCGGAACGAGCACGAATCGCCCTTCGAGCAGCGCGTGCATCTGGCCGAGCTGGACTATGTCGTCCACTCCCGCGCCGCCATGACGGCGTTGGCGGAGAATTACGTGGGTCTGCCGATGGAGTGAGGGTTGGGGAGGGGGCAAAGCCGCCGCTTCCACCCCCCGAAAATCCCACCCCCACCCCCTGGCCCTCCCCATGCCGGCACGCCATCCTCCTCCTCACCCGACACCGACAGGAAAGTGCGGCGCGATGAAGCAGGTGATGTTCGTGGAACTCGGCATGGGGGTGGATCTGCATGGCCAGGACGTGACCAAGGCCGCCATCCGCGCCGTGCGCAACGCCATAGAGCGCAACTCGATGCCCGGCATGCGCGCCCTGGTGGATGGCGACACCGGCAGGATGCAGGTGCGCGTCCATCTCGCCGTGCCGGCCGATGCCGACCGGCTCGACCACGAGGCGGTGAAGGCCGTCTTTCCCTATGGCGCCGTCACCGTCCATGTCACCGGCGGCGGCATGCTGGCGCCGAGCGGGATCTTCCTGGCCGACAAGAACGACCGCAACGAGCAGATCTACGTCGTCAACGCGGCGGTCGAGGTCGGTCTCTGACCGTCCCGTCCGCCGCGGCCGACGCTCCGCGTCACGACTCAGCCGGCGCGGATGCCGCTGATGAAGCGGTCCATCTGGCGGGTCAATTCATCGGACTGCATCAGCAGATCGGAGGCTGCCTCCTCGACCTGACTGGCGCCTTTGCCGGTTTCGCCGGCCATCTTCTGCATGCCCTGCACCCGGCTGACCACCTCCTGCGCCCCGCTGGCCGCCTGCTGCACGTTGCGGGCGATCTCGCGGGTCGCCGCTCCCTGCTCCTCGACGGCTGAAGCGATGGTGGTTGCGGTCTCGTTGATGCCGGTGATGGTGCTGCTGATGTCGTCGATGGCAGTGACGACGGAACGGGTGGCGGTCTGGATCGTCCCGATCTGGGCGCTGATCTCTTCGGTGGCCTTTGCCGTCTGGTTGGCGAGGCTCTTGACCTCGCCGGCGACCACCGCGAAGCCCTTGCNGCGGCGGCGGTAAGGCCGGCGACGATCTCGGCCGTCCGCTGGGTTTCGTCCACCGCCTTCTGGCTCATGCTGGTCGACCGGCTGACTTCGGCACTGATCGCCTGGATCGACGAGGCAAGCTGCTCGGCCGCCGCGGCGACGATCTGCACGCCGCTGCCGGCTTCGGAGGCGGCGCGCGAGGTGTGGTCGGACTGCTCGGCCGCATTCCGGGCGATGTCGGTCAGCACGCCCGAGGTGGAGCGGAGCTGGGCTGCCTGCTCGGCGACGCTGTCGACGATCGTTTTGATCTGGGTTTCGAAGCCGTTGGCCAGATCCAGCATGCCCTTGCGCCGGTCGGCGGCAGCCTGTTCGGCCGCCTGTTCGCTTTCGCGGCGCAGGGCGGCCATGGCGATGCCATTGTCCTTGAAGATCTGGACGGCCTGGGCCATCGCGCCGATCTCGTCCCGCCGCCCGGCTCCGGCAATGGAAACGCCATGGTCGCCGCCGGCCAACTGGCGCATGGCGGTCGCCAGCGCAGCGATGGGCCGGGTGATCGCCCTGCCGAGATAGATGGACGCGATCAGCATCACCGCGATCACGCCGGCAATCACCGCAAATGCCTGATAAAGTTTGTCGGCAAAGCTGTTGTCGATGTCATCGACATAGACGCCGGATGCGATCACCCAATTCCATGGCATGAAGGGGGCATCGTAGGAGATCTTTGCGTAGACCGCGCTGCCGCCGTTCGGCTTGGTGAAGCGGTAGGTGGTGAATCCGCCGCCGGCCTGGGCATTGGCGATCTGGTGCCGCAGAAAGGCGAAACCGTCGACGTCCTTTTCCTCCAGCCGCATCTGGCCTTCCAGCTCCTTGCGGGTGCCATGGACCTCGGTGACGCCATTGGTATTGTAGACGAAGAAATAGTCGCCCTTGCCGTAGCGTAGGGCGCGGATGACGTTCTTTGCGCGTGCCTTGGCCTCATCGAGCGGAAGCGCACCGCTGGCCGCCTCACGATTGTAATATTCGGCGATGCTGACAGCATTCTCAACAATATTCCGGATCGCCTGCTTGCGATCCTCAATCATGGAACTTTTCAGATGACTAAGATTATATGCCACAATGGCAAATGAACAAAATAGCGCCAAGCCCACAAGCGCGAATATTTTTTTGGTGATACTGATATTGTTCAACATGAAAAACGAAACTCCCTATGTGCCGCTTCGCGAAGCGCGGCGCTATGCTGCATCCGATGCATGATGCTGTCCTTCTGGCATAGCTGAACGTATGTTCAAGGAAAATCGCCATACGATACATCAATGGCAGATGCGCAGCTTCCAGCGGGAATATATCCGAATCAGTTCGCAGCACGCGCTTCTCGGAACCGGGGCGAGTCGGCGGCGGCATGGTCGCCCGCCATGCCGGCCGGGTGGCTTGGAAAAGCACGCAAGAGCGCGCTGCCCGTGATGAGGAAAGCCCCCTCCTGCAGCCGACCGCCGATTTGCCCGTCGTTCAGGCTCCGCGCATCCGCGCCGGCGACAGGCCGAACCAGCGGCGGAAGGCCCGGCTGAAGGCACTGACCTCCGAATAGCCGAGCAGCGCGCCGATGTCGGCGATGGGGACATGGCGCTGGCGGATGTAGATGGCGGCCAGATCGCGCCGCACCCCCTCCACCAGATCGGAGAAACTGAGCCCCTCGTCGGCCAGCCGGCGCTGCAGGGTCCAGCGGGCGATGCCCAGCCGGTCGGCGATGTCCTCGACATAGGGCGGGCCTTCCGGCAGCCGCGCCCGCACCTCCGCCTTGACACGGTCGAGCAGCGGCGGCGTGCCGGTGCCTCGGGCGATGTCGATCAACGTGCCGCACAGCCCGGTCAGCCGCGCCATGTCGCCGCCAGGCATGCGACGGTCGAGATGGCGGTCGCGCAGCAGGATGGCGTTGGTGCGCTGGCCGAAATGGGCGGGCGCATCGAACAGCGCCTCGTGCTGGCGCCAGCCCTCCGGCTTCGGGTGCTCGAAATGCACCTCCTCCGGCATCCACTGCGGGCCGAGACAGGCGCGCACCACATTGGCGAACATGCCCATGGTCAGCTCGGCATCCTGCCGCCGCTCGACGATGCAGCCGTCGAGGATGCGGTATTCCAGCCGCAGCAACTCGCCCTCGCGGACGAATCGGGTCTCTGTCGCCTGCTGGTGGAAGGGGAACAGCCGGGCCAGATGGTCCAGCGCGGCACCCAGCGTCGGCGCGGCCAGCGCAATGGAGCCGATCAGCCCCAGCATCTCCGGCTGGAACTGCCGCCCGAACATCAGGCCGAAATTGTCGTTTCCGGTCTCCGCCGCCGCCACCTCCATCATCGCCACATAGGCGCGGAGGTCGAGCGCCAGCGTCGGCTGGCCGAGCGCCCGCTCCTCCACGCCCGCCCGGTGGAACACCCGGTCGGGGCAGCCGCCCTGTGCGGCGATGAAGCCGGACACCCCGCAAGCCGCGGCGGCCAGAATGTTGTGCTGCACAGATCCTGTGCGGCCCCCGCCAAGCTGGCCGGCATTATGCCCAATAGACGGTCGGTGCGGCCCCATGACACAGCCCCTCGCAGCCGGTTTGCCGCAACGCAGCAAACATTATGCCGACTTCAGGCTGCCAGAGACCGTTCGTATAGGAAATTGTACGATGGGCTTATAATCGTGAGGCCGGGGAGCGGTCCGGAAAAGGCGTGCCTTTCCCGGCCGTCATTCCCGCGAAGGCGCATAGGCGCTAACTTACTGGTCGAATTGTTGTCGAAGCCGAGCCCATCCCTTATCGACCGTCATCCCCGCGAAAGCGGGGATCCAGGGTTTTCCAAGCAGAACCAATGGGCAAGCCTGGATCCCCGCCTTCGCGGGGATGACGCAAAGTTCCTTTTGTTCCAGAGACTTCACAGTGTCCGGAGCCCGGCCCGGCCACGGGGGGGGGGCGTTGGTCCCGCCCTTTCCGATCAGATGCTGTAGTTGTCCGCGATCTCCGAGCGCAGCTGTTCCACCTGATCGCGGAACACCGAGCCGTCGCGGCCGGCGCTGTTGCGCACGTCGCGCACCACCCGTGCCGGGGTGCCGCCCAGCACGATGATGCGGTCGGCCAGATGCACCGCCTCTTCCAGGTCATGGGTGACGAACAGCACGGTCTTGCCGGTCTCCTGGTGGATGCGGCGCAACTCGTCCTGCAGGTTGTGGCGGGTGATGGCGTCCAGCGCGCCGAAGGGTTCGTCCATCAGCAGGATGTCCGGATCCACCGCCATGGCGCGGGCGATGCCGACGCGCTGGCGCTGACCGCCCGACAGCTCGTAGGGCCAGCGGCGGGCATAGCCGTCGAGCCGGACCAGCTTCAGCGCGGCCTCCGCCCGTTGACGCCGCTCGTCGCGGCCGACCGGCAACCCCTCCAGCCCGAACTCCACATTGCGGATCACCCGGCGCCAGGGCAGCAGGCGGGAATCCTGGAAGACCAGCCCGACCGGGCGGTGGCCGGGACGTTTGTCCTGGTGGATGGTGACGCCGCCGCTGCGGGCGGTGTGCAGCCCGGCGACGACGCGCAGGAGCGTGGACTTGCCGACGCCCGACGGGCCGACGATGGCGACGAAGCTGCCACGCTCGATCGACAGGTTGACGTCGACCAGCACCGGCGGCGCGTCGCTGCCGTAGCCGATGGACACGTCCTCGAGGTCGATGACCGATGACGCCGCGGTTTTGGAGAGGGTCACCGCTGCCATGAGAGCACCCGCGACTGAACTTGCATGAACAGGAAATCCGACACGCCATAGAGCAGCGCGATGGTGACCATGTAGAGCACGACGATGTGGGTCGCCAGCAGGCCCGACGCCTCCATCATCCGCATGCCGAGGCCGGAGATGCCGAACAGCTCGGCCGCGACCACCGTCATCCAGCCCTGCCCCAGCCCGGCGCGCAGGCCCGAGAGGATGCCCGGAAGCGCGCCGGGCAGGATGATCTTGAACAGGCGCGGGATCAGACCGCCCTGGCCGAAGGCATAGCCCAGTTCGATCAGGTCCTTGTCCACCCCGCGCACCGCGGCGTAGCTGGCGTAATAGTTGATCCAGAACACCGTCAGCGCGATCAGGAAGGACGCCGCCGCCTCGCTGACGCCGAACCAGATGATGGCGAAGGGGATCCAGGCGATGGCCGGAATCGGGCGCAGCATGCGCACGACCCAGGCCTGGAAGGCGTCCCACTTGCCCCACAGGGCCGCCGCCGTGCCGAAGGACACGCCGAGGAAGGTGCCCAACGCCAGCCCGACCAGATAGTGCGACAGGCTGGCCATCACCATCGCCTGCCAGATGCCGCTCTTGAACTCGGTCAGGAAGGCGGCGGGCACCGCGCTCGGCGACGGCAGCAGCCGTGCCGGCACGATGCCGCTGCGTGCCAAGGCTTCCCACGCCAGCAGGAAGACGACGACGCCCAGCGCCGACAGGGCGATCTTGTTGGTGGTCTTCATCGGCTATCCGATATCCCTGCGCGCACCGGCTTACTTGACGGCGGCATCGTAGAAGCTGAAATCGAAGGCCTCGGCCACCGGGATGGTCTCGCTGGCCGACCCGATCTCCTTGGTGAAGGCCATCATCTTCTCCACCGCCGGCACGACCGAATGCGGATCGGCGACGAACTTGGACCCCGGCCCCTTGAAGGCCGCCTCGAGCGTCGCCGGCTCCATCAGGCCCTTGCCGAGATAATTGTTCACCAGCTTGGCCGACGCGGCCGGATCCTTGGCGATCATGTCGACGGCGCGGATATGGGCCTTGACCAGCGCCTTGATGGCGTCGGGGTTCTTCTTCAGCACCTCCGCGCGGGCGGACACCACGGTGCCGGGCTGGTCGGGGAACATCTGGGCGCCGGTGGCGACGAGAACGACGTTCCGGTCCATCTGCTGGGTGACGGTCACCGTCGGCTCGCGGATGGTGGCGGCGTCGAGCGCGCCGGCCAGCAGGGCCTGCTGCGTCTTCTCGATGCCCATCGGCACCAGCTCGACATCGGCCGGATCGACCTTCACCACCTTGAACAGCCAGTGCTTCAGCACGGTGTCGGGAACCGAGCCCGGCGGCTGGGTGCCGATCTTCGGCTTGCGGCCGGTGTCGGCGGCGAACTTCCGGAAGGTCTCGGCGGTCGGGTTGGCGCCCACCGCCTTGGCGAAGGGACCGCGGGCGGCCACCACCATCTCCTCCACCGCCGAGTTGGCGATGACCGAGATGTCGGCGCCCTTGGTGCGGGCGACCAGCACCGGGGCGACGCCGGCATAGAGCAGGTCGATCTGGCCGGCGGCCATCGCCTGGATGGCGTGCGGGCCGGATTCGAAACGGGTCAGCTTCAGCTCGATCCCCGCCTCCTTGGCCCAGCCCTGCCCGTCGACGATGAACAGCGGCGAGGCGGCCAGGATCGGGATATAGCCGATCTCCAGCTTCACCGGGTCGGCAGCGCGCGCGGCGCCGGGCATGACGGCGACGGCCGATGCGGCGGCCGACGCGAGGGCGACCAGGGCGGCAAGGGTGGAGCGGCGGGTCAGGCGGAGCATCGGATCATCCTCGACTGGGGTTCCGACGCTATTTAGCACGGTTGCGCGTTTGGGAAAGAGAGATTTTCACACGATCATGCACGGGAATTCACAATAACACACAAATGAAGCGTTATTTATGGGGCCGGAATAGCCGAAAACGGCGGGAATTGGAGGTCCGGCGCGGAGCGGGCGGTCCGGACTCAGATCTCCGTCAACAGGTAGAGCGAGACGCCGCAGAGCGAGGCGCCCACCATCAGGATCGCCATCGCGATGCGGGTCCACAGCGCGATGTGCGAATCGAGCGGTTCGGCAAAGTCGTCGTCGTCCATATCCGGACTTCCGTCACTGTGGGGAAGCCGGCGGGGCGGACCCCACCGGCTCTCGGTGACGGTAAGCGATAGCGGAGCCGTGTTGCCGCCATGTGTCCCGCGGACGGCTTTGTGTAACGGTTGGTAACGGCACCTCCCGGCGCGTTACAGCCCCTCCACCACGATCATCTTGAAGTCGGCGGCATCGCGCCGGGCCTCGCGCGCCTTCATGTATTCAGGGCTGTCGTAAAAGGCCTTGGCGCTGCCCAAATCCGGGAATTCCAGGATGACGATGCGGTTGGGCTGCCAGTCGCCTTCCAGCACCGCCGTCTCGCCGCCGCGGCTGAGGAAGCGCCCGCCATTCCTGGCGATCGCATCGGGGGTCAGCGACTTGTAGACCTCATAGGCGACCGGGTCGGTCACGCGCACGTCGGCGATGATGTAGGCGGCCATGGTTTCCGCATCCTCTCTCGTCTTTTTCGGCCCAAAGAAGAAGGGCGCGGGAAGCTTCGCCCCCGCGCCCTTTTCGGTCAATTGCAGATGGACGCCGATCAGGCTTCCATCGCCTTCACCACCTCTTCGGTGACCTTCTTGGCGTCGCCGAACAGCATCATGGTGTTGGGGCGGAAGAACAGCTCGTTCTCGACGCCGGCATAACCGGCGGCCATACCGCGCTTGATGAAGAACACCGTCTTGGCCTTCTCCACATCCAGGATCGGCATGCCGTAGATCGGGCTGGCCGGGTCGGTCTTGGCCGCCGGGTTGGTGACGTCGTTGGCGCCGATGACGAAGGCCACGTCCGCGGTGCCGAAGTCGCGGTTGATGTCCTCCAGCTCGAACACCTCGTCGTAGGGCACATTGGCCTCGGCCAGCAGCACGTTCATGTGACCGGGCATGCGGCCCGCCACCGGATGGATGGCGTACTTCACATCCACGCCTTCATGCTTCAGCACGTCGGCCATCTCGCGCAGGGCATGCTGGGCCTGGGCGACGGCCATGCCGTAGCCGGGGACGATGATGACCGACTGGGCGTTCTTCATGATGTAGGCGGCGTCCTCGGCCGAGCCGGCCTTGACCGAGCCCTGCGGACCCTTGGCGGCACCGCCGGCAGCGGCAGCCTCGCCGCCGAAGCCGCCGAGGATGACGTTGAAGATCGAGCGGTTCATGCCCTTGCACATGATGTAGGACAGGATCGCGCCCGAGGATCCCACCAGCGCGCCGGTGATGATCAGCAGGTTGTTCTGCAGGGTGAAGCCGATGCCGCAGGCCGCCCAACCGGAATAGCTGTTCAGCATCGAGATGACGACCGGCATGTCGGCGCCGCCGATCGGCAGGATCAGCAGGAAGCCGAGAGCCAGCGCCACCAGCACGATCAGCCACATCGCCGCCGACGAGTTCGACTGCACCAGCCAGATGATGAGGATGACGGTCAGCACGCCGAGCGCCGCGTTCAGCGGATGCTGCATCGGGAAGACCAGCGGCTTGCCGGTGACCAGCCCCTGCAGCTTGGCGAAGGCGACCAGCGAGCCGGTGAAGGTGATGGCGCCGATGGCGGTGCCGAGCGCCATTTCGACCAGCGAGCCCTTGGCGATGGCGCCGCGGATGCCGATGCCGTAGGCCTCCGGCGAATAGAAGGCGGCGAGCGCCACGAAGACGGCGGCCAGACCGACCAGCGAGTGGAAGGCGGCGACCAGCTGCGGCAGCGCCGTCATCTCGATCTTCTTGGCGACGACATAGCCGATGGCGCCGCCGATGGCGATGCCGAGCACGATCATCCAATAGGACTGGACGATGGGCGAGGCCAGCGTGGTCAGGATGGCGATGGTCATGCCGACCATGCCGTAGATGTTGCCCTGGCGCGAGGTCTCCGGGCTCGACAGCCCGCGCAGCGCCATGACGAAGCAGACCGACGCGACGAGATAGAGAAGGGCCGACAAGGTTTCCATGGTCTTACTTGCCCTTCTTCTTGAACATGGAGAGCATGCGCTGGGTCACGAGGAAGCCGCCGAAGATGTTGACGCTTGCCAGGATGACGGCGAGGAAGCCCATGACCTTGGAGAAGCCGAACCCGGCAGGGCCGGCGGCGACGAGCGCGCCGACGATGATGACCGACGACACGGCGTTGGTGACGGCCATCAGCGGCGAGTGCAGGGCCGGGGTGACGCGCCAGACGACGTAATAGCCGACGAAGCAGGCCAGCACGAGCACCGTCAGGCCGGTGACGAAGAAGTCGCCGTGGCCGCCGGCGGCCTCCGCGGCGGGCTGGGCCGCGTGGGCGACCTGGGAGGCCAGCTGGTCGGCCTGCTGGCTCAGCGCCGCGAGGTTCGCCTTGAGCTCGGCAATACGGGCGGACAGTTGGGTCTGGTCCATTGCGGTAAGTCTCCTCAGGCGCCCGGTCAGCCGGCGAAGGCGGGATGGACGACGGCGCCGTCGCGGGTCAGCGCGATGGCCTTGACGATCTCGTCGTCCCAGTTGACGGCCACACCGGTGTCCTTGCCATGCAGCGAGGTCAGCAGCGCCAGCAGGTTCTTGGCGTACAAGAGCGACGCGCTCTCGGCGATGCGGCTGGCGTAGTTGGCATGGCCGACGATCTTCACGCCGTTGGCCGTGGTCACCACCTCGCCCAGCTTGGCGCCCTCGACGTTGCCGCCCTGCTCAACCGCCAGATCGATGATGACCGAGCCCGGCTTCATCGACGCCACATGCTCCGCCGTCACCAGGATCGGCGCCTTGCGGCCGGGGATCAGCGCGGTGGTGATGACGATGTCCTGCTTCTTGATGTGCTCGGCGACCAATGCCGCCTGCTGGCGCTTGTAGTCGTCGGACATCTCCTTGGCATAGCCGCCGGCGGTCTCGGCCTGTTTGAACTCCTCGTTCTCGACGGCGACGAAGCTGCCGCCCAGCGACTGCACCTGCTCCTTCACCGCCGGGCGCACGTCGGTCGCCGAGACGATGGCACCGAGCCGCTTGGCGGTGGCGATGGCCTGGAGACCGGCGACGCCGACGCCCATGATGAAGGCTCTCGCCGGCGGAACGGTGCCGGCGGCGGTCATCATCATCGGGAAGGCGCGGCCATACTCGCTGGCGGCATCGACGACGGCCTTGTAGCCGGCGAGGTTGGCCTGCGAGGACAGCACGTCCATGACCTGGGCGCGGGTGATGCGCGGCATGAACTCCATGGCGAAGGCGTTCACGCCGGCATCGGCATAGGCCTTCACATGGTCGCGGCTGTTGTAGGGGTTGAGGATGGCGAACAGCAGCGCGCCCTTGCGGATAAGCGCCAGCTCGTCCTCACCGCCTTCGCCCTTTTCAATTTCTTGGGCGATCAGCGGACGCTGCACCTTCAGCACGATGTCGGCATCGGCCAGCGCCGAGGCCGCATCGGCGGCGATGGCGGCCCCCGCCGCCTCAAAGGCCGAATCGGTGATGCTGGAACCGAGGCCGGCCCCGCTCTCCACCACCACGTCCAGTCCCAAACCCTTCAGTTTCTTCACCGTTTCCGGTGAGGCGGCCACGCGAAGTTCGCCCGCACGTCGCTCCTTTGGAATGGCGACTTTCATTAGATAAGACTCCCCTGCCTCAGATACGCCGATCCCGGCATCCCCCATGGGTCATCGGCCCAGACGACGGGCATACATGCCGCATCCCTGTGGTTTTGTGAAGCCGAACCCCTTGATGGTAATACCAGCCTATACAGTGCATCGCAACAAAGGGAATGGCTGCGTGAGTCCATCGTACGATTGTTTCAGATATTAGGACAAATCAGCCACGGGCTGTTCAAATCCGCGCGGTGACCCAGGATGTACGAAGGAACAGCCGCGACGCGATGACGCAGGCGCAGCCCCGCCCCGTCCGGCCGGCGCGCATCGTCCGCTTGCCATTCCCCCCGCCCGCCGATATCGTCCCGCCCCGTTCAAGAACACCCCCATCGTTTGAGGTTTTGCCATGTCCGACGTCGGCGGCATCGCGGCTGATCGCCTGAAGTCCTTCGTCGAGCGCATCGAGCGTCTCGAAGAGGAAAAGCGCGGCCTGCAGGAAGACATCAAGGAAGTCTACGCCGAGGCGAAGGGCACCGGTTTCGACACCAAGATCATCCGTCAGATCATCCGCCTGCGGAAGATGGACAAGGCCGACCGCCAGGAGCAGGAAGCCATCCTGGAGCTGTACAAGGAAGCGCTGGGGATGGTGGAGTAAAGAGCCGGGAGAGGTGACGGCCGGTCAGTTGCAGCCGGCCATCATCAGCCCCAGCGTCTTCTCGTCCGCCTCGTCCGGCAGAACCTCGCCGACGATGTGGCCGTCGAACATCACGACGATGCGGTCGGACAGGGCGCGGATCTCGTCCAGTTCCACCGAGACCAGCAGGATGGCCTTGCCCTGGTCGCGCAGGGCCACGAGCCGGCGGTGGATGAACTCGATGGCGCCGATATCGACGCCGCGGGTCGGTTGCCCGACCAGGAGAAGGTCGGGATTGCGTTCGATCTCGCGCGCCAGCACGATCTTCTGCTGGTTGCCGCCGGAGAAATTGGCCGCCGCCAGCGTGCCGTCGCGCGGCCTGGTGTCGTAATCCTCCATCTGGCGGGCGCAATTGGCTGCGACGGCGTCGCGGTCGAGCAGCACCCGCCCGTTCCAGGCCGGATCGTCCTGGAATCCCAGGATCGAGCATTCCTCCGCCGAGAAGCCGGTGACGAGGCCGACCTTCTGCCGGTCCTCCGGCACATGGCCGACGCCCAGCCCGCGCAGGGCACGGGCGTTGAAGCGGCCGGATTGCCCGGCCAGCTCCTCCCCCCGCAGCCGGACGGAGCCGCCGGCGATCGGCCGCATGCCGGCCAGCGCCTCCAGCAGCTCGGACTGGCCGTTGCCGGACACCCCGGCGATGCCGACGATCTCGCCGGCCCGCACCGACAGGCCGACGCCCTTCACCCGCTCCACGCCCGACGGATCGCGCACCCGCAGCCCCTCGACCCGCAGCACCTCGGCCCCCGGCCTGGCCGGCGTCTTGTCGACACGCAGCAGGACCTTGCGGCCGACCATCAGCTCGGCCAGCTGTTCCCGGCTGGTGTCGCGGGTGGCGACGTTGGCTACCACCTGCCCACGCCGCATCACCGTGACGTTGTCGGTCAGCTCCATGATCTCGCGGAGCTTGTGGGTGATGATGATGACCGTCTTGCCCTGCTGGCGCAGCGCCCGCAGGATGCGGAACAGATGGTCGGCCTCCTGCGGGGTCAGCACGCCGGTCGGCTCGTCGAGGATCAGGATGTCGGCGCCGCGGTAGAGCGCCTTCAGGATCTCCACCCGCTGCTGGGCACCGACCGGCAGGTCGCCGACCGGGCTGTCGAGATCGACCTCCAGCCCATAGTCGCGGGCCAGCCGCGTCAGCTCGGTCCGGGCGCGGGCGAGGCCGCCCGACAGGGTCACCCCGCCTTCCGCCCCCAGCAGCACATTCTCCAGCACGCTGAAGGGATCGACCAGCATGAAGTGCTGGTGGACCATGCCGATGCCGGCGGCCAGCGCGTCGCGCGGCGTCCGGATGGCGGCAGGATTGCCGTTCACCCGGATCTCCCCGCCGTCGGCGCGCAGATAGCCGTAGACGATGCTCATGATCGTCGATTTGCCGGCGCCGTTCTCGCCGATCACCCCATGGATGGTTCCGGCCGGCACCGACAGCGACACGTCGCGGTTGGCATGGTTGGTGCCGAACCACTTGTTGATCGCCACCGTTTCCAGAGCGATGCCGGAACGGGCGGGCGGCGGGCTTTCCTGCATCATCGACTGACCCGGCCCCAAAGAGTGCATCAAGGCTTGTACGGCTTGACCGCCAGCGATCCGGCGATGATCTGCTTCTCGGCCTCCTCCAGCTTGGCCTCCATCTCCGGCGTGATCAGCTTGCGGTTGTGCTCGTCCAGCGCATAGCCGACACCGTCCTCCTTCAGCCCGACGACACGGTGGCCGGCCTTCCAGCTGCCCTCCTTCGCCGCCTTCATGCAGTCATAGACGACGACATCGACCCGCTTGACCATGGAGGTCAGCACCTTGCCGGGATGGACGTGGTTCTGGTTGCTGTCGACGCCGATGGCGAGCTTGCCGGCATCGGACGCCGCCTGCATCACGCCCAGGCCGGTGGCGCCCGCCGCGGCGAAGACCACGTCGGCGCCGCGGCCGAACTGGCTCTTGGCCAGCTCCGCCCCGCGGCCGGGATCGTTCCAGGCGGCCGGGGTGGTGCCGGTCATGTTGACGAACACCTCGGCGCCCGGCGTCACATGCTTCACGCCCTGCTCATAGCCGGTCAGGAAGTTGCGGATCAGCGGGATGTCCATGCCGCCGATGAAGCCGACCTTGCCGGTCTTCGACGCCAGCGCAGCCGCCATGCCGACCAGGAAGGAGCCCTCCTCCTCCTTGAAGGTGACGGATTGGACGTTGGGAGCCTCCAGCTTGTCGTCGATCAGGCAGAATTTGGTGTTGGGCGATTCCTTCGCCACCTTGTCCACCGCCGCGGTCTGCGAGAAGCCGACGGCGACGATCACCGAGGCGCCGCGGCGCACCAGCGTGCGCAGGGCCTGCTCGCGCTGCCCCTCGTTGGTGACCTCGAACTCGCGATAGGCGGTGCCGGTCTCCTTCTTGAAGCGTTCGGCGCCGTTGTAGGCGGCTTCGTTGAAGGACTTGTCGAACTTGCCGCCCTGGTCGAACACCACGGCCGGCGAGAAGTCCTGCGCCCGCGCCTGGGGCCCGACCGCAACGGCCGCCGTCATCGCCAGCATGGCGGCAAGGATACGCGTCTTCATGTCCCACCCACTCCGGATAGCCGAAACTTGACCCAAAGGATAACCGCGCCATCATTCCGCACAACAGGGAAAGCGGGCGAGATGGTGCAGCGAATCGCGGCGCCCCCGGTTGACGACGGGAACGGGGGCGTTTATCACCCCCGCCGATAGTCGTTGCATCGAACCGGTCCCGGTTTGCAGCGGCAAGCCGGCAACGGCCACAGGCTTCGGCCGCGGAAATTGGCGATTGGGTTCGGGGGGCGACGCTCGGTGGACGAAGTCTGGGTGCTCTTGCAGGGAATCGTTCTCGGATTCGCCATCGCCGCACCCGTCGGGCCGATCGGTCTGCTGTGCATCCGCCGCACCCTGCAGCACGGCCCCCTGATGGGCTTCTTCACCGGATTCGGCGCCGCGGTGGCCGACACCATCTATGGCGCCATCGCCGCCTTCGGCGTGTCGGCGGCGCTCAGCTTCCTGCGCGGGCACGAGACGGCCTTCCAGCTGATCGGCGGCATCTTCCTGCTGGTGGTGGCGGTCCGCACCTTCCGCCAGCAGCCCGACGCCGAGGAGCGGGAGGCGGCGTCCGCCCCCGACACCAAATCCTGGTTCACCGGCTTCATGACCGGCCTGTCGCTGACCTTGACCAACCCGGCGACCATCATGGCCTTCATCGCCATCTTCGCCGGTTTCGGGCTGGGCGGCACGCTGGGCCGGCTGGAGGCATCGACCCTGGTGCTGGGCGTCTTCATCGGGTCGTCGCTGTGGTGGATGACCCTGTCGATGGGCGTCGCCGCCGTGCGCCACCGCATCTCCGACCGCGGCCTGACCATGCTGAACCACTGCACCGGCGTGGCGCTCGGCGCTTTCGGCCTGTGGGCGCTCGGCATGGCCGCCACCGGCCTCGCCGGGATGGCCTGAGGCCGTCATCAGCGGGCCTTCAGCAGCCGGCCGTCGGCGTGACGGTTGGCGTCTCGCCGCCCCCCTTGCGCAGCAGATGCAGGTGCCCGGCCAGCCGCCACAGATAGAGCCCGACCAGCCCCACCAGCAGCCCGACGGTGACATAGCCGAGCAGCCGGTGGGCGAAGGGCCAGGTCGACAGCATGTAGCCGGTCCAGGCCAGCAGCGCCGTCCACAGGATCGAGCCGATACCCGAGGCCAGCGAATAGTTCAGGATCGGCATCCTGCACGCCCCGGCCGGGATCGAAATCAGGGTGCGCACACCCGGCACCGGCTGCGAGAACAGCACGGCGATGCCGCCGCGCCTGGCGAACCAGTCGGTGCTCCGCCGCACCTTCTTCGGGTCGATGGTCAACCAGGGTCCGTATTTCTTCAGAAAGGCCTCCAACCGGTCGCGGCCCATCATCCGGCTGGGCAGGAACCAGACCAGTTGCCCGGCCAGCGAGCCGAGCCCGCCGGCGATGGCGACCCCGACCAGCGTGAACTCGCCGGTCGCCGCCCCGATCCCGGCCAGCGGGATCACCGACTCGGCCGGCAGCGGCGGAAAGATCCGCGCGAGCGCCACCAGCAGGAAGATCCCGACATAGTGGAGGTGGTGCATGGTCTGCACCAGCCAGTCCGTCAATCCGCCATCCATTCCGTTCCGCCCTCCCCCACCGGCCGTCATGGCCCGCAACGGGAGAACGGCCGGCTGCGGCAGACGGTTCCCGCCTCCGTCGACAGAGGAGGATCGGGCCGTCCGGGCAGAGAGGGCGGCATTCGGCGGACGGCATTCGGCGGACGGGCCGCTCAGTCGCCGCGGCCGAAGTCCGATCCGCGCGCCGGCTCCTTGAAATAGAACATCTCGCGGTCGAAGGTGACGTCGGTCCGCGGGTTCAGCAGGGCGACCTCGGTGGTCATGCCCTGGGCATCCAGCACCCGCCACTTGCGCAGCTGGAAGGGGCGGTCCTCGAACACCAGGGTCAGGGTGCCCTTGCCGGGGTCCTTGGTCTCCAGCAGGCTGACCTCGATCACGCCGGGGGCCTGGAACACCTCGTTGACGGTCACGTCGCCCGACAGCCGGATATCCTTGCGCAGGATGAAGTCGGCCAGCGTCGATCCGATGGGAGCGCTCGACTGCTGGCGCATCTCGCCGTCCCAATAGAAGACGAAGCTGCCGTCGGCGACGATGAAATCCTTCAGCGGCCGGTCATACTCCAGCCGCATCCGGCCGGGCCGCCACAGATAGAAGGTGCCGGTCGCCTGCCGCCCGTTGGGCGCCACCTGCAGGAACTTCGACTGCAGGGTGACGATGCCGTTCAGATACTCCTCGACCTTGGCGACGACGGCCTGGTCCTGCGCCGACAGCGACACGGGCGTGGCCGGCGCGGCGACGGCGGCGGACGGAGCGAGCACGACCGGCAGCGGAGCCAGGAAGGCGGCGCACAGCAGGGCGCCAGGAAACAGAGAATGGGAGAGGCGGCGAAGCACGGTCTTCATCCTTGGTCGTTCGGATCCCGAATCCCTAATCGGGCAGTGAGGCGGACATAAGGCGTCCGCCTGCCGCTGCCAAGGATTAGCGGTGCCGGCAAAATGGCTGCTTCAAAGGGGCTTCCTCAAAGCGGCTGGCCCCGGATCATCCGCGGCAGGTCGCCGACCACACCCATGGCGTGCTTCATGAAGAAGCGCTTGACCGGCGGCAGGCGGTTGATCGCCGCCATGCCCAGGGTGCGCGCCAGCTTCAAGGGCGGAATGCTGTTGGAGAACAGGTGGACCAGCCCGTCGCACACCGCCGCCAGCAGAACGGTGTCGAAGCGGCGCCAGCGCTGGAAGCGGGCCAGCACCTCCGGCCCGCCGACGTCGAGGCCGAGACGGTGGGCGTCGACCACCACCTCGGCCAATGCCGCGACGTCGCGCATGCCCAGGTTCAGCCCCTGCCCGGCGATCGGATGGATGGCATGCGCCGCCTCCCCCACCAGGGCCAGCCGGTCAGCGACGAAGCGGTCGGCCAGCAGCACCGACAGCGGCCAGGCCTCGCGCTTGGTCAGCAGCGTGATCTCGCCGAGATAGCCGCCGGAACGCCGCTGCAGCTCGTCGATGAACTGGTCGTCGGGCAGGTTGAGATAGGTGTCGACCAGCGAGGTCTTCTCGCTCCACACGATGGAACAGCGGTTGTCGGTCATCGGCAGCACGGCGAAGGGGCCGTTGGGCAGGAAATGCTCGACCGCGACGCCCTTGTTCGGCTCGGTGTGGCGGATGGTGCAGATGATGGCGCTCTGGTCGTAGGACCAGCGCCGCACCTTGATCCCGGCGCTGTCGCGCGCCAGCGACCGCCGCCCGTCGGCGCCGACCAGCAGCCGGCCGCGCACCGTGCGCCCGTCGGCAAGCCGCACCGACACGCCGGACCGGGTGCGCTCCACCGCGGTCGCCTGGGCCGGCGCCAGATGGACCAGCCCCGGCAGTTCGGCCGCGCGGGTGAACAGGGCGCGGCGGATGTCCTTGTTGTCCAGGATCCAGCCGAAGGGCTGGTGCTTGCCCTCCATCGCCAGCTCGGTGTGGTCGTAATGGATGAACAGGGGCGAGAACTGGTCGGCGATGCGGATGTCCAGCATCGGGCCGGCCTGGTCGGCCATGTGGCGCCACACGCCCGCCGCGTCCAGCACCATCTTGGAGGCGTAGGAGATGGCGGTGGTGCGGATGTCGAAATCCTGGCCGCCCATCCGTTCCGGGCTGTCCCGGTCGATGCAGACCACCGGCACGCCGGCGCTGGCCAGCGCCGCCGCCATGGTCAGTCCGGCCAGACCGCCGCCCAGCACCACGACCTCGGTGGTGATGTCGCCACCCTGCGGCGGAACGGTCGCGTTGCCCGATTCGGTGCCCGGTACGGCCATGATGCTCGCTGCCCTCTCGCCTTCTTGCGCCTGCGCTGCGGTCGACCGGCCGGACGTGAACCTTGCCGGTGCCGCGCGCGGTGAAACAATTGTCGCACGGCGGCGTCCTGTCCAGTCTCCTGTCCCCGGCCGGCGGTCGGCATGCACCGGACAGATTGCCGCTGAGCATTTTTTGGGCAGATGCCGCCCTTTTGAGCGCCCAATCAACAGGCATATTCCCGCTGTTGCAGCGCATTTCAACCGGCACGATTCTTGTAATCGTTGCTTTTTGCGGTCGACGCGAACAGGCTTGGGCCATCGGCGGGAGGGACGGAACGGCTGACGGGCCGGACCGGAACCGCAACAAGGCGGCCACAGCCTTTATCCGCGGCCGGAACAACGCTTTAAGGGGAAGCCACATGAAACTGGTTATGGCCATCATCAAGCCGTTCAAGCTCGACGAAGTGCGCGAGGCGCTGACGTCGCTCGGGATCCAGGGCCTGACCGTCAGCGAGGTCAAGGGCTTCGGCCGCCAGAAGGGCCAGACGGAAATCTACCGCGGCGCCGAATATTCCGTGAGCTTCCTGCCCAAGGTGAAGGTCGAGGTCGCGGTGTCCGACGACCAGTATGAACAGGTGGTCGAGGCGATCCAGAAGGCCGCCAACACCGGCCGCATCGGCGACGGCAAGATCTTCGTGCTGGAGATCGCCCAGGCCGTGCGCATCCGTACCGGCGAGACCAACTCCGAGGCGCTGTAAGGCTGCCGGCCCCAAAGCTGCTGGTCATGACGGGCGCGCGTCTGCGCGCCTGTCCGCTTCTTCAGCCTGCAAACGCATCCGCCGCCAGCGTCCGGACATAGCCGCGCAGGTCGGCCGGCCAGTCCGCCGTCAGCGCGTCGAACCGCGCGCGGTCCGCAGCATAGAGCGCCCGAACCGCCTCCTCATAGCCCGGCCGGTCGCCGGCCAGCTCCAGCATGACGCGATAGGCGGCCTCCTGGGCCCGGCTCACACGGTCCTTCCCTTCGCTCCCCTTGCGCGCTTCGTCCACCAGCTTGCGCAGCGCCACCGACGCCCCGCCCGGCTGGGCGTTCAACCAATCCCAATGGCGCGGCAGCAGCGTGACCTCCCGCGCCACCACCCCCAGCTTCGGCCGCCCCGGCCCCCGCGGCGGGGGAGACAAACGCCACGCAACCTCCGCATCGCTTCCCCGCAGGTCGAGATCGACCGGCTTTCCGGTGGCATCGTCGAACACCAGCACCGGCGGTCCATCGGGTTCCGCGTCCAATGCCGCCCGCAACGCCCGCGCCACGCTCAACGCATCCCCGGCGGCAAGGCGGCACTCGCCACGAAAGGCAGTGCAGAGGGTCTCGGCGGTGACGGACATGGTCGGAACTCCGGTTGTGCGGGCGGCATTTTATCCGGGTGGAATGCGGACGTCAATATTATCCGGGTATAATGCCGGAACAGGAAAGAGTCACTCCCCCTGTGACCGTTCGGCCACCTGCCGCGCCCAAGGGTTTTGGGCGCTTGTGCCCCTTGTGCGGCGCCGATAGGATCGGTCGCTCGTAAGGCGTGGCCGTCTCCCCTGGCCGGGGTGCGGCCCCAGGGTGGGAAGAGGGTTGCGGTCGTCATGGTCTCTGCCGATTTCAGCGTGAACAGCGGTGCCGTCTTCACCGAGGCGATCGGCAACGACCGGCTCGACCTGCTGACCGACTATCCCTTCACCCGGCTGGCCAACCTGCTGGCGCCGATCACGCCGCGCGCCAACGTCGCCCCCATCCTGCTGACGGTGGGCGAGCCGCAGCACACCCCGCCCGCCATCATCGAAGAGACGCTGCGCGCCAACGGCGCCGGCTGGAACAAGTATCCGCCGGTCGGCGGCACGCCGGAGTTCCGCGCCGCGGCCGGCGACTGGCTGACCCGCCGCTACGAGCTGCCAGCCGGGCTGCTGCATGCCGACAGCTCCGTCCTGCCGCTGTCCGGCACGCGCGAGGCCCTGTTCATGCTGGCCCTGCTGGCGGTGCCGACGCGCAAGGCCGGGCGCCAGCCG
Source organism: Azospirillum humicireducens (assembly GCF_001639105.2). Lineage (NCBI taxonomy): Bacteria > Pseudomonadati > Pseudomonadota > Alphaproteobacteria > Rhodospirillales > Azospirillaceae > Azospirillum > Azospirillum humicireducens. The sequence goes on from NZ_CP028906.1 coordinate 194,507, forward strand.
GCGGTTCTGATGCCCAACCCCTTCTATGCGCCCTATGAGGGGGCCGCGGTGATGGCGGGGGCGGAGCCGGTGTTCCTGTCAGCCACCCGCGAGACCGGCTTCCTGCCCGACCTCGACGCGCTGACGCCGGAATTGCTGGAGCGCACCGCCCTCTTCTACCTCTGCACTCCCGCCAACCCGCAGGGCGCCGCCGCCTCGCCGGCCTATCTCGCCAAGGCCATCGGGCTGGCACGGCACTATGGCTTCGTGCTGGCGGTCGACGAATGCTATGCCGAGATCTGGCTGGACGCCCCGCCGGCCGGTGCGCTGCAGGTCGCGACTTCCCTGCCGCATGAGGACGGGAAGCCCTGGGCCAACCTGCTGGTCTTCCATTCGCTGTCCAAGCGGTCGAGCGCGGCCGGCCTGCGCTCCGGCTTCGTCGCCGGCGACCCGGCGCTGATCGGGCGCTTCTCCCGCCTGCGCAGCTACGGCTGCGCCGGCATGCCGCTGCCGATCCTGGCGGCCAGCACCGCGCTGTGGCGCGACGAAGCCCATGTGGAGGAGAACCGCGCCGCCTACCGCGCCAAGTTCGCGGCGGCGGAGGCGGAGCTGGGCGGGCGCTACGGCTATCAGCGGCCGGCCGGCGGCTTCTTCCTGTGGCTGGAGGTCGGCAACGGCGAGGAGGCGGCCAAGCGGCTGTGGGCGGAGGGCGCCGTCCGCGTGCTGCCCGGCGCCTATCTGTCGCGCAGCAACCCCGGCGAGCCGAACCCCGGCGACGCCTTCATCCGCGTCGCCCTGGTGCAGGACACCGACACCGTCGCCCAGGCCTGCGCGTCCATCGTCCGCATTCTCGGCTGACCGGTTCCGGCCCGTCCCGACCCCGGCCAGCCCGTCTTTTCGGTTTCTACAGCACGAGGTTTCCGCCCCATGGCCCGACCCGCCGGCCCCACCTCCGCGCGCCCCCGGCCCAGCCTGGGACGGACCGCCCCCGGCCCGCGCAAGGGGGCGCCCCGCGACGGCGCGAAGGAGCTGGGATCCAAGGATCCGGGGAAGGACCGCCTGCGCGCAGGCCGCAGCCGGCCGGAAAAGCCGCCCTTCTTCTCCCCGGCCATGCGCGCCTTCGTCGTCGCCCGCGCGCGCGAGGCGATGGGCTTCGTGCTGGGGCTGTTCGGGCTGCTGCTGATGGTGCTGCTGGGCAGCTACGACCCGCGCGACGCCTCGCTGAACTCGGTCCCCGCCGCGGCGGGCGAGACCCACAACCTGTTCGGCCCGCCCGGCGCCTATGTCGCAGACCTGCTGATCCAGTATATCGGCTGGTCCGCCTTCGTCATCGCGCTGGTGCCGATGTTCTGGGGCTGGCGGCTGGGCGCGCAGCGCAAGCTGGGCAACCCGCTGTTCCGCACCGTTCTGGCCCTGTGGGGCGTGATCCTGGTGTCGATGGCGCTGGCCAGCCTGACCGACGCCTCCAGCGATCCGCTCGCCCCGCTGCCCGGCGGCAGCATCGGCCAGATCCTGCTGCACGGCGTCGGCAACCTGTTCGGGGCCGAGCCGATGGTGGCGACGGTCGCCGCGGTCGGCGGCGGGCTGGTGCTGTTCCTGGCGGCCGGCCTGACGATCGGCGAATGGATCGCCAGCTTCCGCGCGCTCGGCCGCGGTACCGTGAACGGGGTCCATCTGATCCGCCATGGCGCCCGCAGCGGCGCCGACGCATTGCGCCGCCATGGCCGCAACGCGGCGCAGGCCGCGGTGCAGACCGCCTCCATCGCCGTGGACGACGCCCTGCGCGGCGACGGGACTCCCAAGCGGAAGGGCCCGCGCTTCGACGATGCCGTGCGCGTCGATCCGCTTCCCCCCGCCGGGTTGGACGCCGGTCCGGTGCCGGTGCCGGCCGCGCCGGCCGCCGCCGACAGGCCGCTGCGTCCGGTCCCCATCGTCACCCCGCCCAAGTCCGCCGCCTCGGAGCGCGACGCCGCCAAGGCCGACCCGCGCCAGACCCGCCTGCCGCTGGGCGAGGAGGAGGGTCCGACGGGCTACGAACTGCCGCCGCTCGACCTGCTGCAGATGCCGCCCACCGGCATCCGCGGCGAGCAGCTGGACGAGGCGGCGCTCCAGCGCAACGCCGAACAGCTGGAAGGCGTGCTGGGCGATTTCGGCGTGCGCGGCGAGATCCAGAAGGTCCATCCCGGCCCGGTCGTCACCCTTTACGAGCTGGAACCGGCCCCCGGCACGAAGTCGTCGCGCGTCATCGGGCTGGCCGACGACATCGCCCGCTCGATGAGCGCGGTGTCGGTCCGCGTCGCCGTGGTCCCCGGCCGCAACGTCATCGGCGTCGAACTGCCCAACGCCAGGCGCGAGACCGTGCTGCTGCGCGAGTTGATGGCGGCGGAAGGCTTCGACAAGCATGGCGGCAAGCTGGCGCTGGCGCTCGGCAAGGACATCGGCGGCCAGCCGGTGGTGGCCGACNCGCGCCCAAGGCGACGCGGCTGACCCTGATGGAGCTGAAGGGCCTGACCCTGCTGGAAACCCGCGAAGGCGGCGCCTGGGAGGCGCACGACCACGGTCATGATCACCCGCGTCCACGGTCCCTTCGTCTCCGACCACGAGGTCGAACAGATCGTCCGGTTCCTCAAGGCGCAGGGCGAGCCCAACTATGTCGACGCCATCCTGGAGGATGAGGAGGGCGAGGAGTCCTTCGACGACGGCGCCCTGCCCGGCACCGGCGGCGGGTCCGGCGACGACCTCTATGACAAGGCGGTGGCGGTGGTCTGCCGCGAGCGCAAGGCCTCGACCAGCTTCATCCAGCGCCAGCTGCGCATCGGCTACAACTCCGCCGCCCGCCTGATCGAGCGGATGGAGACCGAAGGGGTGGTCAGCAAGCCCAACCACTCCGGCAAGCGCGAAGTTCTGGCCCGTAACATCGACGAATGAGTGTTTTCGGGCTGGCCGTTGACAGCGGGCGGGTGCAGCACCAATATCGGGGGTAGGCGGGCCGGGGACTGCAATTCCCCGGCCCGCCCGCCCGATCTTAGTGCGTCAGAAGGTCAAGCAGCCGCTTGACGATCTCCAGCACCAGGATCAGGAGAGTGAGGATCTTCTCCATCCTCCAGCCCTCCCTTGGTACGGCGGCAGTGGCGGCCAGCCCGCCACTGCGTCCGCTGGGGGACTATGGCGCAGGCAGTTGCGTCCGCAAACGGGAAACACACGCAAGCGTGTTCTTTTGCTGATTGCAGGCAGCGCTGCCGGCATGATGCTTCGCGTCAGCGCCGCACTGGCACCAGCGATCCCAGCAGGAACAGCGCGGCGGCGGCCACCACCACGCTCGGCCCACCCGGCAGATCCCAGTTCAGCGACGCCAGCAGCCCGGCGACCACCGCCACCACACCCAGGACCGAGGCCAACGCCGCCATGCCTTCCGGTGTGCGGGCGAAGCGGCGGGCAGCGGCGGCAGGAATGATCAGCAGCGAGGTGATCAGCAGGATGCCGACGATCTTCATGGCGATGGCGATCACCAGCGCGATCAGCAGCATGAAGGCCAGCCGCAGCGCATCGACCGGCATGCCCTCCACCCGCGCCAGATCCTCGTCCACCGTCACCGCCAGCAGCCGGCGCCACAGCAGCGCCAGCCCGGTCAGCGCCACCGCGCCACCGCCATAGATCGCCATCAGGTCGCCGTCGGTCACCGACAGGATGTCGCCGAACAGATAGGCCATCAGATCGACGCGCAAGGTCTCCAGAAAGGCCAGGGCCACCAGCCCCAGCGACAGCGAGCCATGCGACAGGATGCCCAGCAGCGTGTCGGCCGCGAGATGGCGCCGCCGCTGCAAGGCCACCAGAGCCAGGGCCAGCGTCACGCAGACCACCATCACGCCGATCATCGGGTTGACGCCCAGCAGGAAGCCCAGCGTCACCCCCAGCAGGGCGGAATGGGACAGCGTGTCGCCGAAATAGGCCATGCGCCGCCACACCACGAAGGAGCCCAGCGGCCCGGCCAGCAGGGCGATGCCACCGCCGGCCAGCAGGGCGCGGATCACGAACTCATCCATGGCAGCAGCCCCCGTCATGGTCGGGCACGACCTTGCCGTCCTCGGCATGGGCATGGTCGTGGTGATGGACATAAACGGCGAGGTCGCGGGCGTGGCCGCCGAACAGGGCATGGTATTCCGGGTGCCGGCTGACATCCTCCGGCCGACCGGAACAGCAGACATGGGCGTTCAGGCAGATCACCCGGTCGGTGCGCGCCATCACCGTGTGCAGGTCGTGACTGACCAGCAGCACGCCGCAGCCGCGCCGCTGGCGCACCTGGGCGATGCGGTTGAACAGCTCCGCCTGTCCATGCACGTCCACCGCCTGATCGGGCTCGTCGAGCACCAGCAGGTCCGGTTCGCCCAGCAGGGCGCGGGCCAGCAGCACCCGCTGCATCTCGCCGCCGGAAATCGTCTGTATCGCCGAGTCGGCCAACCGCGCCACCCCGGCCTCCTCCAACGCCGCCTCCACCCGGTCGGCGGCCACCGGCCGCCAGAGCTTCAGGAACCGGCGGACCGTCAGCGGCAGCGTCTGATCCACCGACAGCTTCTGCGGCATGTAGCCGATGCGCAGGTTCGGGCGCCGCAGCACCCGCCCGCCGTCGGGCGCCACCAGCCCCAGAACGGCACGCACCAGCGTCGTCTTGCCGGCGCCGTTGGGGCCGATCAGCGTCACCACCTCCCCCGGCTGGACGGCGACGTTGACGCGGTCCAGCACGGTGCGGCGGCCGAAGCGGACGGTCAGATCCTCGGTCCAGGCGAGCGGGCCGGCAAAGAGCGCGGAGGCATCACGGCGTGTGTGGGGTGTTGACATGTTACGTTATAACGTGACACCAAAGTGAAACTGGCTTCCCTATGCGCTGAAACCAGCAGCCTGTCCAGCAAGTCGAGAGGATCCCTCCCATGCGCCGATTCGCGCTGTCCGCCATCCTGACCGCCGCCCTCGCCGCCGCAACCGCGCTGCCGGCCCAGGCCGAGGTGCCGAAGGTGGTGGTGTCGATCAAGCCGATCCATTCCCTGGTCGCCTCGGTCATGCATGGGGTGGGCGACCCGGCCCTGCTGGTGCGCGGCGGCGCATCGCCGCACAGCTACACGATGAAGCCGTCGGACGCGAAGGCGCTGTCGGCCGCCGATCTGGTGGTCTGGGTCGGGCCGGAGTTGGAGAGCTTCCTGGAAAAGCCGCTGAAGGCCAACGCGCCCAAGGCGACGCGGCTGACCCTGATGGAGCTGAAGGGCCTGACCCTGCTGGAAACCCGCGAAGGCGGCGCCTGGGAGGCGCACGACCACGGTCATGAAGCGGGCCACAAGGGCCATGACCATAAGCACGAGCATAAAGGCCACGATCATGCCGAGGAGCATGAGGAGCTGAACAGCCACATCTGGCTCGATCCCGCCAACGCCCGCGCCATCGTCAAGGCCGTGGCGGAGGCGCTTGCCGCCAAGGATCCGGCCGATGCGGAGGCCTTCCGCACCAACGCCGAGCGCACCCTGCAGCAGCTCGACGCGCTGGATGCGGAGCTGAAGGCCACGCTGGCGCCGGTGAAGGACAAGCCCTTCGTCGTCTTCCACGACGCCTACCAGTATTTCGAGGCGCGCTACGACCTGTCGGCGGTCGGCTCCATCACCGTCAGCCCGGACCGCCGCCCGTCGGCCAAGCGGCTGTCGGCGATCCGCGCCAAGATCGGCGGGCTGGGTGCCGCCTGCGTCTTCGCCGAACCGCAGTTCGAACCGGCCCTGGTCCAGACGGTGGTGGAGGGCACCAAGGCCAGGACCGGCGTGCTCGACCCCGAGGGTGCCGGGTTGCCGGAGGGCGAGGCGCTCTACCCCACCCTGCTGCGCAACCTCGCCGCATCGCTGCGCGGCTGCCTTGGCGCTTAAGCCCCGGCCGGGCCTGTGCTAAACCGCTGGAAGGGCGGGAAGGCCGGCCGGCAGAGCTGAACAGAGGATGGGCGTCATGAAGATCGGTGTCGTCGGGTGCGCGGGGCGCATGGGGCAGATGCTGGTGCGCGAGATCGCGGCGACCGCGGGCTGCACGCTGGCCGGCGGGACCGAACGGGTGGGCGGCCCGGCTCTGGGCAAGGATCTGGGCGTGCTGGCCGGGCTCGACCCGCTGGGCGTGACCGCAATCGACGATCCGGTCGCGCTGTTCGCGGAGGCCGACGCGGTGATCGACTTCACCAGCCCGGAATCGACGGAGCGGCACGCCGCGCTGGCCGCCCAGTCGGAAACGGTGCTGGTCGTCGGCACCACCGGCCTGAACCCGTCGCAGCAGGCGGCCATCGCTACCGCGGCCACCCACACGGCCATCGTCCAGTCGCCGAACATGTCGCTGGGCGTCAACCTGCTGCTGGCTTTGGTGGAGCAGGTCGCCCACACGCTGGGCGACGATTTCGACATCGACATCCTGGAGATGCACCACCGCCGCAAGGTGGACGCGCCGTCGGGCACCGCGCTGGGTCTCGGCCATGCCGCGGCGGCCGGGCGCGGGGTCAAGCTGGAGGATGTCTGGCAGAAGGTCCGCGACGGCCACACCGGCGCCCGGCCGCGCGGCGAGATCGGCTTCGCCACCCTGCGCGGCGGCGACGTCATCGGCGACCACACCGTGATGTTCGCCGGCGAGGGCGAGCGGATCGAGCTGACCCACAAGGCGTCGGGCCGCCAGATCTACGCCAAGGGCGCCGTCCGCGCCGCCCTGTGGGCGCAGGACAAGACACCGGGCCTCTACAGCATGCGGGACGTGCTGGGTCTCTGAAGGTTGAAGGGGCGGCGGCTGAGACCACCTCGTTCAGCCGTCATCCCCGCGAAGGCGGGGAACCAGGGGCCAGCGCCGCCNTTCGAACACCTTGGGGGGTACGGGCGCCGGTCCTACACCCCCGCCCCTTCCCGCGTCAGCACCGCCAGGAAGGCGTCGACGACGCGCGGGTCGAAATGGCTGCCCGACTCGGCACGCAGCAGATCCAGCACTTCGGCAATGTCCCACGCCTTCTTGTAGGGGCGGCGGTGCAGCAGCGCATCGAAGACGTCGGCGACGGCGACGATGCGGCCGGCGAGCGGAATGGCGTCGCCCGCCAGCCCGCGCGGATAGCCGCTGCCGTCGAACTTCTCGTGATGGCTTTCGGCGATCTCCGCACCCATCGACAGGCAGCCGCGGCGGTCGCCGCCGCAGGCGTCGCGCAGGATGCTGCCGCCGATGGACGCGTGCTCGCGCATCACCGTCATCTCCGCCTCGTCCAGCCGTCCGGGCTTGCGCAGGATGGCATCCGGGATGGCGACCTTGCCCACGTCATGCAGCACGCTGGCCAGCCCGATGGTGTCGCAGAACCAGCTGTCCAGCTCGTGGGGAAATTCGCCGCGGGCGTGCAGTTCGCGCGCGATCGCCGTCGCCCAGCGGCCGAGCCGCTTCACATGGTCGCCGGTGACCTCGTCCTTGTATTCGGCCAGCTTGCCGAGCGCATGGACGGTGGCGACCTGCGCCTCGTTCAGCCGCTCGTAGAGCCGCAGATTGTCCAGCCCCACCGCCGCCTTGGTGCAGAGCAGCTCCAGCAACGGCCGGTCGCCCTCGGCAAACGGACCGCCGAGCAGGCAAAGCGCCAACGGCGCCACATCGCGGCCGCGCAGGACGGCCACGCCGTGCCGCACTCCCCAGCGCACCTGCCCGTCGGTCAATGCGGCGGCGATGTCGGCCACGGCCTCCGCCGGCAGATCGGTCGGCAGCCCGGCCTCGGCGAGGACGGCGACGCCCCCCTCCTCGCCGGCCCCGCACAGCAGGGCGGCGGTGGCGTCGCTCACCAGGGCGGACGCCCGTCCCACCAGACCGGCAAGGAACTGGGGCCGCGAGCGCAGGCCGGCCAGATGGACGGCCGCCTCCATCACCCGCTCCAACCCCTGCCGGCCGCGTTCGATGGTCGCGATGTGCTGGTAGGAGCGCAGAGCCGCGACGGCGGCGGTGTAGAGCTTCTGCGCCGTCAGCTCGCTCTTGGCCTTGTAGTCGTTGATATCGTAGGCGGCGATCACCTTGCGNGGCGGCGATCCCCGGATTTTCGGCCAGCAGTGACCGCGCCTGCCGCGCGGTGTAGGCGGAGAGGAAGCGGACAGGCCGCTCCTCGAACGTCATTTCGCCCAGGACGACGCGGGTGATGGCGTGCACCTCGTGGTCGTCGTCGACGATCAGGATCTGCCAGGGCGGATTCTGCCGGCCGCCGGCCGCATCGGCGGTCTCGGCGGCGAACTCCAGCACGTCCCCGGCGGGCTGCCGCCGGTCCTGTTCCGCCATCTCGCCCCTGTCGCAGCCGTCGGCCATCACCGCCCCCGCGGATCGATTCGCTTCCGCCGGATCCATGAAGGTTACCGACGCGTGCATCCCCCTGATTGCCGACAATTTTCCGTGAAGTTATCTTGTTTTGTCAACAAATCGCCGACTGTGCGCGTGTGTCGCGCGATCCCCGTGCCCATCGCCTGAGCCGGCTGTCGTCTCAGGCCGTCCGCTTCCAGGCGACGGTCAGCAGTCCGGCCCCCATCAGCAGCGACCCGCCGACCCGGTTGACCGTACGCTGCACCGACGGCGTGCGCACCGCGCGCCGCGCCGCCGAGGCCAGCAGGGCATAAGCGGCGGCGTTCAGCGTCGCCAGCACCAGGAAGGTCGCCTCCATCACCACCATCTGCTCGGCCAAGGGCCGGCCGGGATCGAGGAACTGCGGCAGGAAGGCGACGAAGAAGACGATGCTCTTGGGATTCAGCGCGGTGACGGCATAGGTGTGCAGCATCATGCGCCAGGGCCGCACCGCCGACTCGTCGGCCACCGTCTCGGCGGTCCTGACCGGCGCCCGCCACAGTTTGATGCCGAGATAGACCAGATAGGCGGCGCCTGCCCATTTCAGCAGGGTGAACAGCGCCGCCGAGGTCGACAGCAGCACCCCCAGCCCCAGCATCGAGGCGGTCATCGCGGTGAAGTCGCCCAGCGCCACCCCCGCCACGGTCGCCATGGCCGACTTCCGTCCGTGGCCCAGCGCGTAGGAGACGACGATCAGCACCGTCGGCCCCGGGATCATCAGCATGACGGCGGAGGCGGCGGCGAAGGCGAGCCACAGGTCGGGGGACATCGGACGGGTCTCCGGTTAAGGCCAGGAACCCGTCAATCAATCCACAGCACTGCGGCCCGCGCAATGGGTCACTGCGACTCAGATCCGCCGCAGCGGACGCCGGGCGCTCCACACCCCGGCCAGGAAGGGCAGTGCCAGCACGACCTGCAGGGCGGCCCAGCCCAGCGCCTCCCAGTTCGGCAGGGTCCAATCGACTTCGTGCAGGGCCTCCATGAAGGGAAGCTGGCCGTAGATCAGCGATTCGAGCGGGACGAAACCCTCGGCCACCACGGTCAGCAGCGCACCCAGCAGCAGCCCGAAGCCCAGCAGCGACTCCACCGGCATGCGGCGGACGGCGCCGCACAGCCCGCGCGGCTCGCCATCGTCCGCGGGGACCGCCGGGCGGAACAGGCTGGCGATGCCCAGCGCGTCGCGCGTTTCCGTTCCCACCGGGCGGCGGACGGCGCGGATCAGCCCCAGCGCCGGCAGCGCCACTGCCGGGATCAGCAGATAGGGGTTGGGGAAATCGCGATAGCGGCCGTCGTAGACGATCAGCAGCGACCAGACCAGCCCCGCGACGCCCAGCGCCACCGCGCTCCACCGCCCCACCCGCTCGGTGCGGGTCAGGGCCGGGCGGGCGTGGCGCAGACCGACCAGCGGCTCGCGCGCCAGACCGCCGCTCGCCAGCGTGCGGTGGGCGGTCAGCAGCACCGCCAGCACCAGCGCGGCGGTCAGCGCCAGCATCGCCACGGCCAGCGTGGTGTCCTGCCAGTAATGCTTGCCATGCGCCGCCACGAAACCGGCGCGGACATAGAGGGTGGACAGCGCCTGCGCCAGCAGGATCAGCACGACCCAGCCGGTGCCCGGCAGATGGCGGCGCAGCAGCGACAGCCCGCCCAGCAGCACCAGCGCCAGCCCGCTCGACGCCGCGAACAGCCAGGGCCAGGCGACGTTGCCTATCACCGGCCCGGCCAGCGAGAATTTCGGCGTGCGGTCGGCGTTGTAAAGGCCCCAATGGCCGCCGACGGTGCCTTCCAGCTTTGCCTTCCATTCCTGGTCGAAGGCCTCGATCACGTTGTAGTCGAAGCCCTCCTGCTCTGCCATGCGGACGAAGGCGTTGACGAACTTCGCCTTGTTGACCAGCCCCGGCACGGCGGCCCCGCGCGAGCGGCCTTGCGTCGGCCAGCCGGTCTCCCCGACCAGGATCGGCTTGCCGGGAAAACGCTGCGCGATGCTGCGGTAGCTCTGGCGGATGCGCTCGGTGGCGCCCTCCACGCCGGCCGGCACGTCCTCCCAATAGGGCAGCAGGTGGATGGTCAGGTAATCGACATGATCCGCGATCTGCGGGTATTTCAGCCACCATTCCCACACATCGGCATAGGACACCGGCTGCTTCACCGCCGCCTTGACCCGGTCGATGTAGCCGGTCACCTGCTCCGGCGTCAGCTCGCGACGCAGCAGCACCTCGTTGCCGACGATGACGCGGGTGATGACGTCGGGATAGCGGTTGGCGAGGTCGATCAGCGACGCGATCTCCGCCTCGTTCTTCTCGGTCTTGGAGGACAGCCACGCCCCCATGGTGACCTGCAGCCCATGCCGGCGCGCCATCTCCGGCACCACCTGCAGCCCCTCCAGCGAGGTGTAGGTGCGGATGCCCGCCACCTGCGGCGCCAAGGCCGCAAGGTCCTCCTCGATCTGGGCGTTGGTCGGAAAGACCTGGGTCAGCGGGCTCTGGCCGTCGCGGAAGGGGGCGAAGGACACGCTGCGCAGCTTGCCGCCCGGCGGCGGATCGAGCGGCACCGGGCGGTTCGGCAGGGACCAGACGGCGAGATTCGCGAGGCCGGCGACCAGGATCGCGGCGAGGATGAGGATCAGGCGCATGGGCGGGATGTCTACACCAAAGGCTTGACGGTTTGAACGGGGACCGTCGCACCAACAGGCCGGACGGCGATTTTATTCACCGGATCCGGACAGAAAATGGGCGCACCCCCAAAAGGAAGCGCGCCCAGTCGGTCAAGGATTGAGTGACGTGCCTTCGTCACGGAATTGTAAACGTGCGGGAGAGGGAGATTATTCCGGCGGGAGGTGTGACTTTGTGGGGACGTTCTCGGCCCCCTCCCCATCCCTCCCCCTCTTCGAANCGTTCGACGAACGCCTTCTCGATGACGAAGCCGCCCGGCTCGCCGTTGGTGCCCATGACGAAGCCGCGCTTCTCCATCATCGTGGTGGTCTCGGTCAGCATCGCCGGGCTGCCGCAGATCATCACGCGGTCCTTCTCGGCGTCCAGTTCCGGCAGGCCGAGGTCGCTGTACAGCTTGCCGGTTTCCATCAGCGTGGTCAGGCGGCCCTGGTTACGGAAGGGCTCGCGCGTCACGGTCGGGTAATACAGCAGCTTCTCCTTCACCTGCTCGCCGAAGAACTCGTTCTCCGGCAGGCTGTGATGGATCAGGTCGTCATAGGCCAGCTCCGCCACGGTGCGGGTGCCGTGGGTCAGGATCACCCGGTCGAACTTCTCGTACATCTCCGGGTCCTTGATGATGCTGAGGAACGGCGCCAGGCCGGTGCCGGTGCTCAGCAGATACAGGTTCCGCCCGGGAAGCAGGTTGTCGGTGATCAGCGTGCCGGTCGCCTTGCGGTTCACCAGCAGCGTGTCGCCTTCCTTCAGATGCTGCAGGCGCGAGGTCAGCGGGCCGTCCTGCACCTTGATGCTGAAGAACTCCAGCGTTTCCTCGTAATGCGCGCTGACGAGGCTGTAGGCGCGCAGCAGGGGTCGGCCTTCGACCTCCAGCCCGATCATGGTGAACTGCCCCGGCAGGAAGCGGAAGGACGGATCGCGCGTGGTGGTGAAGCTGAACAGCGTGTCGGTCCAGTGGTGAACGGTCAGCACGCGCTCTTTGATCAGATTGCTCATGGGGGCGTTCCAAAACCTGTCGAGGCCAACTCCGTTGGCACTGTTCTAGCCATTGTCCGGGACGCTGCATCAGGTGGCCGGTGCGCAAACACGCAAGCGGAGCTGCCGCGACGCAACGGCCGAAACCTATCAACAAACCCGGTCGAAGGCCACGGATTTATACCAGTCAAATGACGGGCTTTCCGGCAAACAACACAATCTGCGCCGTACAACATTGATCCCGGTCAATTCCCGACTTACTCCGCGCTGGGCGGGGCGAACAGGTAGGGCGACAGGCCGCGCAGGTTCTCGTCGACGATAAGCCGATGATTCAGCGGCGGAAACGCCCGCTGCGAGCAGTCGAGACGCGGGCAGAGCCGGCAATTCACCCCGATCGGCGTCGCCGCGTCGGTGTTGGACAGGTCGAACCCATCCGCATAGGTGACTTGAGCCGCATGCTGGACATCACAGCCCAGCGCCACGGCGAATTGCTGCGGCGGGCTGCGGTGGCCGCCGCCGGCCTTCACCACCGTGCGGGCGATGGAGAAATAGGCGGTGCCGTCCGGCATCTCCGCCATCTGGCTGTGGATCTTGCCCGGCGTGCGGAAGGCCTCGTAGACGATCCAGCGCGGGCAGCCGCCGCCGAAGCGGGCGAAATGGAAGCCGGCCCCCGAAAAGCGCTTGGACACGTTGCCGGCGCTGTCCACCCGCATGAAGAAGAAGGGCACGCCCTTGGCCCCCGACCGGTGCAGGGTGGTCAGCCGGTGGCAGACCTGCTCGAAGGACGCATCGAAGCGCCGCCGCAGGATTTCGATGTCGTAGCGCAGCTGGGTCGCCGCCTCGTGGAAGCGGGCATAGGGCATCAGCACCGCCGCGGCGAAGTAATTGGCCAGCCCGATGCGGGCCAGCCGCCGCGCCTCGTCGCCCGACAGGTTGGCGGACTCGACGATGCCGTTCAGCAGGTCGCGGTGGCGCAGCAGCGCGATCTGGCAGGCCAGCTGGAAGGTGCGGCCCGAGGGGGCCAGCATCTCCGACAGCAGGATGCGCCGGCTGTGGCGGTCGAAGCGGCGCACGGCATAGCCCATCACCTCCGACGGCAGCAGGCGGACGCGCACGCTGTGCTGGGTGTTCAGCCAGTCGACCAGCCCGCGATAGAGGTCGCCGCGCTCCAGCTTGCCGTCCTGCCACAGGCTTTCGGCCGCCGCCTCCAGGTCGGGGAAATGGTTGGAATGGGCCTGGAACAGGTCGCGCACCTCGTCCTGCGGAAAGCCGGCGCTCTGCACCAGATGCAGCTTCTCGCGGTCGGCCACCCGCTCCGCCAGCGCCTGGAGATCGTCGCGCGCCCCGCGGAAGCCGCGATAGAGCGCCACCACCGCCTGCCCCAGCGTCGGCGCCACCGCCGCCAGTTCGCGGAAATCCTGGTTCTTGATGTCGGAGCCGTTGAACAGCGGATCGGCGAACACCTCGCGCAGGCCGGCCACCAGCCGGCTTTCCTCATCCTCGGCGAAGGCCTGCAGATCGACACCGAACTGGTGGCCCAGCTTCAGCAGCAGCGGCACGGTGACGGGACGCTGGTTGTGCTCGATCAGGTTCAGATAGCTGGGGGAGATGCCCAGCTGCTCCGCCATCTGGGCCTGGGTCAGGCCGTGGTCGCGGCGCAGGCGGCGGACCTTCGGACCCAGCATCGCCTTCTTTTCCATGGTCGCCACCGCGCCTCTCCACTTTACAAGATTTACCGATTTACAGGATTGTGAAAACGGCAGTTTACAAACGGACCTTTTTACAAACAAGGGCTTATTGCAACGCACTCGGGCCAGGTTTAAGTCTTGGTTCACGGCCGCGCTGTAAAGCGCAAGCGGCCCCGAAGACACCGGAGGCAGAGCAAGGGCGGGAGGAAACGCCACTGCACACAACCGGTTCCGGGACCGACAAAAGGCCCGCCCCGAGACCCCAGTTCCGCCCCGATCGACCGGGCGCACCGGACAACAAGGAACCTGACCCATGTCGCTCGACGAAAAGACCAAGGCCGCCATCCACGCCGCCCGCTACGAGGGCATCCGCCGCGACTACACCATGGACGACGTCAAGCGTCTGAGCGGCTCGGTCAAGATCGAGTACACGCTGGCCGAGCTGGGCGCGCGCCGGATGTGGGAACTGCTGAACACCGAGCCCTACATCAACACGCTGGGCGCGCTGACCGGCAACCAGGCGATGCAGGCGGTCAAGGCCGGCCTGAAGGCCATCTACCTGTCGGGCTGGCAGGTCGCCGGCGACGCCAACACGGCCGGCCAGATGTATCCGGACCAGAGCCTGTATCCGGTCAACTCGGTCCCGGCGGTGGTCGAGCGCATCAACAACGCCTTCAAGCGCGCCGACGAGATCCAGACCTCCGAGGGCAAGGGCGACACCTACTGGTTCGCGCCGATCATCGCGGATGCCGAGGCCGGCTTCGGCGGCCCGCTGAACGCCTTCGAGCTGATGAAGTCGATGATCAAGGCCGGTGCCGCCGGCGTGCACTGGGAAGACCAGCTGGCTTCGGAAAAGAAGTGCGGCCATCTCGGCGGCAAGGTTCTGATCCCGACGCAGCAGCACATCCGCACGCTGAACGCCGCCCGTCTGGCCGCCGACGTCTGCGGCACCTCGACCCTGGTGATCGCCCGCACCGACGCCGAGTCGGCGCAGCTCATCACCTCGGATGTCGATGAGCGCGACCATCCCTTCATCGACTTCGACGCCGGCCGTACGTCGGAAGGCTTCTTCCGCCTGAAGAAGGGCGTTGGCGTCGAACATTGCATCGCCCGCGGCCTGTCCTACGCGCCCTACTCGGACCTGATGTGGTGGGAGACCTCCAAGCCGAACCTGGACGAAGCCCGCCGCTTCGCCGAGGCCGTGCACAAGCAGTTCCCGGGCAAGATGCTGGCCTACAACTGCTCGCCCTCCTTCAACTGGCGCGCCAACCTGGACGAGGCGACCATCGCCAAGTACCAGCGCGAGCTGGGCGCCATGGGCTACAAGTTCCAGTTCGTCACGCTGGCCGGCTTCCACAGCCTGAACTACTCGGCCTTCACCCTCGCCAAGGGCTACGCCGAGCGCGGCATGGCCGCCTACTCCGAACTGCAGCAGGCCGAGTTCGCGGCCGAGAAGGACGGTTACACCGCCACCAAGCACCAGCGCGAAGTCGGCACCGGCTACTTCGACGCGGTCGCCACGGCGATCTCCGGCGGCACCTCCTCGACCACCGCGTACAAGGACTCCACCGAGGCTGACCAGTTCCATTGATCGCAGGTTCCGATCAACGGGATTGGTCCGTGATCCGGTGTGCGAGCCGGATCTTTTCGAACGGCTGATGCTTTGACTTGCCAACGGCCGGGGGCCTTCCCCCCGGCCGTTTTTTTTGCGTCATCGCCGCCGGACGCAGGGTCATTCGGAATAATCCTTCGGGGAAGCCACGCCCCCATGGTATGGCAGCCCTGCACCGCATCAACCGGTGGTACGGGCCGGCTGGACCGAAAGTCTTGAACGGGGCTGGAAATTGCCCGCAAATCCCTTGCCGTCGCGCGGATCCGCGAGGCCGCAGTCTTGGGTGCGCCGCGGAATCCGTTGTTGACTTGGCACCGCATCGGGACCAAGTAAGTCCGCATGCTGAAAACAAACCGATCCGGGACGTAAAGGTCCCACACGCCGGCACCCGACCTCGGGGTCCCGGCGGGCGGAACTGGCCGCCGCGCAGCCCCTTGCGCGGCGATGACCGTTTCCCGACCGCCCCCCTGCTCCGGCGGGTTCTCCCCTGGTCGACTTGCCATCGGAGACGGCCCGGCGTTTTTGGTGAAACGATGAAAGGACAAGACAGTATGGATCAATCGCTCGCAGGAAAGTCCATCGCCATCCTCGTCTCCAACGGCTTCGAAGAAGCGGAGATGACCGAGCCGCAACGCGCGCTGATCAAGACCGGCGCCACCCTGCGCACCATCTCCACCGAGACGGGTCTGGTCAACGGCTGGCACGGCAAGTCCTGGGGCCATTACTTCCCGGTGGACAAGCATCTGAGCGAGGCGCTGGGCGCCGACTTCGACATGCTGCTGCTGCCGGGCGGTGAGCGCAGCGTCGCGAAGCTGCAGCAGTCGGCCCACACCCGCCGCATCGTCGGCCATTTCCTGGATGCCGGCAAGCCGATCGCCGCCATCGACCAGGGCATTCAGCTGCTCGCCATCCCCGGCAAGCTGCGCGGCCGCCTGCTGGCCGCTCCGGAGGCCTACCGCGCCGACCTGACCGCCGCCGGCGGCCGGATCAGCGACGAGGCTCTGGTCGTCGACGACATCACGGTCTCGGCGCTGGGCCAGGACCAGCTGAACGAGTTCGTCGAAGCCGTGGTGAAGCTGTTCACCGAGCTGGGTTCCGTTCGCAAGGCCGCCTGATCTCCATCCTCAGCCGGTCCCGAAACGGCCGCCGCACCGACCGGGTGCGGCGGCCGTTTCGTTTTCGGGTCCGCGTTCTCCCGCTCCCATCAGGGCGGTGACAACTTCCGTCCCCCGGCAATTCTCCGACCGATCCGCTCACCTTCCGCGTTGATAATTTTAAACATTCGGATTAGTAAGATTGAGGGTCTGATAATTCCATCGGTGTAGACTTTCTCTTGCCGATGTCTTGGCGGGGATGCAGGCAACATGGCTAAAATTCGTGCATTCGGGCGTCTCACCATCCGCGCCAAGATCATCGTCGCCGTGCTGGGCACCGTGGTGATGGCCGGCGCCTTCGGCCTGTTCACGCTCAGCCGGCTGGAAATTCTAAACAATGCTGCCGAAACCATGCGCAGCCGGTCGCTGCCGGCGACCCAGTTGGCCGCTCAACTGACCTCCGCCGCGCAGAGTCATCGCATCGCGGAAGCCGCCTATGCGCTCGCCACCAACGAGATGCAGGTGAACCAGGCGGAAAAGGGCTGGACCGAAGCCGTGGCCGAGGTCACGGCCCGCCGGCAGGACGCCGGCACCCGCTTTGCCGCCGGCGAAGGAGCGGCGCGGCTGGCGGCGTTCGACGAGGCCTGGACCGCCTATGCCGCCGCCGCCGACCGGGTGCGCGCCCAGGCCCGCGACGGCAACGCCCAGTCCGCCGTCAGCGTCTTCAAGCGCCCCAGCGCCGTCGCCTTTGCCCGCGTGCAGGAAGCTCTGGACGCGCTGGTCGACGGCACGATGGCCGATGCCGGCGCCGTCGCCGACCAGGGGGCGGAGGTCTACAACAGCGCCCACGTCATGGTTCTGGGCGGGGTGACGCTCTGCACCCTGCTGGCGCTCGGGTTCGGCGCCGTGCTGGTGCGCGGCATTTCGCGCCCGATCCTCGACGTGGCGAGCGCCCTGGAGCGGCTGGCCGCCCGCGATTTCTCCGCCAGTTTCGAGGCCGGTCTTGGGGAGGGCCGCCGCGACGAGATCGGCCGCATGGCGACCGCCGCCCGCGTCTTCCGCGACACCATGATCGACACCGAACGCCTCCAGCAGGAGCAGGAGCGGCTGAAGACCGCCGCCGCCGAGGAGCGCCGCCGCGAACTGCGCACCCTGGCCGACGGCTTCGAGGCGACGGTGAAGCGGCTGGTCGAAGCGCTGTCGGCCTCCACCGCCGAGATGGCCGCCGCCTCCACCGCGATGGCCGAGGGAGCCGCGGAGACCGCGCGCCATTCCGACGCGGTGTCGTCGGCCGCCGGCCGCGCCTCGGCCAATGTCGACAGCGTCGCCGCCGCCACCGCCGAGCTGTCTGCCAGCTTCGCCGGCATCGCCCGTCTGGTCGCCGATTCCGCCGGCATCGCCGCCGACGCCACCCGCGACGCCGAACGCAGCACCGCGGTGATGGGCAGCCTCGCCGAGGCGGCGGAGGAGATCGGCAAAGTGGTGGACATGATTTCCGGCATCGCCGGCCAGACCAACCTGCTGGCGCTNGGCGAAGGCGACCGCCGAGATCCAGGCGCGCATCGCCGAGATCCAGAGCGCGTCCGGCACCGCGGTCGACACCATCGGCGCGGTGACGCGCACCATCGCCCGGCTGAACGAGATCTCCAGCGAGGTCGCCGCCGCGGTGGAACAGCAGTCCGCCGCCGTGGGTGAGATCGCCGCCAACATCCAGGACGCCGCCGACGGCACCCGCAGCGTCTCCGACAACATCGCCGCCGTCACTGCCGCCGCCGCGTCGGCCGAACAGGCGAGCGGGGTGATGGTGCGCTCGGTCGATACGGTGCAGGACGATGCCGGACGGATGCGGCAGGAGGTGGACGGGTTCCTGGGGGCGTTGCGGGCGTCGTAGCGGGTGTTGTTGGCCCCCTCCCCATCCCTCCCCCNTGCTTGGCGTCGATGATCCCCCGGCGCACCGCACGCGTCTTCGTGAAGTGGTCCTGCAACTGTTCGCCCTCGCCCCAGCGGATGGAGCGCTGCAGCGCCGTCAGATCCTCGGTGAAGCGCTGCAGAATCTCCAGCACCGCTTCGCGGTTGTTGAGGAAGATGTCGCGCCACATCACCGGATCGCTGGCGGCGATGCGGGTGAAGTCGCGGAAACCGCCGGCCGAGAACTTGATGACCTCGGACTTGGTGTCCTCCTCCAGGTCGGACGCGGTGCCGACGATGGTGTAGGCGATCAGGTGCGGCAGGTGCGAGGTGATGGCCAGCACGCGGTCGTGGTGGCTGGCCTCCATGATCTCCACGGTCGAGCCGACGCGGCGCCACATCTCCGTCACCCGCGCCAGCGCATGGCGGTCGGCGCCGGTCGCCGGGGTCAGAATGCACCAGCGGCCCTGGAACAGGGTGGCGAAGCCGGCCTCGGGGCCGGAATGCTCGGTGCCCGCCACCGGATGGCCGGGGATCAGATGGACGCCGTCCGGCAGATGCGGCCCGATGTCGCGCAGAGTCGCCTGCTTGACCGAGCCGACATCGGTGACGATGGCCCCGCGCTGCAAGAGCGGCCCGATGGCCTCGCCCACCGTCGCGAAGCTGCCGACCGGGGTCGCCAGCACCACCAGATCGGCCCCGGCCAGCGCCGCCGCCAGATCGGTGGTGGCCTCCGCCACGATGCCCAGTTCCAGCGCCTTGGCGCAGGCCGCCGGATCGCGGTCGGCGCAGACGACCTGCCGCGCGATCGCATATTCCGTGAGCGCCCGCGCCAGGGAGGAACCGATCAGACCGATGCCGACGATGGCGACGCGGTCGAACAGAGGGGCGGTGTCGGTGGTGGCCATGACGCGGGGTGTCCCGGAAGCGGGTTGGAAGGCGGATCGGACGAGCGAGAAACCGCCCCGTTTAAACCACCTCGCACCCGCCGGACCAAGCGTTTCTTTGCGGCATCGCCGCTCAGCCGTCGTTGCGCGTCATCTCCGCCCGCAGCGCTTCGGCCAGCCGCTGGAAGGTCTCCTTCCGGCCGGAGGTGCGGCGCCAGGCCAGAGCGATTCGGCGGCCGGGGCGGTCGCCGGCCAGCGGATGCACCGCCAGATCGAGCCCGCGCAGGATGCCCGAATCGACCGCCATCTGCGGCAGCAGCGTCACCCCCAGCCCGTTCGCGACCATCTGAACCAGCGTGTGCAGACTGGTGCCCTGGAAGGCGGTGTTGTGCGGCGTGGCGTCCAGCGCGCAGGCGGCCATGGCGTGGTCGCGCAGGCAATGCCCGTCCTCAAGCAGCAGCAGATCCTCGGACGGCACCGTCACGGCCTGTGTCGGGTCGCTGCCGTCCAGCCGGTGGCCGGCGGGGCAGACGAAGGAGAAGCGGTCCTCCGCGATGTCCTCCGTCTCCAGGTCGCCCATCGGATAGGGCAAGGCCAGCAAGGCCGCATCGAGCTTGCCGGCATTCAGCTGGCCGAGCAGGCGTGCCGTCTGGTCCTCGCGCAGGTAGAGGCGCAGGCGCGGGAAGGCCTCGCGCAGGGCCGGCATCACGCGGGGGATCAGGAAGGGGCCGATGGTGGGGATCACCCCCAGATGGAGCGCCCCGGACATCGGGTCGGCGGCGGAGCGGGTGATCTCCACCAGCTCCTCCGCCCCCTTCAGCAGCTGGCGCGCCCGTTCCGCGATTTCGCGGCCGAGCGGGGTCGGCAGCACAGAACGGCGCGTGCGCTCCACCAGCGTGGCGCCCAGCAGGTCTTCCAGTTCCTGCAGGCCGGCGCTGAGCGTGGATTGGCTGACGAGGCAGGCCTCCGCCGCCTGCCCGAAATGGCAGCGGTCGACGACGGCGACGAGATAGCGGAGCTGGCGCAGGGTGGGGAGCGGCTTCATGCCGCGATAGCTAATCGCTTTTATCGATCAGATCAATTGGTATTTTCTACTTCTCTTGATCACAGAATTCCCGTATTCCTCCATTCGTCAACGGGACAACGGAACAACGCCCCGCCCCCCAGCCACAGGAAAGGCCCCTTGTTCGACCCGGTGCGCCGCACTAAGTCGGGCATGTCACGGCCAGCAGCCGGGGCCAGCGTCCAGGGATTGGGGCGCCAACCAACCATCGGACTCCATCGGAGAGCACAAATGTCTTTGATCAACAGCGAGATTAAGCCCTTCGCCGCCAAGGCCTACAAGAATGGCAAGTTCATCGACGTGACCGACGCCGACCTGAAGGGCAAGTGGTCGGTCGTGTTCTTCTACCCGGCCGACTTCACCTTCGTCTGCCCGACGGAGCTGGAAGACCTGGCCGACAACTACGCCGAGTTCCAGAAGCTGGGCGTCGAGATCTACAGCGTCTCGACCGACACCCACTTCTGCCACAAGGCCTGGCACGACACCTCGCCGGCCATCGGCAAGATCAACTACACCATGCTGGCCGATCCGACGCTGGCGATCAGCCGCAACTTCGAGGTCCTGATCGAGGAAGCCGGCCTGGCCGACCGCGGCACCTTCGTCGTCGATCCGGACGGCAAGATCCAGATCGTCGAGATCACCGCCGGCGGCGTCGGCCGCGACGCCAAGGAGCTGCTGCGCAAGGTCAAGGCCGCCCAGTATGTCGCCGCCCACCCGGGCGAGGTCTGCCCGGCCAAGTGGCAGGAAGGCGAGAAGACCCTCGCCCCGTCGCTCGACCTCGTCGGCAAGATCTAAGGTTTCCCCTCCAGGAAACTCTCGGATCGGGGGCCGGTTCCGGCCGGCCCCCACCCCGCTCCGGCGGGCAGCTGTTGCAGTGCCCTTGCACAGGCCGACCGTGCCGCAAGGCAGCTTCCTGCGGGCCGGCTTTCAAAGCCTCCCCGCTGTCAGGTTCCGCAGTATCAGGACCCGTCATCGGTTTCCCCATCCCCGCGAAGGCGGGCACCCAGGCGCTTTTTGTCGCAGCCTTCTCCAAGCCTGGATCCCCGCCTGCGCGGGGAGGACGATGACGCTCCGATCTCATCGCTGTTTCAAAACCAGACCGCCCGCCCGACCGGCTCTTTCTGCTCGGGCCACCATTTTCCGCCCGGACCGCCGCGAAGCCACGCAGGCGATCCGCCCCGGACACGAGACGTTGGGAACGAAAGCCATGCTGGACGCCAATCTGAAGACGCAGTTGAAGGCCTATCTGGAGCGCATCACCCACCCCATCGTCCTGGTCGCCTCGCTGGACGACGGCGCCAAGTCGCAGGAGATGCGGGGTCTGCTGGAGGACATCGCCTCGCTGTCCGACAGGATTTCGCTGGACCTGAACGGACATGACAGCCGCAAGCCGTCCTTCGCGATCAACCGGGTCGGCAGCGATTACGGCGTCACCTTCGCCGGTCTGCCGATGGGGCATGAGTTCAATTCGCTGGTGCTGGCGCTGCTCCAGGTCGGCGGCCACCCGTCGAAGGAATCCGAGGAGCTGCTGGAGCAGATCCGCAACCTCGACGGCGACTTCCGCTTCGAGACCTATTTCTCTCTGACCTGCCAGAACTGCCCGGACGTCGTCCAGGCCCTGAACCTGATGAGCGCGCTGAACCCGCGGATCAAGCATGTCGCCATCGACGGCGCGCTGTTCCAGCAGGAGGTCGAGCAGCGGCAGGTGATGGCCGTGCCCACCGTCTTCCTCAATGGCGAGCCCTTCGCCCAGGGCCGGATGGACGTGGCGCAGATCGTCGCGAAGCTGGACACCGGCGCCGTCGCCCGCGCCGCCGAGAAGATCAAGACCAAGGCCCCGTTCGAGGTGCTGGTGATCGGCGGCGGCCCCGCCGGCGCCGCGGCCGCCATCTACGCCGCCCGCAAGGGCATCCGCACCGGCGTGGCGGCCGAGCGGTTCGGCGGTCAGGTGCTCGACACCATGGCGATCGAGAACTTCATCTCGGTCTCGCACACCGAAGGGCCGAAGCTGGCCGCGGCGCTGGAACAGCACGTCAAGGACTATGAGGTCGACGTGATGAACCTGCAGACCGCCACCGCCCTGGTGCCGGCGTCGCAGGAAGGCGGGCTGATCGAGGTGAAGCTGGCCAGCGGCGCCTCGCTGAAGTCCCGCACGGTGGTGCTGTCGACCGGCGCCCGCTGGCGCTCGATGAATGTTCCGGGCGAGGCGGAATACCGCAACAAGGGTGTGGCCTACTGCCCGCACTGCGACGGCCCGCTGTTCAAGGGCAAGCGCGTGGCGGTGATCGGCGGCGGCAACTCCGGTGTGGAAGCGGCCATCGACCTCGCCGGCATCGTCTCGCACGTCACGCTGATCGAGTTCGACAGCCAGCTGCGCGCCGACGCGGTGCTGCAGCGCAAGCTGCACAGCCTGCCGAATGTCACCGTCATCGTCTCGGCCCAGACCACCGAGGTTCATGGCGACGGCAGCAAGGTCGTCGGGCTGTCCTACAAGGACCGCAACGGTGGCGAGCTGAAGCGGATCGATCTGGAAGGCATCTTCGTGCAGATCGGCCTGGTGCCGAACACCGAATGGCTGAAGGGCACGCTGGCGCTGACCCCGCGCGGCGAGATCGAGGTGGACAACCGCGGCCAGACCTCGCTGCCCGGCGTCTTCGCCGCCGGTGATGCGACGACGGTGCCGTTCAAGCAGATCATCATCGCCATGGGCGAAGGCGCCAAGGCCGCGCTGGCCGCCTTCGACCACCTGATCCGCACGGTGCCGGCCGAGGAAGCCGCCCCGGCCACCATCGCGGCGGAGTGAGCGCGCTGAGATGAAGGAAGCCGGCGGCCCCACGAGGGGCCGCCGGCTTCCTTCACGATTATCCCTCTTTCTTCGCCGCCGCCTTTTCCTTGTCGACGACATCGAGAATCCGCTGCAGCGCCTCGGTGCTCAGCGGAGAGTCCATCGTCAGCCCGTCGCCGAACTTGCGCAACGCGCCGATGGCGCGGCGCCGCGCGATGAACTCGTCGTCGCCCGGCTCGAACGGCTCGACAACCGGCCCCTTGTAGTAGCTGCCGCGGAAGCCCCACTGGCGGCGCCCGTCGGCGCGCCATTCGCTGCCGTCGGACAGAACCATGCAGCGCCCCCCTTCGGTGTAGCGTTCCACCGTGGCGGTGGATTGCGGAATGGACTGGCCGCTGCGGATCGTCACGCGGTCGCCGACGCGGAAGCTGGCGGCAGTGAACATGCTGTCTCCCCAATTGGCGCTGGCCCTCTCAACCGGACCGGAGCGCCGCAAAAATTCCGACGGCGATGTTTTCCACCAGTTGCCCCGGCAAATCCAGCCCTACAGCGCGAAACTCGCCACCACCGGCGCGTGGTAGCTGACGGGCGAGGGCTCGTCGGCGTGATCGACCTCGTCGGTCAAGCCCTCGTTGTGGATGGCGACCTCCCGCAGCCGCCCGGTCAGCCGGGGCGAGGTCATCAAATGGTCCAGCAGCACCGGGGTGCCGGCATGCAGGACGGTGTAGCGCCGCTCGTCCGGGATCGCCTGCTCAAGCGGCTCCAGCACGCGGTTCGCCAGCTCCGGGTTGCCGGTGAAGTCCGGGGCGGCGCGGATGATGCGGACGGCGGTCTGCTCCAGGTCGGCGTTGCAGTCGCCGGCAACCACGATCAGCGCGTCGGGATCGGCGTCGAACAGCCGGTCGACCGCCATGCGCGTCTCCAGCGCCTGCCCCGTCCGCTTGATCGAGGCGAGATAGAAGCCTTCCGCCCAGCCGGCCGCCGTCTTCCAGGTCTGGGCGCCCGCCTTCTGCCCCGGCACCGGGGCGGCGATGGGCGCGCGCAGATGCAGGTCGAAGACATGCAGGATGCTGCCGCCCGGCAGCTCCACCTCGGCATGCAGCACCGGCCGGTCCCAGCCGACCTCGGTCTCGGTATCGGAGGCCGGATCTGCGGTGGCGAGCCGCACGCGGGCCGGCGGCACCAGATGGTGGCGCAGCAGCCGCGCCGCCCTGATCGGCCAGCGGCTGACGATCACCGGGTTGTGGCGGTCGGCCGGCGACGGGGCGTCGCCTGCGGTGACGTGATACTCCGCATAGCGCGTGCCCGCCAGCAGCCGGGTGAGCGCGCGCAGGATCCGCGGCTCGCTCTTGACCGGGTGCTGGGCATCGACCTCCTGCAGACAGAGGATATCGGCCTCCAGCCGTTCCAGCTGCGGGCGCAGGGTGGCGATCCGCGCCTCGAAGGGCGGCTCGTCGGCATCGTCGTCCAGGTTTTCCAGGTTGAAGGTGGCGATCCGGAACAGCGTGTCGGCCATGACGGGCTCCGCGGAGGAACGGCGGGTATCGGCAATGCGCCGGTCGGGCTTATCAGAACAGCTCGACCTCGCCTTCGATCCGCGTCCGGCCCAGATGCTCCATGTAGGACGACTCGTTTCGTGTGATGTCGTGCAGCGTCTCGTCGCCGATCAGCCGGCGCTGGCTGCGCCCGCTGGTGGGGAAGAAGCGCACGGCGCGCGGGCTGGCGCCGCCGACGTCCCAGCTGACGGTGGGGATGCCTTCGGTCGCCAGATACTTCATCACGAATTCGACGTTGCGCTGCCCGATGTTGGCGGTCCGCAGCGTGGTCAGATTGACGTTGGCACCGCCGAACACCTTGGCCCGCAGACGGTCGCGCCGGCCGGTGACGGTCAGCAGCCGGTTGATCAGATGCTCCATTGCCGTGGCGCCGTAGCGCGACGACAGCGACAGCTCGTCCGTTCCGGCGTCGGGCAGCAGGAAATGGTTCATGCCGCCGATCTCCTCGATGGGGTCATACAGGCAGGCGGCGACGCAGGAGCCCAGCGTGGTGGTGATCACGACATTGGGATCGTCGGTGACGACGCAGCCGCCGACGACGATGTTGACGACCTCCGCCCCCAGCCGCCGGTCGTGATAGCGGTTGGCGGCGGTATCCTGACGTTCCAGCCGGCGGCGAAGGACGCTGCACGCGGTAGAAGTGCCGGAACGATCTGTCATCATCGGATCAGGAGCCCTCGCTGCGGAATGCGGACCGATATGGTTCGGCTGGACAGGCGGTCAATGCAACTGCGACGGTTTTGTATCAGTTCGACTTTGGCTTGCATTTTAACGGACGCCGCACCGTCGGCCCTATGACCTATGTCAGTCAATAGGCAAGGGCCCAACGATCCGGAATTCCGGCCTGCAGCCTGCGGGCCTCGCCGGCCCAGCTGCGCGCGTCGGCCGGGATGGCGGTCACCCGGCGGTCCAGCGCGGCGTCCATCGCCGCCCGGCGCGCGGGATCGGCGATGAACAGGACGAAGCCCAGACGCCGGCCGCTGGTTGCCGTCAGCAGCCCGGCCAACCCCTTGACATAGGCCAGGGTTCCGGACTTGGCCCGGACGCCGGAGGGCAGCGCCTTGCCGTCCTCCTCCCCCGGCAGCAGGTCCCACAGCGCCGGCCCGCCGGCCCGCAGCAGCGCCGCCATCTGCCGCGGCGTGGCGCGCGACCCGGTGCCCAGCCCCGAATGGTTGGCCAGCAGCAACCCGTTCCAGCCGGCCCCGTCCAGCGGCTGCCGCGCCAGCCGGCCCTGCAGCAGCGCGGCGGAACGCCCGAGCGTCGCGACGGCCGGATCCAGCCGCCGCGCGGCGGCCAGCCCGATCATCTCGGCCGACAGGTTGTTGGAATGGCGCAGAAGCCCGCGGACCAGTTCCGCCAGCGGCAGGCTGTCCAGGGTCGCGATCGCCGTCGCAGCCGCCGGCGCCCGTCCCGGCAGGGGCGGCGGCAGGGCGATGCCGGCCTCGGCGGCCAGCCGGCGGAACAGCGTGGCGGCGGCCAATGCCGGCCGGGCCACCGGCACCCAGGCCGCCCCCGCCGCCCCCGCCGCGGGCGGCATCATGCGCCAGCGGTCCGCCCCGTCCGGCAGCAGCGGAAAGCGGCCGCCCGCCGCCATCGGCAGGACGGAGACGCTCTCCAACGGCAGCCGTCCGGCGTCGGCGACGGTCAGCGCCTCCGGCCCGCCCCGGCCCCAACTCAGCAGCGCGCGGTTGTAGTTCAGCGACAGCGCCCCGACGCCCGTGTTGTAGGGAGCGGCCCAGGGCTGGCCCGAATCGATCTCCGCCAGTTCGGGCAGCAGCGAGGCGTCGTAGAGGAAGCGCCCCTCCACCCGGCGAAGTCCGGCGGCGCGCGCCCGGTCGAGCAATTGCTGCAATCCCTCCGTCGCCAGGGCCGGATCGCCGCCGCCCTGCAGGATCAGATCGCCGCGCAGCACCCCGTCGGCAGACGGATCGCCGGAAACGCCGCCTCCCAGCAGCCGGGTGGTGAACCGGTGGTCCGGTCCCAGCAGGGCCAGCGCCGCCGAAGCGGTCGGCAGTTTCGCCACCGATGCCGGGATGAAGGGGCTGTCGGCCAACCACGACTCCAGAGCCGGGCCGCCGTCGGGATCGAACAGGATATAGCCGACCGCGGTGCCTTCCGGCCCCTCCCCTTCAAAATTCCTGGTTGCAGAATATGAAGGCCGCGCCACTGCAGACAGAGCGAGGGAACCGAGCAGGCCGAGGAACGGACGGCGGCCGAGCGGCATCGCGGGCCGGCGGCGCCTCAAATCGGGAAGGACGGTCACGGGTCGGGTCTTTCCGCTTCTGATACAGGCTTTCATAAAGTATTTTAGGGAAAAATCGCTGGAAATCGCGAACAGGGACGTAGCCGGGCAGCAGTCCGACAGGGGCAGGCCGAAGGGGGACGGTATGGCGATGTCCAAGCGGCGCGAGGCGCGCTTCGAGGTGGTGGTCGAACAGGGCGGCAAACCGAACATCGACGGCGTCTTCGATGACGAGAAGTCGGCGACGGAACGCGCCAACTTCCTGCTGCGCCTTGCCAAGTTCCCGGTGGTGCGGGTGGTGAAGGTCACCGGCACCGGGCGGGAAGAGACGATCTTCCAGAAATCCTCCTCCGGCGGAACCAAGCTGACCACCATTTCCCCGATCGAGGAGGCCAGCCTCTGCACGAGCGTGCAGCAGGTCTTCTCCTTCGACAGCCGGATGACCCTGCTGCGGCTGCTGCGCGGTTATTGGGACGACCAGGGCGTCATTCCGGCGGAACAGCTTCACCGCTACTATCCGCTGCGCTATTTCGAACGGGAGGCGCTGCTGTTCAATCCGGCGGTCAGCCGGCTTGCCGCCATCCAGGCGCCGATGCTCGGGCTGAAGCCGCATGAGCGCTACGACCAGATCATCCGCCTGTTCGCCGGGCTGAAGGAACTCGCCCAGGCGTCCGGCACGCTGGCCTCCTACGATCAGGCGCTGATGCGCGGCGGCATATCCGGGCTGCTGCTGGCCGCCGTCGACCGCCCGGTGGAGGAGCGCGACCGCATCGTCACCCACGCCTTCGGCACGCTGCTGGAACCGCACCGCGAATGGGGGGCCAAGCTGTCCGCGGTGCTGCGCCTGCACCGGGAGGGCGACGGCGAGAACAGCCGGCTGGTGGACGAGTTCACGGCGGAGATCGTCGACGGGCGGGAACCGATCCGCGCGCTGATCGGCTACGCGCCCGACCTGGGATCGGCCATCCTGGCGCTGCTGGCCACCCTGCGCGGCGACCTGGACGACCGCCTGCCCCACACCGAACCGCTGCTGGCGCTGTCGAACGTGCTGGGGTCCGAGGGACCGGCAACCGGCTTTCCCCGGACGCGGGAGGCCCTGCTCAACCGCATCCGCGGCGGACTGGACGGGCTGACGCCGCTGACCCGCACCGGAGCCGCCAGCGACGCCCGCGCCTTCGGTGCCATCGTCGACGGGATGATCGCCTTCGACGGCTTCATGGGCGGTCCTGCCATGGCGGAATCGCTGACCCGCCGCGGGAAGACGGTGTGGGCGGCCGGCGGCAGCGACCTGCCCTTCGAGGAGACGATGACACGGCTGGTCGGGCGCTTCGGCACGGCGGCCGGGCGGCTGGGCTATCTGCTGGATCTCGGCACCAGCGCCTATGGCCACCGCAAGATCAGCACCGTCATCCAGCGTGTCGCCGACGAGTTCAACCGGGTGAAATCGGCCGCCGAGCTTGCCGCCCCCGGCGCCTCCCTCCAGGAGGTGCGCGAGGGGCTGGGCCGCCGGCTGCGGGCCGCCGGCATTCCCCGCGTCCTGGCCGACGGACTGATCGCCAAGATCGCCGCCATCCCCGACGACCAGCGGCTGTCGGTGACCGGCAGCGGCGTCCTTGCCGGAATGCGCATCGCGTCTCCGGCAGCGGAGACGATGACGGTCGACATGCAGGCGCCGCCGGCGCCGCGCCTGACGCTGAGCTTCCAGGGCCGCAAGGTCGCCCTGCCCGATTTCGGCGGCGATGTCGTGATCGGCCGCGCCGCCGAATGCGGCATCGTGCTCGACCATGCCTCCGCCTCGCGCCGCCATGCGGTGGTGCGGTTGCGCGACGGCACCTTCACGCTGGAGGATCTCAGCCGCAACGGCACCCGGCTGGTGCGGCAGACCGGCGAACAGCGCCTGCTGAAGATGGGCGACGTGGTGCCGCTGTCCGGCCGGGGGGAGATCGTCATCGGCTCCCTCGACCTCGGCGAACATCCGGCGCGGATCGCCTGGGATGTATCGGGACGCTAGGGTCGGGGCGTTGACGGCTCAGTCGCCGGCGCAGGCCTCGGCCAGCCGGGCGTCGGCGGCGCGGCTGGCGCGGTCTTCCAGCATCGCCACCGCCCAGACCGCCAGACCGCCCAGCGCCAACGCCGAACCGACCCAGCCGGTCGAGGTCCAGCCCCAGCCGGCGGCGATCGCCATGCCGCCCAGCCAGGGACCGAGCGCGTTGGCGGCATTGAAGGCGCTGTGGTTCAGCGCCGCGGCCAGCGTCTGCGCATCCTCCGCCACATCCATCAGCCGGGCCTGCAAGGGGGTGCCGAGCCCACCGCCGCAACCGATCATGAACACCACGACCGACACCAGCCAGACATTGCCGGCGGCGAAGGGATAGAGCGCCAGCGAGCCGGCGCTCCACAGCAGGATGAAGGCGACGGTCGGCATCAGGGCGCGGTCGGCCGCCCAGGCGCTGACCAGCGTGCCGACGGTCATGCCGGCACCGAACACCGCCAGCACCACCGGCACCGCCGAAGGCGAGACCTGCGTCACCTCCATCAGCGTCGAGGCGACATAGGTGTAGACGGCGAACATGCCGCCGAAGCCGATGGCGCCGATGCCCAGCGTCAGCCAGACCTGCCGCCGCTTCAGCGCGCCCAACTCGCGCAGCGGGCTGGCATTCGGATGCGGCCGGTCCTTGGGTGCGTAGATCCAGACCAGCAGCACGGTCAGCAGGGCCAGCAGCCCGACGACGCCGAAGCCCCAGCGCCAGCCCATCGCCTGGCCGATCCAGTTTGCCATCGGCACGCCGACGATGGTCGCCACCGTCAGCCCCAGCATGGTGCGCGCCACCGCCTGCGCCCGGCGCTGCGGCGGCACCAGCGAGGCCGCGACCAGGGCGGCCACGCCGAAATAGGCGCCATGCGGCAGGCCGCTCAGGAAACGGAAGACCAGCATCCAGCCATAGGAGGGGGAGAAGGCGCTGGCCACGTTGGCGGCGGCGAAGACCGCCATCAACCCGATCAGCAGCGTCCGCCGCGACAGCCGCGCCGCCAGCACCGCGATCACCGGCGCACCCACCACCACGCCCAGCGCATAGGCGCTGATGACGTGCCCGGCGGTCGGTTCGTCGATGCCGAGTCCCTGGGCGAAATAGGGCAGCAGGCTCATCGTCGCGAACTCGGTCGTTCCGATGGCGAAACCGCCCATGGCGAGCGCCAGAAGCACCAGTCCGGGATGGGCGGAGGCCACCTGTGCCTCCGCACGCATGTCGCCGTGATGGCCGGCTGAAGCCATGGTCGTTTCTCCGCTGTCGCCGCTTGAGGAAGGAATTCGGGACCCCGGCGGTCAGGGGACGGAAAACGACCGGGACACGGTCAGGATATTTGCCGCACCCCCACTGAGGCAATCCGCCGCAGGCCGCCAATTCCGCAGATGCGAGATGAGCGACGGGCATGGCTCGGCCGATGGAGCGCGCGGATTGAGGCCCATGATCCGCCGGAGCCGGCCTTTTCAATCACGGCCGTCAGTCCCGCGAAGGCGGGAATCCAGCCGGTTCAGTGACTTAAATGCGGAGGTTTCTGGATCCCCGCCTTCGCGGGGATGACGGTCGCAGAGATCAAGCGTCGGCTACCGAAACAGTTGCCTACAGCAGGTCCTTGAACAGCGGCATTTCCGGCGCTTTCGGGGCCTTGCCCTGCTTGCGCGGGGCGGACTTCCGCTTCGGCGTGTCCTCGGCCTTGGCGGCCTGCTCCACCGGCAGGTCCGGTGCCGGCATCGGCATGGGCAGCTCGGCCGCCGGCTCCGGCACGGCGGCAATCTCCGGCGCCGCCTCCGCCATTGATTCCGCCACCGGTTCCGCAGGCGGCGCGGCCACCGGCGCCACGTCCAGTTCCACGTCCGGCACCATTTCGGGCACGGCCTCCGCCTCCGGCTCCGCGGCCTTCTTCTTCCGCGGCGGCCGGCGCGGCGCGACGCCGGCGCCGTCCTTGGCCCGCTGCTTGCCCATGTCGCGGGCCTGGGCTTCCGGTGCGGCGGGATCCTCGGTCAGCCATTTGCGGCGCTTGATGACCTCGTTCACCCGACCCTGGTTGACGCCCAGCTGGAAGGCGATCTCCTGCTGGGTCATGTTCGTGGTTTCGTGCAGATGCAGGATCTCGGCGGCCAGTTCCGGCGTCATCTTGCGTCCGGTCAGGCGGCGGGCCGGGCGGATGGAACGCTGGCTGCGGTCGCGCGCCCTCAGGGATTCCAGGATCTCCAGCGCCGCCGTGTTGCCCGCCGCCTTCAGCGCGTCCTCGAATTCCTTCAGCGTCGCCATAACCCGTCCTCTCCCTGTCGCCTGCCGGTTCCCGTTGCAACCGGCAGGATCACAGATAGTTCGGATCCTGGCGATGGAAAAGCCGCAATGGACATCCGGACAGGCGCGGCCTCAGGCGGGAAAGCGCAGGTCGATCCGCGTGCCGGTGCCGTCGGCCCCGCCGGCGGGACCGTAGCTCAGTTCGCCGGACAACTGGCCGGACAGGCTCTGGATGATTTTCCAACCCAGACTCGGCAGGCGCTGCACGTCGACCCCCTCCGGCAAGCCGACGCCGTCGTCGCTCACCCGCAGGTGCAGATGGCCGGGATGGTCCGGCACGGCCTGCAGGTCGATGGCG
This sequence comes from Azospirillum humicireducens, assembly GCF_001639105.2. Lineage (NCBI taxonomy): Bacteria > Pseudomonadati > Pseudomonadota > Alphaproteobacteria > Rhodospirillales > Azospirillaceae > Azospirillum > Azospirillum humicireducens. Next base: position 225,943 of record NZ_CP028906.1, read on the forward strand.
ACGATCCCGCCCTCGCGGCCGACGAAGGCGTGCTTCAGCGCGTTGGTCAACGCCTCCACGATCAGCAGCGCCAGGGCCAGCAGCCGTTCGGGCGACTGCGGCGCAGCACCGACCGAGACGCGGCAGGTGACGTCGGGTTTGCCCGCGGCCTCCAGCATGTCCCGGCACAGCCCTTCGATGTGGCGGCCGAAATCGTCTCCCGACCGGGGATCGTGCAGACGCCGGTGCACCCGCGCCATGGTGTCCAACCGCCGTCCCGCCTCCTCCAGCGCCGCCATCGCCCCGTCCGGCGACCGGCCGACCGACCGCCTCTGCAGGTCGAGGACCGAGGAGACGAACTGCATGTTGTTGGCGACGCGGTGCTGAAGCTCGTGAAACATGGTGGTCTGCGCCGCCAGCAGGGAAGCCGTGCGGCGACGTTCCTCGCGCAGGCGCGCCAGCGTCACCTGCATGCCGTGGATAAGCGCGATGTCAACGGTGACGATCACCGCATAGAAGGCAAGCGCCAGACCGCTGGAGACAGTCAGCGTAAAGCTGTCGTAAGGCGGAATGAAGAAGTACCAGGCGGCCAGCCCCGACAGCACGGCGGTCGCCACCCCCGGCCCCAGCCCGGCGACGAAGGTGGTCAGGATCACCGCGGGAAAAAAGGTGAGATAGGGGAAACCGGACGGCAGGATGCCGTCGACGGCCCAGCGCAGCAGCAGGGCGATGCCAAAGGTCAGCAGCCCCGCGCCATAGCGCAGGGCGGGACCGCGCCGCAGCAGCGAAAAACGCGCCACCCGCTGCCAAACCGGCTGCCAGACCGTCCAAACCGACCCCATCGACATCCCGTTTCCACCGATCCCGGCGCCAGCATAACACCGGCAGCCAAGGCTTGCAGGGGCAGTCCGCCGATGTCCCAGGAAAATTTCCGGCTTTGCCGCCTTTGACCGGCATCGGGCGAAGCGCAATCGCCGGCCTCGCCGCGGACGAGGGGATCTGTCCAAACCTGTTCACAACTCCACCACAGCCGTTCAAGTCCGCGGGGCACTTTGTTCAATCCACTGAGCGATTTTCGGGATGCGCGGCGGCCGGGGGAGATGCCCTGCCCCCGGCGCCCCCCGAACGATCCCCGAACGATCAAGGCTGAAGGAGCCCCGCCCCGTGAAGACCCGTCCCATGAAGTCCCGTCTGGGCGCCCTCGCAATCGCGGCCACCCTGTCCGTCTCCGCTCTCGCCCTGTCCGGCACCGCCCAGGCCGGCGCCACCTTCGACGGCGTGAAGCAGAAGGGCTACGTCCAGTGCGGTGTCAACCTGGGCCTCTACGGCTTCTCGTCGCCGGACGACAAGGGCAAGTGGACGGGTCTGGACGTCGACATGTGCCGCGCCGTCGCCGCCGCCATGTTCGGCGATGCCGAAAAGGTGAAGTACACCCCGCTGTCGGCCCAGCAGCGCCTGCCGGCCCTGCAGTCCGGCGAGATCGACATCCTCGCCCGCAACACCACCCGCACCCTGACCCGCGACACCGCCAACGGCCTGAACTTCACGCCGACCAACTATTACGACGGCCAGGGCTTCATGGTGTCGTCCAAGCTGGGGCTGAAAAGCGCCAAGCAGCTGAACGGCGCCACCGTCTGCGTCCTGCCCGGCACCACGACCGAGCAGAACGTTTCGGACTACTTCCGCGCCAACAAGATGACCTTCAAGCCGGTCGTCATCGAGAAGAACGAGGAGCTGAACAAGGCCTTCTTCGCCGGCCGCTGCGACGCCCTGACCTCCGACGCCTCGCAGCTGGCCGCCATCCGCGCCGCCGAGGTGCCGAACCCCAACGACTACGTCATCCTGCCCGAGCTGATCTCCAAGGAGCCGCTGTCCCCGGCCGTCCGCCAGGGCGACGAGGAGTGGATGAACCTGGTCACCTGGGCCTTCTACGCCATGGTCCAGGCCGAGGAGAAGGGCCTGACGTCGGAGACCGTCGACAGCGCCATGACCTCTCCCGATCCCGACGTGAAGCGCCTGCTGGGCGTGACCGCCGGCAACGGGAAGGCGCTGGGCGTCGAGGAGAATTGGGCCTTCAACATCATCAAGCAGGTCGGCAACTACGCCCAGAGCTATGAGCGCAACGTCGGCGCCGGTTCCAAGCTGAAGATGCCGCGCGGCCAGAACGCGCTCTACACCGAAGGCGGCCTGATGTACGCCCCGCCGATGAAGTAAGGGCGCCCTCCCCCTCTCTTCCCCTTCAGAGGGAAGAGAGGGCTTTTACCCCCCGCACGGAGCAACACCATGACAAACCCGGTCCAGGCGCTGAACTCCGCGCGCGTGCGGGGGTGGCTGTATCAGGCGCTGTTCCTGGCCTGCACCCTCGCCGTCGCCTGGTATCTCGTTTCCAACACGCTGACCAACCTCGCCACCCGCGGCGTCGCCACCGGCTTCGGCTTCCTGCAGCGCGAGGCCGGCTTCGAGATCGGCGAAAGCCTGCTGTCCTATTCCGCCTCCGACACCTATCTGAAGGCGCTGGTCGTCGGCCTGCTGAACACGCTGTCGGTGTCGGCCACCGGCGTCGTGCTGGCCACCGTGATCGGCGTGCTGATCGGCATCGCGCGTCTCTCCTCCAACTGGATGGTGAACCGCTTCGCCACCCTGTATGTCGAGACGGTGCGCAACGTGCCGCTGCTGCTGCAGCTGGTGGTCTGGTACACCATCATGAACCGGCTCCCCAGCCCGCGCGAGGCGCTGGAGATCCTGCCGGGCTTCTTCCTCAGCAACCGCGGCATGAAGTTCCCGGTTCTGGTGGAGCATGCCGGCCATGGCTGGGCCCTGCTGGCGCTGATCGCCGGCATCGGCGCCGCCGTCGCCATCGTCCGCCACGGCCGCCGCCATCGCGAGACGACCGGCAAGCCCTTCCCCACCCTCCCGGCCGCCATCGCCGCGGTGCTGCTGCCGCCGGCCGCGGCATTCATCGCCACCGGCGCGCCGCTCGCCTTCGACGTGCCGGTCCTGGCCGGCTTCAACTTCGAGGGCGGCGGGTCGGTCACACCGGAATTCACCGCGCTGCTGATCGGCCTGTCGGTCTACACCGCCGGTTTCATCGCCGAGATCGTCCGCTCCGGCATCCTCGCCGTGCCGCACGGCCAGACCGAGGCCGGGCTGGCGCTGGGGCTGTCGCCGGGCAAGATCCTGCGCCTGATCATCCTGCCGCAGGCCCTGCGCGTCATCGTGCCGCCGCTGACCAGGCGGCCNCGGCCAACCAGACCGGGCAGGTGGTGGAAGCGGTGGCGATGATGATGCTCGTCTACCTCGTCATCAGCCTCAGCATCTCCGGCTTCATGAACTGGTACAACCGCCGTGTGGCCCTGGTGACGCGATGAGGGATCAGATGAACACGCACTCCCCGGCCGACCGGGCCGCCATCCCCACCGGTCCCGTCCCCCCCGCCCGCTGGGCCGCCTCCTACGAGGAGGAGCCGAGCCAGGCCTCCGCCCCGCCGCAGGCCAACGGCATGACGGCACTGAAGCCCTTCGGCTGGGCCAAGGACAATTTGTTCAACACGCCGCTGAACACGGTCCTGACGCTGGCCTGCCTCGGCCTGCTGTGGCTGGTGGTTCCGCCGATGGCGAATTGGCTCGTGCTGAACGCCAGCTGGTCCGGCACCAGTTCGGAGGCCTGCCGCGAGGCGGCCGGCGCCTGCTGGTCGGTGATCGCGGTCAAGCACCGGCTGATCTTCTTCGGGACATATCCCTATGACGAGCAGTGGCGCCCCTTCCTGGCCTGCGCCCTGTTCGTGGCGATGCTGGGCGCCAGCGGCGTGCGCGCCTTCTGGCGGCCCTGGCTGGCCGTTGCCTGGGCGCTGACGCTGGTCGGCATGGGCGGGCTGATGTGGGGCGGCGTCGCCGGCCTCAGCTATGTGCCGAACGACCGCTGGGGCGGGCTGCCGATCACGCTGATGCTGTCGGTCTTCTCCATCGCGCTGGCCTTCCCGCTGTCGATCCTGCTGGCGCTCGGCCGCCAGTCCTCGCTGCCCGCCATCCGCACCTTCTGCATCGGCTTCATCGAGCTGATGCGCGGCGTGCCGCTGGTCAGCGTGCTGTTCATGGCGTCGGTGATGTTCCCGCTGTTCCTGCCGGAAGGCGTCACGGTCGACAAGCTGCTGCGCGCTCTGGCCGGCATGACCCTGTTCACCGCCGCCTATCTGGCCGAGGCCGTGCGCGGCGGCCTGCAGGCGATCCCCAGGGGCCAGTACGAGGCCGCCGACGCTCTCGGCCTGTCCTACTGGCAGAAGACGATGCTGATCGTCCTGCCGCAGGCCCTGCGGATCGTCATTCCGCCCATCGTCAACCAGTTCATCAGCGCCTTCAAGGACACCTCGCTGGTCACCATCGTCGGCCTGTACGACCTGCTGACCGCCGCCACCGTGGCGACGACCGACCCCGAATGGCGCCCCTATTTCGCCGAGGTCTATGTCTTCGCCGGCCTGATGTTCTGGATCTTCTGCTTCAGCATGTCGCGCTACAGCCAGTGGCTGGAGCGTCTGGCCAACCGTTACACCAGCCGCTGACCGGCTCTGGAGACCGACACATGACCGCCAACGCCATCATCGAACTCCGCAAGGTCGGCAAGTGGTACGCCAGCTACCACGCGCTGCGCGACGTCAGCATCAGCATCGGCAAGGGCGAGAAGGTCGTCGTCTGCGGCCCGTCCGGGTCGGGCAAGTCGACGATGATCCGCTGCATCAACCGGCTCGAGGCGCACCAGACCGGCCACATCATCGTCGACGGCATCGAGCTGACCGACGACGTCAAGGCGGTGGAGAAGATCCGCCGCAAGGTCGGCATGGTGTTCCAGAACTTCAACCTGTTCCCGCACCTGACCGTGCTGCAGAACCTGACGCTGGCCCCGATCTGGGTCCGCGGCATGGCGAAGTCCGAGATCGAGGAAATCGCCATGATGTACCTGAAGCGGGTGCGCATCCCCGATCAGGCGCACAAGTTCCCCGGCCAGCTGTCGGGCGGCCAGCAGCAGCGCGTGGCGCTGGCGCGCACCGTGGTGATCGAGCCGAAGATCCTGCTGCTCGACGAGCCTTTGTCGAACCTCGACGCCANGGTGCTGGACGTCATGACCGAACTGGCGGGCGAGGGCATGACCATGGTCTGCGTCACCCACGAAATGGGTTTCGCCCGGCAGGTCGCCGACTCTATTGTCTTCATGGCCGAAGGCTCGATCATCGAGAGCGGGTCGCCGGCCGAATTCTTCGAGAACCCGAAAAGCGAGCGCACCCGCCAGTTCCTGGGCCAGATCCTGGAGCATTGAGGCATAGGGGGCGCTGAGAGGCGGACAAGAGGGCCATGCCGGCGACCATTGCCATCACCGACGACGACGCGGTGACGCGCGAGACGCTGAAGTCCTATCTGACGGATGAGGGCTTCGACGTCCTGCTGGCCCGAAGCGCCGAGGAGCTGAAGGATCTGCTGGCGGCGACGGCGGTGGACCTCGTGCTGCTCGACATCCGGCTGCCGCGCCAGGACGGGCTGACCCTGACCCGCGAACTGCGCGCGGCGTCGGAGATCGGCATCATCCTGGTCAGCAGCCGGGCGGAGAAGCTGGACCGCATCATCGGGCTGGAGATGGGGGCGGACGACTACATCGCGAAGCCGTTCGAGCCGCGGGAGATCCTGGCGCGGGTGCGGAACCTCCTGCGCCGGCTGAAGGCGCCGGGCGACCAGCGCGACGACCGCCGGCGCTGCTTTTCGGGCTGGACGCTGTGGCTGGACCGCATGCGCCTGACCGATCCGCGGGGCAATCCGGTTCGCCTCACGGGGGCCGAGTTCGAACTGCTGTCGACCTTCGTCTGCAACCCCGGCCGGGTGATGAACCGCGACTATCTGCTGACGGCGACGACGCGGCGCAAGACGGATGCGACCGACCGCACCATCGACAGCCTCGTCCGCCGCCTGCGCCGCCTGATCGAACCCGACCCCGCAGACCCCCGGCTGATCGTCACCGTCCACGGCACGGGCTACCTGTTCGCCGGCGACGTCAAGCAGGACGGGTAAGGGAAGTAAGCGACGCCATGCAGAAACCTCCCTCTCCCGGGGCGGGAGAGGGCGAGACACCCAACCCCGAGCAAACTCCCCCGTCGCTTCAGTCTCGCGGCGGCCACGCGCTCGGCAACCTGGGCCACGGAAATCGCGAAAATTTTTCGCGCGCTTCCGTGGCCCATTTTTTATGCGTTAACGTAGGCAGACAGCCTAATACAAAGTCAAAACACCACATGGAGTTGCTTTTCATCTTACGAAATTCCTCTCCAGGAAAGTCCTGGACCGCCCCTCCACCGATAAATCCACCTGTTTCATTGCCTCTTTCATCTCCGCTTGTCTCAAATGCAAACGAAAAGACACGAGCTGTTCACAATTGAACGCTAAACCGTTCAAAGGGCCCTGCGACGATATGCGTGTAGCAATCCGTGAAACCGTTCACTGGCGGCGGGGGGTATGGGCATGACGGCGATCTGGACGAAAGCGGGCGGCACCACGGACGACGGCGGCACGCGCCACCGCTTCTGGACCTTGCGCCGCGCCATGGTGTCGGTGGTGGGCGTGCTGGTGGCGGCGCTGATCGCCAGCCAGGCCTGGGTGTCGCAACGCTACACCGACTTCGCGCTGACCACCTTCGACAGCAGCGCCGCGGCGACGCTGCGGGTGCTCGCCAACGACCGCATCCGCAAGAATTACACGGACTGGCTCCAGGGCCACGCCAACGAATGGAGCCGCGACGCCTTCCTGGTCGACAGCATCACCCAGAAGGACCCGGCCAAGACGATGCTGGCGCTGAAGAACATCAACGCCCGGCCCGTGGTGGTCGACCGCGAGGTGCGGCTGGTCTCGATCGCCGTGTTCGACGCCGACATGAACCGCATCGCCCTCACCGGCGGGGAGCAGGACAGCGTGGCCACCGTCGGCCCGCTGTTCGAGGCGCTGAAGTCGCGCGACATCGCCGACAAGCGGCGCCCGTCCAGCCTGCTGTGGCGCGACGGCCAGGGGCGGCCGCTGTTCAGCATGATCGTGCCGATCGGCGGCTTCCGCGTCCTGGGTTTCCTGGAGGTGGTGACCGATCCGCTGCCCGCCCTGTCCAACCTGGGCGCCGTTCTCGACGCCGACATCCGCATCACCGACGCCAAGGGCGGCGTGCTGTTCGAAGCCAAGGGCGGCGAATCGACCCACGCCCAGCTGTCCACCACCACGGTGGCGCTCGGCGGCGACGGCGGGCTGCCCTGGGCAACGGCGGAGATCTCGCGCGACGTGTCGGAGTTCGTCAGCGCGACCGAGGAGCTGCGCAACGACGCGCTCAAGATGGTCGGCGCCTTCGCGCTGGCCGTCGCCATCGCCGCCGCCCTGCTGCTGCGCGTCGCCGTCATCGCCAACCTGCGCAAATTCGCCCGCGCCATGGAGCAGATCGCCGCCGGCGACCTCTCCATCGAGATCCCCCGCACCGGCCGCGACGAGCTGGCGGTGATGGCCGCCGCCCTGCGCCGCCTGCGCGGCAGCGTCGAGCAGGTGCTGCTGATGAAGCGGATGGTCGACAGCAGCCCGGTGCCCACCGCCCTGCTGCGCACCGATGGGCCGAATGGAGAAGGACAGGTGGGATTCGTCAACCCGGCCGCCCGCAGCTTCTGCGAAACACATGGCATCGACCCGACCAGCCCAGATTTGCTGGCCCAGGGACCTGACTTCACCGCCGCCTGCACCGATCCCGCTCGCCCGCCGATTCCACGCCGCACCCTGACCGTCGGCGAGACGACGGTGGAGGCGCATGTCGACACCGTGTTCGACGACCAGGGCAATGTGCTGGGCAAGACTCTGTCCTGGACCGACGTGACCGAGCAGATGCGTTCCGCCGCCCTCGCCCGCCAGCTGATGGAGGACGTGCATCAGGTGGCGTCGGGCGTCGCCACCCAGTCGGGCCAGCTGCGCGAACTGGCCGATGCGCTGCGCCGGGAATCGGCCGGCACCATCGACAGCACGGTCAGCGCCGGCAGCTTCGTCGCCGAAAGCAACCGCAACGCCACCACCTGCAACGATAGCGCCGAGGTGCTGATGGACACCATCGGCAGCGTCTCCAGCCTCGCGACGGAGGCGGCGGGAGTGGTCGGCGCCACGCTGGGCGAACTGGCCGCCGCCCGCGAGGTGGTCGGCCAGCTGGGCGAGAACACCGAGCAGATCCGCCGGATCGTCGACGTCATCACCGGCATCGCCCACCAGACCAAGCTGTTGGCGCTGAACGCCACCATCGAGGCGGCGGCGGCCGGCGTGGCGGGCCGCGGCTTCGCCGTGGTGGCGGCGGAGGTGAAGAAGCTGGCGGAGGAGACCGCCAACGCCACCGTGCAGATCGCCAGCTCGGTCAGCGCCATCAACGGCAGCATCCAGAACACGGTCGGCACCTTCGCCCGCATCTCCGGCTCGGTCGAGCGCATCAACGAGGTTCAGGATCTGATCGGCGAGGCGGTGGCCCGCCAGACCGACTCCTCCACCGACATCCGCAACCGCGTCGGCGTGATCGCCGGCAACACCGGCGAAGTGGCGAGCCTGATCGACGGGGTCAGCGCCCAGGCCACCCGCACCGGCGACATCGCCGCCTCGCTGACGGAAACGGCGAACACGCTGGCCGAGGAAGCCGCTTCGCTGCATAGTCTGCTCGGCACGCTGCGCGCCGGGCAGGCGGCCTGACCCCGCCCACCGCGGGCTCGCGGCGGATCGGGCTGGTCAGGGGATGGGTATCGCGATGCGGCTGCTGTTGCTTGTGCTGCTGGTGCTGGTGCTGGCCCCGCCGGCGCTCACCCCGCCGGCCTGGGCCGGGGACGGCGACACGCTGGAGCGCATCCACGGCCGCGGCTTCCTGATCTGCGGCCTGCGCAGCGGCGTCAGCGGCATCTCCTTCTCCGACCCGCAGGGACACCTGGACGGTTTCCTGGTCGATGTCTGCCGGGTCTTCGCCGCGGCGACGCTCGGCAACGCCCAGGCGATCCGCGTCGTCCGCCTGCCCGAGAAGCCGCAGGAGTTCCAGGCGGTGGAGAAGCACGAGGTCGACGTGGCGCTGACCACCACGACCTGGACCTTCAGCCGCGACCTCTCCTACGACATCGAGTTCCTGATGCCGCTGCTGCATGACGGCCAGGGCTTCGCCATCCACGCGGACGGCACGCCGCCGCCGCTCGACCGGCTGGGCGCCCGCACCGTCTGCGTCAAGACCGCCACCACCACGGTCCGCAACCTGGAGGACCATATCCGCAAGTCCGATCTGCCCTGGACGATGCGCACCTTCCAGACGCTGGACGAGGCATTGCAGGCCTTCCTGGCCCATGAATGCGACCTGCTGACCACCGACCGCACGGTTATGGTCACCTCGCTGGCCGGCTACCGGCAGGCCGGGATGGGCATCCACATCTATCCCGATGTGATCTCGCGCGAGCCGCTGACGCCCTACATCGCGCGCGGCGACCGCAACTGGTACGACATCGCCCGCTGGGTGCTCCACGCCATCGTGCTGGCCGACGCCAAGGGCGTCACCTCGGCCGACGTGCAGGCCGGCCGCATCCCCGACGACCCCGAACTGCACCGCCTGCTGGGCCACGCCGGCAGCGTTTCCCGCACCCTCGGCCTGCCCGACGACTGGGCCCTGCAGGTGTTGGCGCAGGTCGGAAACTATGGCGAGATCTTCACCCGCAACCTGGCTGTCCCCTACGGCATGGAGCGCGGGCAGAACAGGCCCTGGACCCAGGGCGGGCTGCTCTATGCGCCGCCGTTCCGGTAGGAGACCGCCGCCTACGCCGCCAGCGCCACGCCCAGATGCCGTTCCAGCAGCGCCGCATCGGCCTTCGCCTGCGCCGCCGGCCCGGCATGCACCACCCGGCCGCGGTCGAGGAAGACCACGCGGTCGGCAAACTCCAGCGCGCGGTCGACCTGCTGCTCCACCAGCAGGATGGTCATGTCGAGATTCGACAGCGCCGCCATCAGCATGTCGCAGATGACCGGGGCCAGCCCCTCCAGCGGTTCGTCCAGCAGAAGCACCGTCGGCTTGCCCAGCAGGGCGCGGGCGACCGACAGCATCTGCTGCTCGCCGCCCGACAGCTCGCCGCCGCCGTTGCGCCGCCGCTCGGCCAGCCGCGGGAACAGCGTGTAAGCCTCCTCCAGCGCCGAGCGCGGACGGCCCTTCAGCCCGGTGACGAGGTTCTCCTCCACCGTCAGCGACTTGAAGATGTCGCGCGTCTGCGGGACATAGCCCAGCCCGGCCGCCGCCCGCGCCGAACTGCTCATCCCGCCGAGTTCCGCCCCGTCCAGCCGGATGGCGCCGCCATGGCGGGTGGTCTGGCCGACCAGCGTCGCCAGCGTCGTCGTCTTGCCCACCCCGTTGCGGCCGAGCAGGGCCAGCCGCCCGCCGGCCGGCACGCTGAAGGAGATGCCGTCGAGGATCAGCGTCTTGCCGTAGCCGGCGCGCAGATCCGTGACCTCCAGGCTTCCGACCGCTTCAGTGGGCATTGGTCCGGCTCCCCAGATAGACCTCGCGCACGCGCGGGTCGGCGACGATCTCCTTGGCGGTGCCGCTGCACAGAAGCCGCCCCTGCGCCAGCACGACGATCGAACTGGCGAAGCGGAAGACGAGGTCCATGTCGTGCTCGATCATCAGCACCGCCAGATCCTTGGGCAGCCGGTCGATGGCGTCGAGGATGCGCTGGCTTTCCGAATGGGGCACGCCGGCCGCCGGCTCGTCCAGGATCAACACCTTCGGCTTCATGGCGAGCGCCAGCGCGATCTCCAGCAGCCGCTGCTGCCCGTAGGCGAGCGAGCCGACCGCGGTGTGCGCCACCGCCGCCAGCCCCATGCTGTCGAGCAGCCCCGCCACCTCGTCGGCCAGACCGGCCACCTTCGCGACAGAGGCGAACATCCGGAAGGTGCGGCGGTCGCGCTGCAAAACGGCCAGTTCCAGATGCTCGCGCACCGTCATCGACTTGAACAGCCGGGCCACCTGGAAGCTGCGGATCAGCCCCAGCCGCACCCGCTCCGCCGCCGACAGACGGGTCACGTCGCGGCCGTCCAGCCGGATGGTGCCGGCGCTGGGCGGGATCACCCCGGTGACGAGGTTGACGAAGGTGGTCTTCCCCGCCCCGTTCGGCCCGATCAGGGCGCAGCGGTCGCCCGCCCGCAGCGTCATGGAGATGTCGGAGGACACCTGGAGGCCGCCGAAATTCTTGGATAGCCCCTCCACCTCCAGCAGCTTCGTCTCACCGATGGTGCCGATCCCGGCGGTTTGCGCGCTCATGCCCGGTCTCCCTCATGGCCCGGCGCGGCCCGCGGGCGCAGCAGGGCGGAGATGCGGCCCGTGACCGACACGATGCCGCCCGGCAGGAACAGGACGATGCCGATCAGGAACAGGCCGATGAAGGCCATCCAGTGATAGGGGTCGTTGGCGGCCAGGATGTGGTGGACGCCCATGAAGGCCGCCGTGCCGATCACCGCGCCGTAGAGCCGCCCGGTGCCGCCCAGCACCAGCATGACCAGCGCCTCCGCCGACCAGGAGAAGCCGGCGCTGTCCAGCCCGACGATGCCGCTGGTCACAGCCGTCAGCGCCCCCGCCACCCCGGCGAAGACGCCGGCCACCGCATAGAGCGCCACCAGATAGGATTTCGGCGAACCGCCGATGGCGGAGATCCGCAGCGGATCCTCCTTAACCCCGCGGCAGGCCAGCCCGAAGGGCGAGCGCACGATCCGCCGCGCCACCGCCAGCCCGACCACCAGAACCGCCAGCGCGAACAGGTAGGAGGTGTGGCCGAACATGTCGAAGCGGAACATCCCCAGCACCGGCGCCGGGTCGATGCCCGACAGGCCGTCGCTGCCGCCGGTCCAGTCGCGCGCCTTGTTGGCGACCTCCTGGACGATCTGCGCCACCGCGATGGTCAGCATCAGCAGGGTCAGGCCGCGGGCATGCAGGATCAGGGCGCCGGTGACAAGCGCGATCAGACCGCCGGCCAGCCCGCCGACCGCCAGCATGGCGAAGGGGTCGTTGTTCCAGTTGACCGCGAGGATGCCGGCGGCATAGGCGCCGGTGCCGAACATCGCCGCCTGCCCCAGCGTGGCGATCCCGCCATAGCCGAGCACGAGGTCGAGCGACAGCACGAACAGCGCCGAGGCTGCGATGCGGGTCAGCAGCGCCAGATCGTCCGGCAGCAGCCAATAGGCGGCCAGCCCGACCGCCGCGATCAGCGGGATGCCGATCCAGTCCAGCTCGCGGCGGGCCGCCAGCGGCAGGCGTCGGGTCATGGACGCGGCCTTTCCGTCAGGTTCCGCGACGCTCGTCATGCCGTCCTCCCTTTGAAGAAGCCGTGGGGCCAGCGGAACAGGATCAGGATCAGGGCGGCGTAGAAGAAGAACTCGCCGAAATTCGGGATCAGGTACTTGCCGGCGGTGTCGACGATCCCCAATGCCAGCGCCGCCGCGGCCGATCCGAAGATGCTGCCCGCCCCGCCGACCGCCACCACCGCCAGGAACAGCACGATGTAGCGGATGGCGTAATAGGGTTCCAGCGGCAGCAGTTCCGCCCCCAGCACGCCGCCCAGCGCCGCCAGCCCGGTGCCGAGCGCGAAGGTCGCCAGATAGAGCCGCTCGGTGCGGATGCCCAGCGCCGCCGCCATCGCCGGATCGTCGACCGCCGCGCGCAGCCGGATGCCGAAATCGGTGCGCTCCAAGAGCCACCACAGCCCGACCAGGGTCGCGGCACCGGCGGCGATGACGAAGGCGCGGTGGGTCGGGATCGCCTTCGGCCCCAGCTCCACCGTGCCGGTCAGCAGCTCCGGCAGCGGGATGCGCTTCAGAGTCGGGCCGAACAGATAGTTCATGCCGGCGACGATGACGAAGGTCAGGCCGATGGTCAGCAGAACCTGCGCCAGCTCGTTGGCCGAGCCGTAGATGCGGCGGTACAGCAGCCGTTCCAGCGGCAGCGTCGCCAGCACCGTCAGCACCACCGCCACCACCAGCGCCACCCCATAGGGCAGCCCGGCGCCCTGCGCCGCATAGGACGCGACATAGCCGCCGACCATGGCGAAGGCGCCATGCGCCAGATTGACCACCCGCATCAGCCCCAGCGTCACCGACAGCCCGACGGAGATGATGAAGAGGATCATCCCATAGGCGACCCCGTCGACCGCGATTCCGAAGATGCTTTCCATGCCGTCTCTCCGCCTGCCCTCTTCCCGGCCGGGAAGAGGGACGGTTTGCGGGATAACCCCTTACTTCGCCAGCTTGTACCCATAATCCGGCTGTTTCTCGAACGCTGCCTTCTCGACATTCTCCAGCCGGTTTCCGACCTTCTCGACCGTGCGCAGATAGATGGTCTGGGTGATGTGGCGGCTGTTCGGATCGATGGTCACCGGCCCGCGCGGGCTTTCCCAGCTCAGCCCCTTCACCGACTCCACCGCCTTGGCGCCGTCGATCTTGCCGCCGCCGTTCCTGATCATCTGATAGATCAGGTGGGTGCCGTCATAGGCGCCGACCGTGGTGAAGGTGGCGTTGTCGTCGTTGCCGAACAGTTCCTTGTGCTTGGCGAGGAACGCCTTGTTCACCGCGGAGTCGTGGGCGCGGCTGTAATGGAAGCTGGTGGTCATGCCCAGCACGGCGTCGCCCAGCGCCGGCAGATCGGGCTCCTGCGTGATGTCGCCGGGGCCGAACAGCTTGACGCCCTTGTCCTTCAGCCCGTTGTCGGCGAAGGCCTTGGCGAAGGCCAGCGTGGTCGGGCCGGCGGGCAGGAAGGCATAGACCGCCTCGGCGCCGGTGTCCTTGATCCGCTGCATGAAGGGCGCGAAATCGTTCGATTTCAGCGGCATGCGGATGGTGTCGGCCACCTTGCCGCCATTCTTCTCGAAGGTCGCCTTGAAGGCCGCCTCGCCGTCCAGGCCGGGACCGTAGTCGCTGACCGCCGTGACCGCCGTCTTGATGCCCTGCTTGGCCATATGCTCGGCCAGCGGAACCGTGTTCTGCCACAGGGTGAAGGAGGTGCGGACGAAGCGCGGCGACTTCTCGGTGATGGCGGAGGTCGCGGCGTTGAACACCACGGCCGGGATGTTCGCCTCGTCGATCAGCGGCGCGACCGCCATGGCGTCGGGCGTGAAGGCGAAGCCGGCCAGGAAGGACACCCGCTCCTTGACGATCAGTTCCTGCGCCAGCGCCTTGGCCTGGGCCGGATTGGTCTGCTCCAGGTCGCGGAAGACGAACTCCACCGTATCGGCGCCGACCGTCTTGCCATGTTCGGCCTGGTATTGGGCGATGCCTTCCTTGAAGGTCTTGCCGAACATCGCGAACGGCCCGGAAAAGGGTGCGATGACGCCGACCTTGATGGTGGCGGCGCCGGCCGGACCGGCCGCCAGCGCCAGACCGAACGCCGCACCGAGCAGCGCATTGCGCAGAGTCCTCGTCATTGTCCCTCCCAAAATGTGACCATTTGCCGGCACCGGACAATTTGTCGCGGTCTTTGACTGTTTGGATCACCGTACTGAGGGATGACCGAACCGTCAAGTGCGATATATGAGTTCAAGTTCTATAATCGCACAAACCATCGCTTCCGGCCAATATGTTGATAGTTAAGAATATTCGAAGAAATTCCAGACCTGGTTCCTATGGAAATCTGATATTGCAGCGCAATATGGGCGATTATCGTACTTACAGTGGCATTTTCGCCCTTGACAGGGGCTGACGGGCGTCGCCACTCTGTGCTGAAAGGCAATCATATGTGCGATTTTCGCACAAACGGGAGGGTACTATGGCGAAGATCACGCCCCTGCGCGAGGCGGTGGCAAGCCTCGTGCATGACGGCGACACGGTCGCCCTGGAGGGATTCACCCACCTGATCCCCCATGCCGCCGGACATGAGATCATCCGGCAGGGCCGGCGCGACCTGACCCTGGTCCGCATGACGCCGGACCTGATCTACGACCAGATGATCGGCATGGGCTGCGCGAGAAAGCTGATCTTCTCCTGGGGCGGCAATCCCGGCGTCGGTTCCCTCCACCGCTTCCGCGACGCGGTCGAGCAGGGCTGGCCCCACCGGCTGGAGACCGAGGAGCACAGCCATGCCGGCATGGCGAACGCCTATGTCGCCGGCGCCTCCAACCTGCCCTTCGCCCTGCTGCGCGGCTACACCGGCTCCGACCTGCCGAAGGTCAATCCCAACATCCGCTTCGTCGAATGCCCCTTTACGGGTGAGAAGCTGGCCGCCATCCCCTCCGTCCGCCCCGACGTGACGGTGATCCACGCCCAGAAGGCCGACCGCCGCGGCAATGTCCTGATCTGGGGCATCCTCGGCGTCCAGAAGGAGGCGGTTCTGGCGGCCAAGCGCTCCATCGTCACCGTGGAGGAGATCGTCGACGATCTGGAGGCGCCGACGAACGCCTGCGTGCTGCCGACCTGGGCCGTCTCCGCCGTCTGCCACGTCCCCGGCGGCGCCTATCCGTCCTATGCGCAGGGCTATTCCGAGCGCGACAACAGCTTCTACAAGGCCTGGGATCCGATCGCCCGCTCGCGCGAGACCTTCCAGGCCTGGATGCAGCGCCATGTCCTGGATACCGACGATTTCGCCGGCTTCCGCCGCGTGCTGGCCGAAAGCGTGAAGGAGGCCGTGTGATGAGCAACGAAACCCTCGATTTCACCGCGACCGAGATCATGACGGTGGCGGCCAGCCGCCTGCTGCAGAACGGCACCGTCTGCTTCGTCGGCATCGGCCTGCCCTCGACCGCCGCCAACCTCGCCCGGCTGACCCATGCGCCGGACGTGGTGCTGATCTATGAATCCGGCCCGATCGGCGCCAAGCCGACGGTGCTGCCGCTGTCGATCGGCGACGGCGACCTCGCGCTGACCGCCGACACCGTGGTCGGCACGCCGGAGATCTTCCGCTACTGGCTGCAGGGCGGCCGGATCGACGTCGGTTTCCTCGGCGCCGCCCAGGTCGACCGCTTCGCCAACATCAACACCACCGTCATCGGTCCCTATGACGCGCCCAAGGTGCGGCTGCCCGGTGCCGGCGGCGCGCCGGAGATCGCCTCCCAGGCCAAGGAGGTGTTCATCGTGCTGAAGCAGAGCCCGAAGGCCTTCGTCGCCAAGCTGCCCTTCGTCACCTCGGCGGGCTATCTCGACGGCGGGGACGCACGGGCCAAGGCCGGCATCCCCGGCGCCGGCCCGACCGCCGTCATCACCGATCTCGGCATCCTCACCCCCGACCCGGTGACCAAGGAGCTGACCCTGACCAGCATCCACCCCGGCGTGACGGTGGAGCAGGTGAAGGCGGCCACCGGCTGGGACCTGAAGATCTCGCCCGACCTGAAGACCACCGAAATCCCGGACGCCGGCGCGCTGGCCGCGCTGCGCGACCTCCAGGCCCGCACCGCCGCCGCCCACGGGCAACTTGGCGGGGAAGGATAAGACCATGCGTGACGCCTATATCTGCGACGCCATCCGCACCCCCATCGGCCGCTATGCAGGATCCCTGTCGCCGGTGCGCGCCGACGATCTCGGCGCCGTGCCGATCCGCGCGCTGATGCAGCGCAACCCGTCGGTCGACTGGGCCGCGGTGGACGATGTCATCTATGGCTGCGCCAACCAGGCGGGCGAGGACAACCGCAACGTCGCCCGCATGTCGGCGCTGCTGGCGGGCCTGCCCGAGGCGGTGCCGGGCACGACGATGAACCGGCTCTGCGGCTCCGGCCTCGACGCCGTCGCCACCGCCGCCCGCGCCATCAAGGCGGGCGAGGCCGAGCTGATGATCGCCGGCGGCGTCGAGAGCATGAGCCGCGCCCCCTTCGTCATGGGCAAGGCCGACAGCGCCTTCTCGCGCTCCGCCGAGATCTTCGACACCACCATCGGCTGGCGCTTCGTCAACCCGGCGATGAAGGCGGCCTACGGTGTCGACTCGATGCCGGAGACGGCGGAGAATGTCGCCGACGACTGGAAGATCAGCCGCGCCGACCAGGACGCCTTCGCGCTGCGCAGCCAGGAGCGTGCCGCCCGCGCCATCGCCGACGGCAGCCTCGCCCGCGAGATCGTCCCCGTCACCATCAAGACCCGCAAGGGCGAAACCGTGGTGACCACCGACGAGCATCCCCGCGCCACCACCATCGAGGCGCTGTCGGCGCTGAAGCCGATCGTCCGCCCCGGCGGCACCATCACCGCCGGCAACGCCTCCGGCGTGAATGACGGTTCCGCCGCGCTGCTGATCGCGTCGGAAGCGGCGGTGAAGCGGTTCGGCCTGACCCCGCGCGCCCGCATCGTCGGCGGCGCCACCGCCGGCGTGCCGCCGCGCGTCATGGGCATCGGCCCGGCGCCCGCGACCCGCAAGCTGCTGGAGCGCCTCGGCCGGACCGTCGCCGACATCGACCTGATCGAGCTGAACGAGGCCTTCGCCGCCCAGGGGCTGGCGGTTCTGCGCGAGCTTGGCCTGCCGGATGACGCCGCGCATGTGAACCCGCAGGGTGGCGCCATCGCGCTCGGCCATCCGCTGGGAGCCAGCGGCGCCCGTCTGGCGACCACCGCGGTCTACCAGCTCGAACAGTCCGGCGGCCGGACCGCGCTCTGCACCATGTGCATCGGCGTCGGCCAGGGCATCGCCGTGATGATCGAGCGGGTGTAGCCTCAGGCTTCGAATGCCCCCTCCCTATCCCTCCCCCACCTTCGGTGGGNGTGCAGCGGACCCCGCCCATGCCCTTCATCGAAGCCGCCGGCATCACCCAGCACTATGACCTGACCGGCCCGGCCGGCGCGCCGGTGCTGCTGTTCGCCAACTCCATCGGCACCAGCCTCCAGATCTGGGACGCCGTGGTGCCGCACCTGTCGCAGCGCTACCGCGTGCTGCGCTACGACATGCGCGGCCATGGGCTGACCCAGGTGACGCCGGTCACCGACGAGGCCGGCTACAGCATGGACACGCTCGCCGACGACGCCGCCGGCCTGCTCGACGCGCTGGGCATCGCGCGCGCCCATGTCTGCGGCCTGTCCATCGGCGGCATGATGGCGCAGCGCCTCGCCGTCAAGGCGCCGGACCGCGTGCATGGGCTGATCCTGTGCGACACCGCCGGCATGATCGGCCCGCCGTCGATCTGGGCCGACCGCATCGCCGCCATCCGCGCCCGCGGCATGGGCGCCATTGCCGACGGGGTGATGGCCCGCTGGTTCACCCAAGGGTTCCGCGACAGCCGGCCCGAGCAGATCCGCGGCTACACCGCCATGGTCGCCCGCACCACCGAGGACGGCTATGTCGGCTGCTCGATGGCGATCCGCGACGCCGACCTGCGTGCCGACAATGCCGCCATTGCCGCCCCGACCCTGGTGATCTGCGGCGAGGAGGATGTGGCGACCCCGCCCGACACCGTCCGCGCGCTGGCGGCCGGCATCCCCGGCGCCCGGTTCGAGCTGCTGCCCGGCGCCGCCCACATCCCCGGCGTCGAGAAGCCGGCGGAGCTGGCCGCCCTGATCGACGGCTTCCTGAGGGACCTGTGATGGCCGATCCCGAAATGGACGACAAGGATCTCTACGACCGCGGCATGGCGGTGCGCCGTTCGGTGCTGGGCGACGCCCATGTCGACCGCTCGCTGGAGCGCGCCACCGACTTCGACGCCGATTTCCAGGAGTTCATCACCAAGACCGCCTGGGGCCAGATCTGGACCCGGCCGGGGCTGGACATCCGGACGCGCAGCATGCTGACCATCGCCATGCTGGCGGCGTTGGGCAAGGACGGCGAGCTGAAGCTGCACATCCGCGCCACCCGCAACACCGGCGTCACCCGCGACGAGGTGAAGGAAATCCTGATGCAGGCCGCCGTCTATGCCGGCATCCCCGCCGCCAACCACGCCATCGCGCTGGCCCGCGCCGTCTATGCCGAGATGGACGACGAGGACGCCCGCAAGGGCTGACATTCAAGGGGTGAAGCCCATGACCGCCGACCGCCATTCCGACCCGCTGCTCGACCCGCTCTTCACCAGCGACGCGGCGGCCGATGCCTTCTCCCCCACGGCACGGCTGCAGGGCATGCTGGATTTCGAGGCGGCGCTGGCGCGGGCCGAAGCGGCGGTGGGCGTCATCCCAGCCCATGCCGTCCCGGCCATCGGGGCGGCCTGCAAGGCCGATCTCTACGACCTCGGCGCGCTGGGGGCGGAGGCGGCGCTGGCCGGCAACACCGCCATCCCGATGGTCAAGCACCTGACCCGCACGGTGAAGGCCGCCGACGAGGAATCCTCCCGCTACGTCCATTGGGGCGCCACCAGCCAGGATGCGATGGACAGCGGCCTGATGCTTCAGCTGCGCCGTTTCCTCGACGGGCTGGATGCCGATCTGGCGGCGCTCGCCGACGGTTTGGCCGATCTCGCCGACCGCCACCGCGCCACGCCGATGGTCGCCCGCACCTGGCTGCAGCACGCCCTTCCCACCACCTTCGGCCTGAAGGCCGCGGGCTGGCTCGACGCGCTGGGCCGCGACCGCCAGCGCATCGCCGCCGCCCGCACCCGCCTCGCCCTGCAGTTCGGCGGCGCCGCCGGCACGCTGGCAGCGCTGGGCGATGCCGGGCCGGCGGTGGCGGAGGCGCTGGCGAGGGAACTGGACCTGCCCCTGCCCGCCCTGCCCTGGCATGCCAGCCGCGACCGCATCACCGAATTGGCCTCCTCCCTCGGCATTCTCGCCGGCACGCTCGGCACGCTGGGCCGCGACATCTCGCTGATGATGCAGATGGAGGTCGCCGAGGCCTTCGAGCCTTCCGGCCCCGGCCGCGGCGGCTCCTCCACCATGCCGCACAAGCGCAACCCGGTGTCCTGCGCCGTGCTGCTTTCCACCGCCATCCGCGCTCCCGCCCTGGTCGGCGGGCTGCTGGCGGCCCAGGTGCAGGAGCATGAGCGCGGACTGGGCGGCTGGCATGCCGAATGGCAGGCGTTGCCCGACCTCTGCCGCCTCGTCGCCGGGGCCGCCCGCCATGCCCGCGAGACCATCGCCGGCCTGACCGTCGATGCGGAGCGCATGCGCGCCAACCTGGACCTCACCCGCGGCCTGATCCTGGCCGAAGCCGTCACCATGGCGCTGGGCGACCGCATGGGCCGCATGGCCGCCCATTCGCGCGTGGCCGACGCCAGCCGCCGCGCAGCCGAAGCCGCCCGTCCGCTGCGCGACCTGCTGGCCGAGGATGCCGAGGTGGTGCGGGCGCTGGGCATGGACGGCCTCGACCGCCTGTTCGACCCGCTGCGCTACACCGGCGCGGCCTCCCATTTCATCGACCGCGTTCTGGCACTCCACAGGCACCAACGGCGTCAGCAGAACTGACTGCCCCCAAGGAGGACTCCCGAGATGGACACAGCCGTTCACGATGCGGCGGGCGACTTCCGCCCCCGCGATTGGGCGCAACACCCGCCCTACCTGTCGCCGGACTACAAATCGACGGTGCTGCGCTCACCGTCCAAGCCGCTGATCCCGATGAAGCAGTGCCTGTCGGTCCGCACCGGCCCGGTGTTCGGCCATGACAGCCTCGCCCCGCTGGACAGCGACCTGACGAAGAACGGCCGTGTCAACGGCGAGCCGGTCGGCGAGCGCATCGTCGTCACCGGCCGCGTGCTGGACGAGAATGGCCGGCCGGTGCCGCACACGCTGCTGGAGATCTGGCAGGCCAATGCCTGCGGCCGCTATGTCCACCGCTGGGACCAGCATGATGCGCCGCTCGACCCCAACTTCTTCGGGGCCGGCCGCTGCATCACCGACGCCGAGGGCCGCTACCGCTTCACCACGATCAAGCCCGGCGCCTATCCCTGGGGCAACCACCACAATGCCTGGCGCCCGGCGCACATCCATTTCTCGCTGTTCGGGCCGTCCTTCCTGACCCGTCTGGTCACCCAGATGTATTTTCCGGGCGACCCGCTGCTGCCGCTCGACCCCATCTACAACGGGGTGCCGGAGGGGGCGCGCGAGCTGCTGATCTCCCGCTTCTCCATCGACGTGACCGAGCCGCTGTGGGCGCTCGGCTATGAGTTCGACATCGTCCTGCGCGGACGCCAAGCCACGCCGATGGAGGGCTGATCCCCATGAGCCAGACGCTGAAACAGACGCCGTCCCAGACCGTCGGCCCCTATTTCGCCTATGCCTGGACGCCGGAACTCTACGGCCGCCGCCCGCTGGCGACCAACCGGCTGGCGACCCGCAACCTGGCGGGCGAGCATATCCGCATCGAAGGCGTGGTCACCGACGGCGAGGGCGCGCCGATCCGCGACTGCGTGGTGGAGATCTGGCAGGCCGGCGCCGACGGCCTCCACGCTCCCGGTGCGGCGGGCTTCGGCCGCTGCGGCACCAACGACGAAGGCCATTACTTCTTCGACACGGTGAAGCCCGGCGTCTGCGAGCCGGGCCATGCCCCGCACATCGCGGTGACGGTGTTCGCCCGCGGCATGCTGAGCCACGCCTTCACCCGCCTGCATTTCTCGGATGAGGCCGCGGCGAATGCGGAGGACCCGGTTCTGGCGGGCGTCCCGGCCGACCGCCGCGACACCCTGATCGCGCGGCGCGCCGAGCTGCCGGGCGGCGTGGTCTACCGCTTCGACATCCGTCTGCAGGGCGAGGGGGAGACGGTGTTCTTCGACTGCTGAGGGTGGGGTGTCGTCGGCTTCGATTGCCCCCCGATCCCTCCCCCGCTGGGCGGGGGAGGGGGTAAGTGCTTGTTCGGGAAGGCAGCGGCAGTCCCTCCCCCGCCCAGCCNTCACCCCTCCCGGATCGTCGCCACGAAGCGCTGCACTTCGCTGCGCAGCTGGGCCGACTGGTGCGACAGCGTGTCGGCGGCCGCCCGCGCCTGGGAGGCCATGCTGCCGGTCTCGCTGGCGGCGCGGGTGACGCCCTCGATGTTGCTCGACACCTCGCGGGTGCCGGCGGCGGCCTGCTGGACGTTGCGGCTGATCTCGCGCGTCGCGGCCCCCTGCTCCTCCGCCGCGGCGGCGACGGCGGTGACCGTTTCGCTGATGCCCAGGATGGTGTGGCCGATGGACTGGATGGCGCCGACGGCGCTGCCGCTGACCGACTGGATCTCGGCGATCTGGGCGGCGATCTCCTCCGTCGCCTTGCG
>NZ_CP028906.1:248114-402195 GCF_001639105.2 Azospirillum humicireducens
CGGCGATGGACTGGATCAGGTTCACCACGTCGCCGATCTTCTGCGCCGCTTCGGCCAGACCGGCCACGGTGCCGTTGGTCTTCTCGACCTCTCCCACCGCGTCGTTCGCCATGCGGGACGAGGCGGCGATGCGCTGGTTGATCTCCTCGATGGAGTGCGCAAGCTCCTCCGCCGCGGCGGCCACCGTCTGGACGTTGGTGCTGGCGATGTCGGCGGCACTGGCGACTGCCGCCGCCTGGGCGTTGGTCTGCTCGGCGATGGCCGACAGCCCTTCCGAATCGGTGCGGATCAGTTCGGCCTGCTGGGCCACGTTGGCGACCACGCCGCCGACGGTGCCCTCGAACCTTGCGGCCAGCCCGGCCAGCTCCTGCTTGCGCTGTTCGACGGCGCGCTGCTCGTCCAGCCGGCGCTGCTCCTCCATCTCGGCGACGCGGCCGGCATTCTCCTTGAACAGCTGAAGCGCCGTGTTGATGGCGCCGATCTCGTCGGCACGGTCGCGGTCGGCCACCTCCACGTCGCGCCGGCCGGCGGTCAGCGCCTGGATCGTTGCGATGATCCGCCGCAGCGGCTGGCCGATTACCAGGCGGCTGGTCAGCCACAGCGCCAGCAGAAGCGCAACGGTCAGCAGCACCGCGCCGATGGCGATGAAGCGCGTCAACTCCCGCTTCGGCACTTCGATCTTGTTGATCGGCAGATTGATCAGCACCGACCAGGGCGTGCCGGTGTTGCCGACGACCACCGGGACGAACAGCTGCTTCACCTCGGTCTTCAGGCTGGCCGACATCGAGAAATGGGCATAAGGCTTACCTTCGCGGATCGCCGGCATCGCCGCCTGCAGGCGCTGGTTGGTCTGCAGGATCGGCTTGCCCAGATGGTCGGCGTTGCTGTAGCCCGCCCACAGCCCGCCGTTGGAGATCAGGAAGACCGATCCCGTCTCGAAGGGCCTGACCGTCTTCAACTCGCTCCAGATCGTATCGGTGGCGATGTCGACACCGGCGACGCCGATCACCTTGCCGTTTTCGATGATGGGCACCACCAGCGAAATCATCAGAATCGTCTTGCCCGCAACCTCATAAGTGTAGGGCTCGACGATCACCTCTTTGCCGGTCCGCTTGGCCTGTTGGTAGTAAATGCCGGCCTGTCCCGGATTGTCGTAATCGGTCAACGGCTCCAGCTGGATCTGGCCGCCGCCACGGCTCCAATAGGACAGGAAACGGCCGGTGGCGTCGGAGCCGGGGCTGTTGACGAAGGCGGCGTCCTTGCCGTCCAGCGCGTTCGGCTCCATCCCGATCCAGACGGAGAGCAGGCCGTCGTTCGCCTCCAGCGTCGCCTTCATCCAGTTGTTCAGCGTGCCGCGGTCGACGATGCCGCTGCGCTTCAGGCTAAGCAGGGTCATCCCCATCTGTCGGCTGACGTCCAAGGCATCTTCCAGCCGGCGTTCGACGACCTCGGCATGGTACTTGCCCAGCTCATCGCCAACCTTGAAGGACAAGGCATCGGTATCGGCGCCGCTCTTGGAAGAGATCACGACCGTTCCAACCCCAAGCCCGACAGCCAGAACCAGACCGATCGCCAGCACCAGCTTGCTGACCAACGGCAACTTCTTGAACATCACCGACTCCGCATACAATCGAATAGGTAATATATCTATCGCCCAGGACTGATGCACAGGTCCAGCAAAAGGCCCTTAAGTTCCAAAAAAATCCTCGAAAACGTAATAATATATCATAATAACTAGAACACTGAACTTTCCAGCCTATACCAAGGTGTGACCGGTTCTCAAACCACACTCCTTCCCCCTCCCCGTAACCCGTAAGCTCCACCGTCCCGCCGCGCGCGAAAGCAAAAGGGGTGGACCGGTCTCCCGCTCCACCCCCCCTGACTCACATGGGCTTTTTGTCGCTGCGCTTATACCGGCGGTCATTGATGATGACCGCTGGTCGGGGGAGGATNAGCTCTTGATCCTGAGCTGTCAGGATCAAGAGCCGCTGGTATTAGTTGCGGGCGGCAGCGATGGCGGCCTGGATCTCCTTCAGGATCTCCGCACCGCCGTCGGCGGCGGGCATCTCGAGGTCGGCGAACTGGCTGTCGACCAGCGCAGTGGGCATGAAATGGGCGGTCCGCCCCCCCCATGCGAGAGGCGATCAGCGCCTTGTCGCCATGCAGATGCAGAAAGACGACCCGCTTGCAATCGCCGCGCAGCCGGTCGCGGTAACGCCGCTTCAACGCCGAACAGGCGACCACCAGCCCGCGCTTTTCGCGATGCGCATCGGCGATGAAGCCGGCCAGCGTGCCCAGCCAGCCGTCGCGGTCGTCATCGGTCAGCGGGATGCCCGACGACATCTTCGCGATGTTGGCGGGCGGATGGTGCGCATCGCCTTCGATGAAGGCCTGGCCCAGCGCCGCGGCAAGGCTCCGGCCGACGCTGGACTTGCCGCAGCCGGCGACACCCATCACCACGACGACCGGCGGTGCCCCGGACAGGCTGTCCGGCGGGCGGGCGCCGGTGGCGGGAGACGGCGCGATTGAGGGACCGTTCTTGAGACTGGTGTTCCCGATTCCCGGTGCAGGGCGGCATCCGCGCCCCTTCAGGTCACGGCGGCAACGCACTACAAAGATATGTTAGCGCTATCATTTCCCGACCAAGAACACATCCGCGACCTTATGGCCCGAATGCATGGATGACGCCGGGACGAGATGACGATATTGTTAGCGCTAACCTTGACGAGCGTAAAGAGTTTTGTTTGAGTTGCGCACGAACAGGTTGGCCAGGGTGACGGGTTGGCCGCAGGTTGCAGGCGGCTCTTGCCCGCCATGCTGCACAACAGTAATCAGCGATCCTGCGCGGCCATACGTCGCGCCGGCGCCCACAGGCCGGAATTTCGGCCGGTATCGGAAGGACGGACCCCTGTGACGACGCGTGGCGGTGATCGGCCTGCATCCCCGACGGTCAAGACGCGCAAGCCGCGCTCCTCGCGCACCGGCCGGGCGACGATGGCGGACGTGGCGGAGCGGGTCGGCGTCAGCGCCATCACCGTGTCGCGCGCCTTCAAGCGGCCGGAGCTGGTCGGGCCGGAGCTTCGCCAGCGCATCCTCGACACCGCACAGTCGATGGGCTACGTGCCGAACCAGGCGGCCAGCGCGCTGGCGTCGGCGCGGTCGATGACGGTCGCCGTGCTGATCCCGTCGATGACCAACATGGTCTTCGTCGAGACGCTGGCCGGCATCCACGACATGCTGCTGCCGCGCGGCTACCGCGCCCTGATCGGCGTCACCCATTATTCCCCGGAGGAGGAGGAGCGGCTGATCCGCACCTACCTGCAGTTCCAGCCCGACGGCATCCTGCTGACCGGCATCGACCACACCGACGTCACCCGCACCTACCTGTCGGCATTGAGCAGCCCGACCGTCCATATGATGGAGTTGCTGGACGATCCCGAAAGCCTCAGCGTCGGCTGTTCGCAGGAGGAAGGCGGGCGGCTGATGACCACCCATCTGCTGGAGCGCGGCTACCGCCGCATCGGCTTCGTCGCCGTGCAGCTCGACCCCCGCACGCTGTCCCGCCTGGACGGCTACCGCCATGCGCTGGAGGAGGCCGGGCTGTATGACGAGACTCGGGTGTGGCGCCTGCCCGACCCATCCTCCATCCATCTGGGCGCCGCGATGATCGACCGGCTGATGGCCGAGAACACCGATTGCGACGCCATCTTCTTCTGCAACGACGATCTGGCGCAGGGGGCGCTGTTCCAATGCCAGCGCCGCGGCATCCGCGTGCCGGAGCAGCTGGCGATCGCCGGCTTCAACGACCTGCCGGCATCGGCCTGGACCACCCCCACCCTGACGACCGTCGCCACGCCGCGCTATGCCATCGGCCGCCACGCCGCGGCCATGCTGCTCGACCTGATGGAGGGCAAGGAGCCGCCGCGGCGCCGCCTCGACCTGGGGCTGACCTTCATCGCGCGGGAGAGCACCTGAGCGGGAACGCCCCGGACCGACTGCCCGGGACGTTCCCGCCGCTGCGCCTCACGCGGCCCGCACCGTCGCAATGAAGGTCCCGACCTCCCGGCGCAGCCGCTCGGCCTCGGCGGCCAGCTCGTGCGAGGTGCCGTGGACGCGGCCGGCGGCGTCGCCGGTCTCATGAACGGCGGAGCTGACGCCGGCGATGTTGCTCGACACCTCTTCGGTGCCTTGGGCGGCCTGGGTGACGCTGCTGGCGATCTCCCGCGTGGCGGCGGCCTGTTCCTCGATGGCGGCGGCGATGGCGGTGGTGCNTGCCGGCCTCCGTCGCCTGGGTCAGGCTGAGGGCGGCGGGCTGGACGCGGTGGACGACGCCGACGCCGGCCCTGGCGATATGGCGCGACACCGAGTCGAGCGTCAGCTGCCAGCAGGTTGGTCTGCGCCGCGATGCCGCTGATCAGCTCCACCACGGCGCCGATCTGCTCGGCGGCGGTCACCAGCTCGCGCATGGTGCGGTCGGCGCCGTCGGCGTCGGCCACCGCCTGGGTGGCGATCCGGGTCGAGTTCTCCACCTGCTGGCCGATCTCGGCGATGGAGGCCGACAGCTCCTCAGTTGCGGGCGGCAGCGATGGCGGCCTGGATCTCCTTCAGGATCTCCGCACCGCCGTCGGCGGCGGGCATCTCGAGGTCGGCGAACTGGCTGTCGACCAGCGCAGTGGGCATGAAATGGGCGGTCCGCCCCCCCCATGCGAGAGGCGATCAGCGCCTTGNACCAGCAGCGAGCGCTCGCTCGCCTCATGGGCGGTGGCGGTCAGCGCGGTGGCGGCATCGCGCATGCCGGTGGCGGCGTTGGCGACGGTGTCGACGATGCCCTTCACCGTGCTTTCGAAGGTGTCGGCCATCTGCATCATGGTCTCGCGGCGATGCTCGGCGGCCTTGCGCTCGTTTTCCTCCTGCGCCCTGCGCAGGCGCTCCATCTCCAGCGCATTGGTCTTGAAGACCAGGAGCGAGCGGGCGAGCGCGCCGATCTCGTCGCGGCGCTCGCCGTCGGTGACGGCCACACTCAGGTCGCCCTGGGCCAGACGCCCCATCGCCCCGGTGATGGTGCCGAGCGGCCGGGTGATGGCGCGCGAGATCGCCCAGGCCAGCAGCAGTCCGGCCAGCAGGGCGACCACGGTCACCGCCGTGCCGCGCGATTCGGCCGTGGCGACCTCGGTGGCGGCGGTGCGCTCCAGCTGCGCCAGGATGTCTGCGGACTGGGTGCGGATCACGCCGATCTTGTCGCCGATCTCCTTGCCGGCCTTGCCCAGCGTCTCGGTGTTCAGCGACTTCAGATCGCCGCTCAGCACCGCGATGCGCTCGATGCCCGTGCGGTAGGCGGGCAGCTTGGCGACGGCCGCGGCCAGCTTGGTCTTGACCGGACCGTCCGCCATCCCGTCGCGCAGCGCCTCCGCCTTCGCGGTCACGTCGGTCAGATCCTTGCGGATGCGCTCCAGATCCTCCGCCTTGGTTTCCGCCACGAAGCGGGCGACCAGCACGCGGACCAGCAGGTACTGTTCGCTGACCTCGGCGGCGCGCACGGTGCGGTCCAGGTTGCCGCCGTCCTTCTCCGCCTTGACGGTATCGCTCAGGGTGCGGCGGATGTCGGCGCCCAGCGTGTTCACCACCGAGGCGATGATCTGGTCGCGCTCCGTCCGCGCGGCGACGAGACGGTCGAAACCGCCGGTCAGCGTCTGGCGCAGCGCGGCGATCTCCTGCGCCGCCTGAAGGTCGGCCGCACGGGTCATCCGCGCGGTGGCGGAATCCAGCTTCTGGCGGAACTTCTCGACGTCACTGCGGAAGCGGTCGGCCACCGCGGGGGAGCCGCTGGACACGAACTCCTCCGCCGAGCCCAAGGCGTCGGCCATGTTGGTGTCCGCCTCCGCCACCGCCATGGCGACGTGCGACTGCGCCGCATATTGGCGGAGCGCGTCGTCGCTGGACCGCAAGCCCGTCCAGGATACCGCCCCGAGCCCGACCAGCAGCGCCAGGGTGACGCCGAAGCCGGTGTAGATCTTGGTCGCCGTCCGCAGGTTGGCAAAGGCTCCGGCTTTGGCGGGCTGGCTCTGACTGGTGGCGTTCATCATGGTGACCCCGGCTTCCACTGGCAACGGAGCGGTCTTTGATCAGACCGCCGATTGGTTGGTCACTCTACAAGAACGATGCCAAGGGACCATTAACGGCCCAGTTGCTTTTCTACCCTGCGAAAATGCCGCCGGTTGCCTGCAAGCACGCCGGCGGCATCTCGCAAATTGCCAATACTCTTGGGAATGCTTTGCAATTTGCCAGCTTTCCCGCTCCGAAACTGCGAAACCTAGCCGTTAGTTATAGAACTGTCCTCCATTCACCTCGATCACCTGCCCGGTGATGTAGCCGGCCAGCCGACCGGAGGCGAGGAACAGGTAGGCGCCGACACAATCCTGCGCCGTGCCCAGCCGCTTCAGCGGGATGCGCGCTGCTGTCTGCGACAATTTATCCGGAGTCGAATAGCGCTGGTGGAAATCGGTGTCGATGGTGCCGGGGGACACGGCGTTGACGCGGATGCCGTGCGGCGCCAGTTCCGTCGCCAGCGAACGGGCGAGGCTGGCCTGGAAGGCCTTGGCGGCACTGTAGAGCGACGACCCCGCACTGCCCCCGGTCCGGCCGGAGATGGAACCGGTGTTGACGATGGCGCCCTTCGACGCGATCAGCGCCGGCAGCGCCGTCCGGCTGGCGACGACGGTGGAGGCGGCGTTGAGGTCGAACTGCCGCTGCAGGAACTCGTCGTCGATGTCGCCCAGCGCCACCCGGCCCAACATGGTGCCGGCATTGTTGACCAGCACATCGAGCCCACCCAGCCGGTCCACGGCGCTGTCCACCACCCGGCGGACCTCCGCCTTGTCGGCGAAGTCGCCGGCCAGCGGGACCACACCTGCCCCGATCCCCACGGCCGCGGCCTCCAGCGCCGCCGCGTCGCGGCCGTGAATGGCGACCTGGGCGCCGAGCCGGGCGAAGGCCGCCGCCACCGCGGCGCCGATGCCGCGGCTGCTGCCGGTCACCAGAACCCGCTTGCCGCGGAACTCCTGCGCCAGCAGGTCGGCGGGCCAATCGGCAAATTCGGTCGCGGTCATGAACGCGTGCTCCCCTGATGGCAGGCCGCCCCGTCCCATGTTCGGAATCGAAAGGCTGCCTGATTGTTCGTGTTCCAATCCGATCATAGGGGGCGGCGCTTCCCCCCGTCAATCCAGGGTCCGGCGGCAGGTCGGCCGGCATGGTCGACGCCGAGCGGCCAATTGTTGTTCCCAAACGAATAGTGTTGTCGGAACAGCTGGATTTATCCGGCGGCGGCGGACGGTTAACTCTGTGTTCACGGCCGACGCTCCCCGGCGCCGACCGGACATCACCCTCCAGCCCCGCCCCGCGCCCGGTGACGAATCCCCCGTCGCCGGGCGCATCCCCCGGCAGGGCAGTCTTCGCATAAGGACATCGTCATGGTCACGCAGAAGTTCGCCACCGTCGCCGTTGCCGCCACCCTGTCGCTGTCGGCCCTGACCTTTGCAGCCGGCAGCGCCAATGCCGCGCAGGATGCCGGGTTCGACAGCCTGCTGGCCTCCACCGCCGCCGTCCAGGCCGATTCCCCCACCGCCGAGCGCAGCGAGCGCGACGCCGCCCGCACCGCACTGTCGGTTGCCCGCTCGCTCGCCGCCCAGGGCGATACCAAGGGCGCCAGCGCCTATCTGGCCTATGCCCGCGCCAAGCTCGGCCTCGGCAGCACGGTTCAGGACAGCCTCGTCGGCCTGTCCGCCTCGGGCGACGCCGCCGCCCGCACCGACGCCATCGCCTCGCACAGCTCCTACCGCTGAGCTTTACCGGTAACGCGTACCGGACAGTCCCGATCCTGCCGCGGACGTCCGCCGACACCCCTGTGCGGCGGCGCCGCGCGGCGACCGGGACCGGTTCCTGCCTTCCCGCCGTTTCGCGAGAAACCTGTCGAAGACGGCCGGCCTTCGGGCTATGTAGGCGGGATGAACACCGACCCCGACCATACCGACCAGAATTTCGAGATTTTCCTGGTGGCCGCCCCTGGCCTGGAAGCCGTGCTGTGCGCGGAGGCCGCCGACCGCGGCTTCGCGAACCCCACCGCGGTGAAGGGCGGCGTGACGGTCAGCGGCGGCTGGCCGGAGGTCTGGCGGGCCAACCTGGAGCTGCGCGGCGCCACCCGCGTGCTGGCGCGCATTGCGAGCTTCCGCGCCCTGCATTTGGCGCAGTTGGACAAGCGCGCCCGCCGCGTCCCCTGGGCGCAAATCCTGCGCGCCGACGTGCCGGTGCGGGTCGAGGCCTCCTGCAAGGCCTCGCGCATCTACCATGCCGGCGCCGCCGCCCAGCGCATCGAACGCGCCATCGCCGAGGAGCTCGGCGCCCCCATCGTCAAGGCCGCGCCCAAGAAGACCGGAAAGTCCGCCGACAGGGATGCGCCGGACGAAGACACCCGCGCCGTCCAGATCAAGGCACGGATCGACGACGACCTCTGCACCATCAGCGTCGACAGCTCCGGCGAGTCGCTGCACAAGCGCGGCCACAAGGAGGCGGTCAACAAGGCGCCGATGCGCGAGACGCTGGCCGCCCTGTTCCTGCGCCAATGCGGCTATGACGGGCGCGAGCCGGTTCCGGTGGTCGATCCGATGTGCGGCTCCGGCACCTTCGTGATCGAGGCGGCCGAGATCGCCGCCGGCCTGAAGCCCGGCCGTTCGCGTTCCTTCGCATTCGAACAGCTGGCCAACTTCGACCCCGCCGTCTGGCGGAGCCTGCGCGGCGACGCCACGGCCACCGCGCCCGCCGTCCGCTTCTACGGCAGCGACCGCGACGCCGGCGCCGTCGCCATGAGCCGCGCCAACGCCGAGCGGGCCGGCATCTCCGCCTGGACCGACTTCGCCCACCACGCCATCAGCGACCTGACCCCGCCGGAGGGTCCGCCCGGCCTCGTCATCGTCAACCCGCCCTACGGCGCCCGCATCGGCGAGGGCAAGTCCCTGATCCCGCTCTACCACGCCATGGGCCAGACGCTGAAAAGCCGCTTTGGCGGCTGGCGGGTGGGCATCGTCACCAACGAAGCAGCCCTGGCGAAGGCGACGGAGCTGCCGTTCGGGGAGGATGGGGTGTCGGTGTCGAACGGGGGGATCCGGGTGACGCTGTATCGGACGGGGGTTTTGGGGTAGGGACAGTTCGATATTGAGAGAACAACTCGCCCTCTCTTATCATTACCTCAGCAATTCGCTGCTCCGTGCTTCACCACATACGCAGTCAGATGCGTAGAAACCTTAAGCACGACATGAAGCCTGCGGTCTCTCAGTTGCCTCATCGCCCTATAATCTGTATTATGGTGAGATTGGCACGCTCCGATACAGATCAAAGAGAGAGCGGATGAGATATTGCTACACCTGTGATACTCCCATTCCTGGAAGCGGATACCGGCGTGAGGTCCACACCGGATCGAGTAAAGGCGTCTATTTTGGAAAGACAATATCCTCCTCAAGCAGCAAGAAAACTGGCGTTCGCACCGTATGCGAACAATGCGCCCAGAAAATAGATAAATATAGAAGGACAAAAAATCGAATTATATTCGTAGCAGTTATGATATTCGTTTTTTTCTTGGCTTTTAGCAGGCATTAGAATCTCAGATGAAACCAGAATACAAAGCATGGTTGGAGCTGGAGAAATACGCTCCAAACACCGTGAACGCTCAACTTTACCGTGCTGAGCGTGTCGAAGATCACCACGGCAACCTGGACGAGCATTACGCCAAGGACCGTATGGAGTCCCTGCTCTCCACGTTGCGCTACTCGAAGGACGATAAACGTCGCAACCACCCGAATCCTAGCAAACTCCCCATCGACGGCGATCTTCAAACAGGGTTGGCGGCGTACAGGGGGGCCGTGGAGAGATACCGGCGTTTCCGCGACACTGGTTATGACGACATGGAGACGCTCAAGCTGGAAGAAGCCGCCGCCGTGACGGTCATGGAGGATGTTGGCCGGTCATTCGGCCTTGAAAGAGACATGCAAGCCGCGCTTCGATCCGGGATCGAACAGCTTGAGCAGGGCCTTACCATCATTGATGATGGGGCCGAACGCTCGGTTCAGTCAGGCTTCATCGATATCACCGCTCGGGACGTACAAGGTCGGACGGTTATCATTGAACTGAAGGCAGGCACGGCCCGACATCAAGCCGTGGCTCAGATTGCGAGCTACATGGGTGACGTGCTTGTTGAGGAAGGCGGCGAAGTCCGGGGTATTCTTGTCGCATCCGGTTTCGACGCCAAGACTAAAGCCGCAGCAAGAGTTATTCCAACACTCACCCTTCGCCAATACAGCTTCAAGTTCTTGTTCTCTGAGGTCGAAGACTGACGATCCTATCGATCATTCCATGCCAATAGAATGTATCTGGATTTATTATGTGGGAACGTACAATCCAGCCGAAAGACTGAGGAAGTGGCGTCCCCGACGGGAGTCGAANAGCCCGCCCCGACGATCAAGCCTTTTCTTGGAGTCGGCGCAAAATACCCAGCAACCCATCGACCGCCGCCGCCGGGGTGTCGAACGCCGTCACGAAGCGCGCAGTGCCGTCATCCCAGCGGTAGAAGCCGTAGCCGGCCCCCTCCAGCGCCTCGGCATAAGCGGCCGGCAGGCGGACGAACAGCTCGTTGGCCTCCACCGGGTGGGCCAGCTCGACGCCGGGAAGCGCCGTCAGACCGGCGGCCAGGCGGTCGGCCATGGCGTTGGCGTGGGCGGCCAGACGCAGCCACAACCCGTCCTCCAGCCAGGCGTCGAGCTGCGCCGACAGGAAGCGCATCTTCGACACCAGATGGCCGCCGCGCTTGCGGCCGAAGCCGAAATCCTCGGCCATCGCCGGGTTGAAGAACACCACCGCCTCGGCGGCGAGGCAGCCGCCCTTGGTGCCGCCCAGCGTCAGCACGTCGACCCCGGCGCGCCACGTCACGTCGGCCGGGGCGCAGCCCAGCCGGGCGATGGCGTTGGCGAAGCGGGCGCCGTCCATATGCACGGCCATGCCGTTGGAATGGGCGGTCTCGACCAGCGCCTCGACCTCCGCAGGCGTGTAGACGGTGCCGGCCTCCGTCGCCTGGGTCAGGCTGAGGGCGGCGGGCTGGACGCGGTGGACGACGCCGACGCCGGCCCTGGCGATATGGCGCGACACCGAGTCGAGCGTCAGCTTGCCATGCTCGCCGGCCAGCGGGACCAGCTTGGCGCCGCCGGTGAAGAATTCCGGCGCGCCGCACTCGTCGATGGCGATGTGGGCCTCGTCATGGCACAGCACGGCGCCATAAGGCGGCACCAGCGCCGACAGCGCCAGCGAGTTGGCGGCCGTGCCGGTGGCGACGGGGAAGACCGCGACCCCGGTCTCGAAGATCGCGCAGAGCCGCTCCGTCACCCGCGCGGTCCAGGGATCGTTGCCATAGGGCGACGCGGTGCCGGAGGACGATGCCGTCAGCGCCGTCATCACCTGCGGGGCGGCGCCGGCGACATTGTCGCTGCGGAAGTCATGCATGATCGGGACCCTTGTTCTTCAGGGGGCGGCCTTGCCGGCGGTGATGGTGGCGGTGACGGCGCCGGTGCGCGGGTCCATCAGATACAGGCGGTCCGGCCCCTGCGGCAGGCTCACCTTGAACAGGACGCGGTTGCCCACCACCACGATCTCGCCGATGCGGGAACCGGCCGGGACGTCCAGCGTCACCTCGGCGGCGGTCTCGGCCGGAGCGGGCGCAGGCGCGATGGCGGTCAGGGAGGCGCGGTTGGGGTCCGACATCCGCTTGTACAGCTCCACCCCCAGAAAGGTGAAGCCGGCGACGATCAGAACGCCCATGATGACGACGAGTGCCTTGAGGATCTGCACGGTTTGGGGTCCACTCCCGGACGATTGAAACAGGACGCGATACGCAAAGCCGATGGCCGCCAACATGCCGGACGACACCACCCCGGACGACCTGTCCGACGATTTCCTCGATCCGGACGACGACGCCGGCTCGCCTGCCCGTGCCCTCGCCTACACGGTTCCCGACGAGGCGGCGGGCCAGCGGCTGGACAAGGCGTTGGCGGCGGGCCTGCCGGACCTGTCGCGGTCGCGCGTTCAGGCCCTGCTTGACCAGGGCTGCGTGCGCGGCGACGGGCGGACGATAACGGACGCGTCCCTGAGGGTCAAACCCGGCCAGACCTTCGAGGTGCAGGTGCCTGGGGCGGAGGCCGCCGAGCCGGTGGCGCAGGACATCCCGATCGACGTGGTGTTCGAGGATGCCGACGTGCTGGTGATCGACAAGCCGGCCGGCCTCGTCGTGCATCCCGCCGCCGGCAACCCGGACGGCACGCTGGTCAACGCCCTGCTCGCCCATTGCGGCGACAGCCTGTCCGGGATCGGCGGGGTGCGGCGGCCGGGCATCGTCCACCGGCTGGACAAGGACACCAGCGGCCTGATGGTGGTCGCCAAGAACGACCGCGCCCACCACGGCCTGTCGGAGCAATTCTCCGACCGTACGCTCAGCCGCACCTATCTGGCGCTGGTCTGGGGCGTGCCCAACCCGACGCAGGGCCGGATCGAGGGCAACATCGGCCGCAGCAGCGCCGACCGCAAGAAGATGGCGGTGGTGACCGGCGGCGGAAAACACGCCGCCACCAAGTACCGCGTGGTGAAGAGCTTCGGCATGGCGGCCTCGCTGGTCGAATGCGTGCTGGAAACCGGACGCACCCACCAGATCCGCGTCCACCTGACCCATATCGGCCATCCGCTGGTCGGCGATCCGCTCTATGGCCGCGGACGGTCGGGACGGCCCGGCGGCAAATTCGCCTCGCTGCTGCCGGAGCCGGTGCGGGGTGGTCTTGTCGGGTTTCCGCGTCAGGCGCTGCATGCCGCGGCGCTGACCTTCCGCCATCCGGTCAATAGCGAGATCGTGACATTCCGCTCGCCAATCCCGGCGGATATTCATGAACTAATTGTCACCTTGGAGACGGTTTAAAACGGTACACCGGGAAATCTTTCTTGGATAGACTTCCGGTCAATGGCGTGGTTCCGCCGCCCTCTCATTGAGAGGGGTTTGTGGAACCCGCACCGAAGAACGGCAGTGTGCGCATGAATTCATGCCTGCGTCCACCGGCCGTCATAAAGGGGGTTTCAGAACCATGGCGACGGCATCAACTCTTCCGGCGATCGGGGCCGAAAGCAATCTGTCCCGCTATCTCCAGGAGATCCGCAAGTTCCCGATGCTGGAACCGGAGCGGGAATACATGCTGGCCAAGCGGTGGCAGCAGCATGAGGATTCCGGCGCCGCCCACCAGCTCGTCACCAGCCATCTGCGGCTGGTGGCCAAGATCGCCATGGGATACCGCGGCTACGGCCTGCCGCTGTCGGAACTGATCTCCGAAGGCAATGTCGGCATGATGCAGGCGGTCAAGCGCTTCGACCCCGACCGCGGCTTCCGGCTGGCGACCTACGCCATGTGGTGGATTCGCGCGGCGATCCAGGAATACATCCTGCACAGCTGGTCNGTCGCCCGAGCAGGTCCACGCCATCGCCACCAAGCTGGACGTGCCGGAGCAGGACGTCGTCAACATGAACCGGCGCCTCGCCAGCCCCGACCATTCGCTGAATGCGCCCCTGCGGGCGGAGAGCGAGGGCGAATGGCAGGATTTCCTGGTCGACGAGACCGCCAGCCAGGAAATCACCCTGGCCGACCGCGAAGAGCTGGGCAAGCGCCGCAAGCTGCTGGCGAACGCCATGACCGCGCTGAACGAGCGCGAACGCGACATCCTGACCGAACGCCGCCTGCGCGAGACGCCGACGACGCTGGAGGATCTGTCGCAGAAATACGGCATCAGCCGCGAGCGCGTCCGCCAGATCGAGGTCCGCGCCTTCGAAAAGCTGCAGAAGGCGATCAAGGCCGCCGCGGTGGAACAGAAGATGGAGACGGAGGCGTAAGGGGCAAACCCGACCGCCGACAGCGCGCTATGACCAGGACCAGGCAGGACGGCGAGGTTACCCTCGCGACCGTCGCTCCCGGCGATCTGCCGGCCTTCAAGGCGGATATGGAGGCGTCCTTCGCGGTCGCCGTCATCGAGGAGTTCGGCTCCCTTCAGGAAGGCTCGATTCCCTCCGGCAGCGATCTCGACGACTCCATGACGGCGCCGGGCACCGAGCTTCTGCATATCCTTTGCGACGGCCAAAGGGTCGGCGGCGCCGTCGTCGTGATCGACGAGGCGACGCAGCGCAATTCCCTGGACCTCTTCTTCCTGTCGCCGGCACAGCATGGCCGGGGGCTGGGCCTCAAGGCCTGGACGGCCATCGAGCGGATGTATCCGGCAACGCGGGTCTGGCAGACCCACACGCCCTATTTCGAGAAGCGCAACATCCACTTCTATGTGAACAAGTGCGGCTTCAGGATCGTCGAGTTCTTCAGCGACCGCCACCCGGATCCGCACCACCCCGGCCCGTCCGGCCTGCCCGGCGGCGGCGAGATGTTCCGCTTCGAAAAGATCATGTAGGCCCCCTCCCGGCCTACAGCTTCTCCGCGATCAGCCGGAGGCCGAAGGCCGCCAGGACCGAACCGATGGCGCGCTCGATCCACTGGCCGAACCGCTCGAACGCCGCCCGCGCCGGACGCGACGACAGCAGGAAGATCACCGCGCCGTACCAGACGAGCTCCACGGCGAACCCGCCGCCGAGGATGACGAGCTTGGCCCACAGCGCCGTCTCCGGCGGAATGGCGACGGCATAGAGTCCGATGAAGAAGGTGATGCCCTTCGGGTTGGCCAGATTGACCACCGCCCCCATCCGCATGCCGCGCCAGGCGCCGACGGACGCGACCGCGCCCTGCTGCGCCGCGGCAGCCGGCCGGGAGGCGAACCAGGCCATCACCCCGAGATAGACCAGATAACAGCCGCCGACGATCTGGACGAGGCTGGCGAACCAACCGATCCGCGTCAGCACCAGAGCCAGCCCCGTCATGGTCAGGACGGCGTAAACGAAGGAGGCGACCGCAAAGCCCAAGGTCGCGCCCAGTGCGGCTGGACGCGCTCCCGAAATGGCGAGCCGGGAAATGAGCGCGAAATTCGGTCCCGGGCTCACGACCACCGCCGTGTACAGCCCGAGAGCTGTTGCAATGACGAAAAGTTCTTGAGTCATGGCTGGCTCCCAATAGATGCCGTGCCTTTGTCCAAGGCGGCTGAACGCTCTACGCCTTCACATACACCCAGGCCTCGGCCCCCGATTTCAGGCGGACCATGACGCGCCGGTAATCGGCGACCTCATAGGAATCGGCGGCGGCCAGTTCTTCCGGAGTAATCTCGAACAGGGTCCCGGCGACCTCGTCGGCCGGATCGCCGCTTTCGCTGACCACGGGGTGGAAGCGCTTGCCGCTGGTGCGGATCACCTCCGGGTCGGTGATCTCCAGCATGTCACAGCGATAGCCCGGCATGGCATCCGCCCGCCCGGCCAGCAGCCGGCCGAAGGACGCCAGTTGCACAGTCTCCTGCTGCAGGGTGCCGTAGGAGAAGAGGCGCACGGAATTGTCGGACATGGATGATCCTCCCCCGCATCACACCAGGATCGAGCCTTCGAGATACAGCACCGCCTGCCCGCCGATCTTCACCCGGTCGCCGGCCAGCTCGCACAGCAGCTCGCCGCCGCGGGCCGAGACCTGACGGGCCGTCAGCACCGTCTTGCCCAGCCGTTCCGCCCAATAGGGGGTCAGCATGCAGTGGGTGGAGCCGGTGACCGGATCCTCCGGGATGCCCTGGGCCGGGGCGAACAGGCGCGACACGAAATCGACCCCGCCCTCTCCCGAGGCATCGCCGGGCGCGGTGACGCAGACCGCCCACTTGTCCAGCTTCGACAGCAGCGCCATGTCCGGCGCCAGCGCCCGCACCGCGTCGGCCGACTCGTAGACCACCAGATAGTCGCGCCCGCTCAGGATCGCGACCGGCGCCGGCCCGCCCAGCGCCGCCAGCAGGGTCGGGTCGGGGGTCTCCGCCGGCTGGGGCGGGCGGTTGGGAAAATCCAGCGTGTAGCGGTCGCCGTCGCGGGTGACGGTCAGCGTGCCGGCCTGCCGGGTGGCGAAATCCATGTGGGCGCGACCGGGCTCCAGGATGGTGGAGATGACGAAGGCGGTCGCCAGCGTGGCATGGCCGCACAGCTCGACCTCCACCGCCGGGGTGAACCAGCGCAGTTCGAACTCTGCGCCGCTGCGGATGAAGAAGGCGGTCTCCGCCAGATTGTTCTCCGCCGCAATGGCCTGCAGCTGCGAATCGGGCAGCCAGGAGTCCAGCGGCACGACCGCCGCCGGGTTGCCGGCGAAAACGCGGTCGGTGAAGGCATCGACCTGATAGATGGGCAGGCGCATGGCTTTCCCGGTCATGGTGGGGATCCCTTACGTCTTGGGGGAGTGTCGGTCGCGGAAAAGGGCGGTCAGGCCGCCTGAACCAGCGAGGCGAAGCGGGAAAGATCGACGTTGCCGCCGGTGACGACGATGCCGACGCGCTTGCCGCGCACGTCCAGCTTGCCGGACAGCACCGCGGCGGCGGCGAGACAGCCGGTCGGCTCCACCAGCATCTTCATCCGGCTGGCGAAGAAGCGCATGGCGTCGACCAGCTGGTCGTCGGTGACGGTGTCGATGTCGTCGACCAGCCGCTGAATCACCGGGAAGGTCAGCTGGCCGACCGCGCGGCTCTGGGCGCCGTCGGCGATGGTCTTGGGCGCGTCGATGCGGACGATTTCGCCGCTGCGCAGGCTCTGCTGGGCGTCGTTGCCGGCCTCCGGCTCGATGCCGATCACGCGGCAGCCGGGATTGAGGGTCTTGGCGGCAACGACGCAGCCGGACAGCAGCCCGCCGCCGCCGGTCGGCACGACCAGCAGGTCGAGCGGCCCTCCGATCTCTCCGGCCTGCTCGATCAGTTCCCTGGCAACGGTGCCCTGGCCGGCCATCACATGGGGATGGTCGAAGGGCGGGATCAGAACGCCGCCCCGCTCCTCCAGCACACGGGCGACGGCGGCGTCGGGCGGCTCGGCATAGCGGTCGTACAGAACCACGTCGGCACCATAGCCGCGCGTCGCCGCCAGCTTGGCCGCCGGGGCGTCCTGCGGCATGACGATGGTGGACCTCACCCGCAGCATCGACGCGGCCAACGCCAACGCCTGGGCATGGTTGCCCGACGAATAGGCGACGACGCCCAGCGCACGCTGGAGCGGGGTGAAGCGCGATACGGCATTGTAGGCGCCCCGGATCTTGAAGGCGCCGGTGCGCTGGAAATTCTCGCACTTGAACAGCAGTTCACCGCCGGTCAGCGTGTCGGCGGTACGGCTGGTCAGCACCGGCGTGCGGTGGGCGACTCCGACGATCCGCTCCGCCGCCCCCACCACGTCGGCGTAGGAAATGGCGAGGCCCGTGGTGTCGAGTCCGCGGCTGTCGGCCAGGCTGTTGCTCATGATGTCGGGCATGGCGGCGGTGCTCCCCCTCCCCGGTATCTTGTTCCGGAGGCTTATTCCAGATCGGTGAACAGGAAGGCCTGCTCGTGCCGTGTCAGCCCGGCCTGCTCATAGAAGCTGACGGCCTTGGGTGCGGACAGCAGCAGGCACATCGTGCCCGGCCCCATCGCGTCGCGGGTGCGGCGCATCAGCTCCTTGCCGATGCCGCGCCCCTGCAGGGCGCGGTCGACGGCGAGATCGGACAGGTAGCAGCAAAAGACGAAGTCGGTGATCGAGCGGGCGACGCCGACCAGCCGGCCCTGGTCCCTTGCGGTGACGATCAGGCCGGCGTTGCGCAGCATCGCCTCCACCCGCGGGCGGTCGCCCACGGGCCGGCGTTCCGCCAGCCCGGAGCGTTCCAGAACGTCGATGAACGCATCCGCGCTCAACTCCGGTTCGACCGCGTAGTCGATCCGCATGGCGTCGCCGTGAACGGATTTGTCGGCCATCGTCTCATCCCCGCCAGAACGGCTTCGTCACTTCCTGTTCCACCTGGGACCGGCTGAGACCGATGTCCTTCAGCTGATGGTCGTCGAGGTGCATCAGCGTATAGCGTTGTTTGCGCCGCTCCAGCGCGGAAAACAACAGGTCGAGCATCCGCTGGAAGGTCCGCGAGGCGACACGGGTGACGCGGTCGGCGGCCGGGACTGCCGTGTAAATGCCGGAACTGCGGGTCACGTCGGTGTGGCGCATCGGAGCCTCCATAATCTGGCGCACATCGCTCGAACAATCGAGACAATCAGGATTATGAAGACGTAATCGCCGGGGTCAAACGGAACATTGTCACCATTACATTTCCGATATCGGATGTATCTTTTCCGCCACAGGGGCGATTCCGCCACCGACAGACCGGAGAAAATCCTTGTGATATAAGGAATTTCAACGATCCGCCTGGAATGGCTCCCCCGCCCCGATGGTTTGTGGGACAAGCGTCACTGCAATGGCAGGATTGTCATGGCTGCATTGTCTCGCCATGAGGCGCGGCAAGGGGCGTTGCAGGAGGCGCTGCAGGGGGCGCTTGCCGAGCCGTTCCCCAGGCGATGGCAAGCGCCACGGCAGCCAGCGCGGCCCCGACGGCGAAGGTCATGCGGGTGCCCGCCGCGACGGCGTCCGGCACGGCGGCGGCGGCGTCCGTCCCCACCCCCAGCGCGAACACCATCCCCATCGCCGACGCGCCGGTGACGAGCCCCAGATTGCGCGAGAGGTTGAGCAGCCCCGAAATCAGGCCGCGCCGGTCCGCCTCCAGCTTCGACATCACCGCGGTGTTGTTGGCGGCCTGGAACTGCGCATAGCCGGTCGTGACCATGACAAGCGGACCGACATAGCCGGCCACGCCCGGCGTCGCCGACAGCAGCGCCAACAGCAGGCATCCGGCCGTCACCAGGGTCAGCCCCAGGCCCGTCATGCCCGCGGACCCGAACCGGTCGACCAGCCGGCCCGCCGGAACCCCGGTCAGGGCCGACACCACCGGTCCGGCCGACATGACCAGACCGACCATCGCCGCCTCCAGCCCCAGGGCGCGGGAGAGGTGGAAAGGCCCAACCACCAGCGTTGCCATCATCACCGTCGCCACCAGCATGGTCATCGCCAGCCGCCCGCACAGCGCCCGGTCGCGCAGCAACTCCAGCCGCAGCAACGGCGATTCCGTCCGCGCCTCCACCGCCAGGAACAGCCCCGCGCCGCCCGCCGCCGCCAGCAACAGGACCGGCGCGGGCAAACCGAACCCGCCGGTCATCGCCAGCGCATAGGCCGCCAGCGTCAGGGCGAGGATCAGCGTGCCCGGACCGTCGAAGCGCCCGCGCTGTCCGTCCGCCGCCCCCCGGTCGGCCGGCAGGCCATGCCGCACCAGCAGGAAGGCCGCCACGCCCGGCGGCACGGTGGCGAGGAAGATCGCCGGCCAGCCGAACGCTGCGATCAGCGTGCCGCCCAGCGTCGGGCCGAGCGCGGTGCCGATCGCCGACATGGTCCCCATCAGCCCCATCGCCCGGCCGATCCGCGCCTTGGGCACCGTATCGCCGACGAAGGCGGTGGCGAGCGCCATCATCGCCGCCGCCCCCAGCCCCTGCACCGCCCTTGCCGCGACCAGCATCCACAGGCCGGACGCCGCGGCGGCCACCGCCGACGCCGCGGTGAACA
Source organism: Azospirillum humicireducens (assembly GCF_001639105.2). Classification (NCBI taxonomy): domain Bacteria; kingdom Pseudomonadati; phylum Pseudomonadota; class Alphaproteobacteria; order Rhodospirillales; family Azospirillaceae; genus Azospirillum; species Azospirillum humicireducens. The sequence continues at coordinate 267,747 of NZ_CP028906.1, forward strand.
GCGCGATTCCCGCCAGCAGCAGGCGCCGCCGCCCGACGATGTCCCCCAGCCGCCCGACACCGACGATCAGCGTGGTGATCGCCAGCAGATAGGCCAGCACCACCCACTGCACCTCGCGGAACGGCACCTCGAACGCCGCCGCCAGCGCCGGCAGGCCGACATTGGCGATGCTGATGCCGAGCGAGGACAGCAGCATCGCCAGCGCCAGCCCAGCCAGGCCCCACCGCACCGTCCCACCCGCCTCCTCCGCGCCCGCATCGCCCTGCGCAACCGCTTGCCTCATGACACTCCTCCATCTCCAGGTCAGGCGCCAAGGCTAGGACGCGGAGCGGCATGGCGGAACGCGCAGCATCCGCACTGTATTCGTGCATGGAACGCCATGTCCGGGCAGCCGCCATCGGGGCAGATCATGGTACGATCCGGCGCATGACCGCACCCGACCTGAACATGCTCATCACCCTCGACGCCCTGCTGGCGGAGGGCAGCGTCGTCGGCGCGGCGCGGCGGCTGCGGCTCAGCCCGTCGGCGATGAGCCGGGCTCTGGCCCGGCTGCGCGCGGCGACCGGCGACCCGCTGCTGGTCCGGGCCGGGCGAGGCCTCGTCCCCACGCCGCGCGCACTCGACCTGCGCGACCGCGTGCGCCTGCTGGTGCAGGAGGCGGAGGCGGCACTGCGCCCGGCCGAGAACCTCGACCTCGGCCGGCTCACCCGGACCTTCACCCTGCGGACCAGCGACGGCTTCGTGGAGAGCTACGGCGCCGCCCTGCTCACCCGCGTCGCGGGCGAGGCGCCCGGCGTCCGCATCCGCTTCCTGTCGAAACCGGACAAGGACGCCGGCCCCTTGCGCGACGGCTCGGTCGATCTGGAAACCGGGGTCGTCGTCCAGGACAGCGGACCGGAGCTGCGGGTCCAGGCGCTGTTCCACGACCGCTTCATCGGCGTCGTCCGCCCCGGACACCCGTTGTGCAAAGGCGGGATCACCGCCGCCCGCTTCGCCGCCGGCCGCCATGTGCTGGTGTCGCGGCGCGGCGACGACCGCGGGCTGGTGGACGAGGCGCTGGAGCGGCTGGGACTGCGGCGCAGCGTCGTCGCGACCGTCGGCGGATTCGCCGCGGCGCTGGCGCTGGTGCGCGGCACCGACCTGATCGTCAGCGTGCCCGAGCGCCACACCGCCGGCCTGCGCAGCGGCCTCCACAGTTTCGCCCTGCCCTTCCCCGCCCCGGAAGTCACCGTTTCCCTGCTGTGGCACCCCCGGCTGGACGCCGACCCGGCCCATCGCTGGCTGCGCGGCTGCGTCCGGGAGATCTGCGCGTCGCCGGCCGGCTTTCCCGAAGCGATTTGACCCGGAGCGGCATGACCCGAAGTGATATGACCGGCAGGGCCATTGCGCGGCGTCCCACCGGAGCCCTATTCTGATATATCACTTTGACTCACATCGGGAGAACGCCATGCAGCCGCCCTACCTTGCCGCCGAGCAGCGATACGAGGGGATGAGCTATCGCCGCACCGGCCGCAGCGGGCTCGACCTGCCGGCCATCTCGCTGGGGCTGTGGCAGAATTTCGGCGGCACCGACGTGTTCGCCACCGGGCGCGCCGTGCTGCGCCGGGCCTTCGACCGCGGCGTCACCCATTTCGACCTCGCCAACAATTACGGCCCGCCGCCGGGCTCGGCGGAGGAGAATTTCGGCCGCATCCTCGCCACCGATTTCCGCCCCTACCGCGACCAGATGGTGATCTCGACCAAGGCCGGCTATGAGATGTGGCCCGGCCCCTACGGCAACTGGGGCTCCCGCAAATATCTGGTCTCCAGCCTGGACCAGAGCCTGACGCGGATGGGCCTCGACTATGTCGACATCTTCTATTCGCACCGCGTCGATCCCCGCACGCCGCTGGAGGAGACGATGAGCGCGCTCGACCACATCGTCCGCCAGGGCAAGGCGCTCTATGTCGGCATCTCCTCCTACTCGCCGGAGATGACGCGGCGGGCGGCCGCGATCCTGAAGGACCTCGGCACTCCCTGCCTGATCCACCAGCCCTCCTACTCCATGCTGAACCGCTGGGTTGAAGGCGGGTTGCTCGACACGCTGGACGATCTCGGCATGGGCTGCATCGCCTTCTCGCCGATGGCCCAGGGCATGCTGACCAACAAGTATCTGGGCGGCCAGTCGCAAGGTGAAATGCCGTCCGATGCCCGCGCCGCCAAGGGCGGGACGCTGCGGGCGCATTTCCTGTCGCCGGAGAATCTGGAGCGCATCCGGGCGCTGGACGCCATTGCCCAGCGGCGCGGCCAGACGCTGGCGCAGATGGCCGTCGCCTGGGTGCTGCGTGACCCGCGCGTGACCTCCGCCCTGATCGGCGCCCGCAATGTGGAGCAGCTCGACAACTCGCTGGATGCGCTGAAAAACCTGTCCTTCTCGCCGGAGGAGCTGGCGGAGATCGACACCCACGCCGTCGCCGACGCCGGCATCAACCTGTGGAGCGCCTCCTCCGCCGCCGAGGCGGGCTGAGTCCAGACTGGAAACGGCCTGCCGGGATATCGCAGGCCGTTTCCAGCGGCTCCACCTTGCGCCGTACCCGTTCGGCCACCGCCCGGCCCGAAGCCGGCCGGATACTTCGCCTCCATCGGCATATTTTTCATGGGGAATCTCCGACCGCGCCGGGTGGGCGCTTCGTGCCCGGATGCACCCCCCATCCACCGCGATTCCGGGGGGATGCGCCTGTCCCGTCACCGTGAGCGATGGCATGGAGATTGCTGATCCCAGGTTGCCCGCAACCGGAAGGAGCTCACCATGACCAGCATCGCCGCCTCCGGCCCCTCGCCGGTGAATGCCTATCGGCTGACCGGCGGAACAGTCTTCGCCCCGGTCGGCGCCGTCAGGGCGTCCGCCGACCTGACGGCGCAGGTCCGCGCCAACGACACCGCCTTCCAACAGCAGATGAAGACGTCCAGCGACCCGGATGCGGTCGATCCGGAGATCACCCGCAGAAACCGCGCGGTCCAGGCGCACACGGTGTTTCGCGAGGGCGGGCGGGTGGTCGCCGCGGTGTGGCGGGACGGCCAGACCCTGATGACCAACGGCATCGCCACGGGCGTCGACTGGACCTCGCTGCAGGACCGCACCTCCGGCATGACCGATGCCCGGCGCCGCGACACCATCGCCGACGCCATCGCCAGGCAGCTCGGCCCGTCGGTCCAGGTGCAGCGCTATGGCGAAACCGGATCGGCGCCGTCGCGCGGCCTGATCCTGGACGAGATGAACGCCACCAACATCAAGGCGCGCGGCGGCCGTTAGGCCGCCCCGTGCCGGCGTTCGCGGGGGCGGCTCAGCCCCGGCCAGCCTGCCCGGCCGCCAGACGCCCCAAAATGGCCGCATGGCTGCGGATGCCGTTGCGCAGGCATTTCAGCTCGAACTTCTCGTTCGGCGAATGGATGCGGTCGTCGTCCAGCCCGAAGCCGACCAGGATGGTGTCGAGCCCCAGATGCTCGCGGAACCAGCCGACGATGGGAATCGAGCCGCCACCGCCGATCAGCACGCCGTCGCGTCCCGTCGCTTCCTTCAGCCCGCCGCGCACCGCCTGCATCCAGGGCGTATCGGTCGGCACCTCGATGCCGGGGGAGGAGCTGAAGCTGCGGAAGCCGACCGTGCAGTCGGCCGGCAGCCGCTCCTCGAAGAAGCGCCGGACCGACGCCTCGACGGCCGCCGGGTCCTGGCCGGGCACCAGACGGCAGCTCAGCTTGCAGGACGCCTTGGCCGGGATGACCGTCTTCGATCCCTCGCCGGTATAGCCGCCCCAGACACCGTTGATGTCGCAGGTCGGCCGGGTCCAGATGCGCTCCAGCAGGGTCCGCCCCGCCTCGCCATGGCTGCGGGTCAGGCCGAGCGCGCCCAGGAACTGCGCCTCGTCCAGCGGAAGCCCGCGGATCTGGGCCAGCAGGTCATCCGGCAGCTCGCGCACGCCCTCATAGAAGCCGTCGAAGCGCACCCGCCCGTCGGCATCGTGGATCTGGCCGAGGATGCCGGTCAGCACATTCAGCGGGTTGGGCACCGCCCCGCCGAACAGGCCGGAATGCAGGTCGTGGCTCGGCCCGGTGACGGTGGCCTCCAGATAGAGCAGCCCGCGCAGCCGGGTGGTGATCGCCGGGGTGTCCACGTCCCAGGCGTTGGTGTCGGTGACGAGGCAGAAATCGGCCTGCAGCTCCGCCGCATGCTCCTTCAGGAAGCGCGGCAGCGACGGGCTGCCGGTCTCCTCCTCGCCCTCCAGCAGAACGGTGGCGCGGATGGGGATGGAGCCGTGGACGGCGTGCCAGGCCTCGAAGGCTTCCATGAAGGTCATGGTCTGGCCCTTGTCGTCGGCGGCGCCGCGCGCGACGACGCGGCGTCCGCGCTCGGCCTCGACGATCGCCGGCTCGAAGGGCGGGCTGGTCCACAGCTCCATCGGGTCGGCGGGCTGGACGTCGTAATGGCCGTAATAGAGCACATGCGGCGTCTCCGCCCCCGCCGGTCCCGGCCCTGGCCCAGGATGATGGGCGACCAGGATGGGGTGGCCGGGAGTATCGTGGAGGGTGACGCTGAAGCCCATCGCCTTCAGCCTGTCGGCGCACCATCGGGCGGCACGGCGGACCTCGCCGGCATAGGCGGGGTCGGTGCTGACCGAGGGAATGCGCAGAAGCTCGCAGAGCCGGCCGACCGACTCCTCGAAGGACTCGTCCACCTTGCGCAGCACGGCATCGACAGGAAGCATGACGGCCTCTTCTTGAATGTGGGGTCTGCCAGGACCCGGAATGCTTGATGCGGAGTCTGGGACGGCCGGTCGCTCAGGCAAGACGCGCGAGCGCCCTCTCCCGCCCTGGGAGAGGGGAAATCCTACCCCCCCAGACCCGCCAGCAGCTTGCCGAGAACCGGCTGCCCGACGACCGCGCCGAGCGCAAAGCCGGCGATCAGCCCGATGACCAGCCCGACAAGCCCCGCACCCATCCCGCCGCGGCCGGACCGGGCGCGCTCGGCCTGCCGGGCGCCGCTGCCCCCGCCCGACGGCTCGTCCGCCTCGTCGATGGAGGAGGCGCGCCGCGCGCTGTAGGAGGTGTCGGTCGCCTCGTGCCACGCCTGGATGCGCTCCAGCGCCGGCTTCAGCTGGGCGTCGTCGGGCGTGCTGCCGCGGCCATGGACGATCTCCCAGGCCAGCGCCGCGAAGCGGGCGGTGGTCCGCCCCTCCGGCGTGAAGATCGCCGCCGGCATGCGGCGGTATGTCGCCTTCACCACATCCACGTCATAGGGGAAGGCGGTGCGGAACATCAGGTCGGGGAATTCGGTGCGCAGCTGGGTCATCGACTCGCGCCCCACCTCGTCGTTGGTGATCGACATCATCAGGATGCCGGCCAGCGACAGGTTGGGGTTCAGCCCGTTCTGGATATGCTCCACCACCTGCAGGGTGCGCCGCAGCCCGTCCAGCGCATAACGGCCGGGGAACACCGGAACCACCAGCCGGTCCGACGCCGCCAGCGCGCCTGCGGCCAGATGGCCGAGAGCCGGCGGACAGTCGATGACGACGTAATCCGGCGGATTGCGCGAGAAATGCAGAGCCTTGCGCAGGCCGCGCTGCGACCCGCCGCGGCTGTCCAGCGCATGCTCCAGCGAATAGAGCTTGCGCGCGCCGACGATCATCGACAGCCCGTCGAAGGCGGTCGGGGTGATGGCGTCCTCGACGAAGGTCTCCTGCCGCAGCAGGTCGTTGATGCCGACCTTCGCCTTGTCGCGCAGCAGGAAATTGCTGGTGGCGCTGCTCTGCGGGTCGAAATCGATCAGGACGACGCTCTTGCCCAGGGCGGCCAGCGTCAAAGCCAGATTGACCGAGGTGGTCGTTTTGCCGACGCCGCCCTTCTGGTTGTAGACCGACAGAATGGTCGGCTGCCGAGCCTGCGGCGTGTCGAAGACATCTTCGTGACTGGTCATGTTTTTTCCGCTTCGCCGTTCTGCGGCAATCCCCATCTCCCGGACCGGTTTGTCCGGCCCGAAAGCGAGGGCGCACTATAAGCGCCGCAGCGCCGCAAGTCTTCCCGCACGTTCGGGTGTTCCCCAAGCGGCCCCCCCCCCCGAGCACGGCCACGGCTTTCACACGACCGTCACTTGCGCGGCCCATATAATTCGACTATCGTCGAATCATGGAAATGAAAGCAGCCACCAACGCCTTCGCCGCCCTCGCCCAGGAAACCCGCCTTGCCGTGTTCCGCCTGCTGATCACGGTGGGGCCGAACGGGCTGACGGCCGGCGACCTCGCCCAGCAGGTGGGGGTTCCCGCCTCCACCCTGTCCCATCATCTGGCGACGCTGGAACGCGCCGGCCTGCTCCGCTCCCGGCGGGTGCAGCGGCAGATCTTCTACGCGTCCGATTACGAGGGCACCCGCCGGCTGATCGCCTTCCTGATGGAGGATTGCTGCCAGGGCCGCCCGGAACTCTGCTCCACCGACCTGACCCTGGCCGTCCCTTGCGGTCCCGACGGATGCGACCACGAGGCCTGAGCCCCCGACCCCAACCGCCGCGCGCGCCGCGGCATGGACAAGGCGACCCTGCGATGACCGACCGCGTCTACAATGTCCTGTTCCTGTGCACCCACAACAGCGCCCGCAGCGTCATGGCGGAATGCCTGCTGAACCGGGATGGCCAAAAGGGCGGAAGCGGCCGCTTCCGCGGCTTCAGCGCCGGCAGCCAGCCCTCCGGCCGCATCAACCCCCATGTCCATGACCTGCTGGTGCGGCTGGGCTTCCCGACCGCGGAGCTCCGCTCCAAGACCTGGGACGAGTTCGCGGCGGCGGACGCCCCGCACATGGATTTCGTCTTCACCGTCTGCGACAATGCCGCCGGCGAGGTCTGCCCGGTCTGGCCCGGCCAGCCGATGACCGCCCATTGGGGCTTCCCCGACCCGTCCAGCGCCCAGGGCACCGACGCGGAGAAGGCCGCCTTCACCGCCACGGTGTTCGGACAGATTCAGCGCCGCATCCAGGCCTTCGTCAGCCTGCCCATCGCCTCGCTCGACCGTCTGGCGCTGAAGCGCAGGCTGGACGACATGGGGACGGCGTCCGCCGCCACGGAGGCGGCGCGATGACTCCCGTCACCATCTACCACAACCCGGCCTGCGGCACCTCGCGCAACACGCTGGCGCTGATCCGCAACAGCGGCGTCGAGCCGACGGTGATCGAATATCTGAAGACGCCGCCGACCCGCGACGAGCTGGCCGAGCTGATCCGCCGCATGGGCGTTCCGGTGCGCGCCGTGCTGCGCGAGAAGGGCACGCCCTTTGCCGAACTCGGACTCGGCGACCCGGCGCTCGGCGACGACCGGCTGCTCGACGCGATGATGGCCCACCCGATCCTGATCAACCGGCCGATCGTGGTGACGCCGCAGGGCGTGCGGCTGTGCCGCCCGTCCGAGGCGGTTCTCGACATCCTCCCCGATGCCCAGCGCGGCGCCTTCGCCAAGGAAGACGGCGAGCAGGTCGTCGATGCCGCCGGCCAGCGCGTCGGCAAAGCCCCCTGACGGACGACCGATCATGACAACCGACATCCACGCCGCCCCGGCGGCCCGCCCCGTCATGGGGCTCTTCGAGCGCTATCTCAGCGTCTGGGTCGCCCTGTGCATCGTCGCCGGCATCGCGCTCGGCCATCTGGTGCCCGGCGTCTTCCAGGCCATCGCCGCGGCGGAGGTCGCCAAGGTCAACCTGCCGGTGGCGGTGCTGATCTGGCTGATGATCGTGCCGATGCTGCTGAAGATCGACCTCGGCGCGCTGGGGCGGGTCAGCGAGCATTGGCGCGGCGTCGGCGTGACGCTGTTCATCAACTGGGCGGTCAAGCCCTTCTCGATGGCTCTGCTGGGCACGCTGTTCATCGGCAACCTGTTCGCCCCGCTGCTGCCGCAGGACCAGATTTCCTCCTACATCGCCGGGCTGATCCTGCTGGCCGCCGCCCCCTGCACCGCCATGGTCTTCGTCTGGTCGAACCTGTGCGAGGGCGAGCCGCACTACACCCTGAGCCAGGTGGCGCTGAACGACATCATCATGGTCTTCGCCTTCGCGCCGCTGGTCGGGCTGCTGCTGGGCGTGGCGTCGATCACCGTGCCGTGGGACACGCTTCTGCTGTCGGTGCTGCTCTACATCGTCATCCCCGTTGTCGCCGCCCAGCTCTGGCGCCGCAGCCTGCTGGCCACCGGCGGGGAGGCCGCGTTGAAGCGCGTTCTCGACCTGATCCAGCCGGTGTCGCTGGTGGCGCTGCTGACCACGCTGGTGCTGCTGTTCGGCTTCCAGGGCGAGCAGATCCTGGCCCAGCCGCTGGTCATCCTGCTGCTGGCGGTGCCGATCCTGATCCAGGTCTATTTCAACGCCGGGCTGGCCTATTGGCTGTCGCGCCGCTTCGGGGTGGCGTGGTGCGTGGCGGCGCCGGCGGCGCTGATCGGCGCCTCCAACTTCTTCGAGCTGGCGGTCGCCGCCGCCATCAGCCTGTTCGGGCTCGGCTCCGGCGCGGCGCTCGCCACCGTGGTCGGCGTGCTGGTCGAGGTGCCGGTGATGCTGTCGGTGGTGAAGATCGTCAAGGCGACCAAGCCCTGGTACGAGGGACGCCCCCATGCATGATATCCAACACGGCGAACAGGACTCCTTCCCGAGCCTGGACGAGCCCTATCTGGATGCGCCCGACCTCGCGAAGCTGACGCCCGCCCAGCTTTCGACCCACCCGCCGCGCATCCTGCTGCTCTACGGCTCGCTGCGGGAGCGCTCCTACAGCCGCTTCCTGGCCGAGGAAGCCGCCCGGCTGCTCCGCCGCATGGGGGCGGAAACCCGTATCTTCGACCCCACCGGCCTGCCGCTGCCCGACAGCGTGCCGGCCGACCACCCCAAGGTGGCGGAGCTGCGCGCCCTGTCGCAATGGTCGGAAGGCCAGGTGTGGGTCAGCCCGGAACGGCACGGCACCCTCACCGGCATCCTGAAGTGCCAGATCGACTGGCTGCCGCTGGAAAGCGGCGCCATCCGGCCGACGCAGGGGCGGACGCTGGCGGTGATGCAGGTGTCCGGCGGCTCGCAATCCTTCAACGCGGTCAACGCCATGCGGGTGCTGGGGCGCTGGATGCGGATGGTGACCATTCCCAACCAGTCCTCCGTCGCCAAGGCCTATCAGGAGTTCGACGAGGCCGGGCGGATGAAGCCGTCGCCCTATTACGACCGCGTGGTGGACGTGATGGAGGAGCTGGTCAAGTTCACCCTGCTGGTGCGCGACCGCGACGCGTATCTGACCAGCCGCTACAGCGAACGCCGCGAGGCCGGGATGAAGGCCGAGACGGAGGCGCAGGCCCTCGCCGCCGCGGCCATGAGCGGGGAGAAGGCGAGCGGGGAGAAGCAGGACTGATCCCATGCCGCAGCGGTCCCGGCCCGCCGCCGGGACCCTTGCCGCATTCCTGCACAACGGTTGCGCAAAGTTTCGGGTCGATCCGCGAGGCCGCTCAGGTCCACATGGTGACAAACAATCCCATGGGAGGACAATAGGATGACCACCGAACTTCAGCACCTGATCGGCGGCAAGCTGGTTGCCGGAACGTCGGGGCGGTTCGCCGACGTCTACTCCCCGATGACCGGCGAGGTGCGCGCCCGCGTGCCGCTGGCGAGCGTGGAGGAGATGCGCGCCGCGGTGGAGAACGCCAAGGAGGCGCAGCGCGGCTGGGCCGCCACCAACCCGCAGCGCCGCGCCCGCGTGCTGATGCGCTTCCTCGATCTGGTCCAGCGCGACTATGACGAGCTGGCGCTGCTGCTGTCGCTGGAGCATGGCAAGACCATCGTCGACGCCAAGGGCGACATCCAGCGCGGTCTTGAGGTGGTGGAGTTCGCCTGCGGCATCCCGCACCTGCTGAAGGGTGAGTTCACCGACGGCGCCGGCCCCGGCATCGACATCTATTCGATGCGCCAGCCGCTGGGCGTCGTCGCCGGCATCACGCCGTTCAACTTCCCCGCCATGATACCGATGTGGAAGTTCGCCCCGGCCATCGCCTGCGGCAACGCCTTCATCCTGAAGCCGTCGGAGCGCACGCCGGGTGTGCCGGTCAAGCTGGCCGAACTGATGTTGGAAGCCGGCCTGCCTGCGGGCATCCTGAATGTCGTCCATGGCGACAAGGTGGCGGTGGACGCCATCCTCGACGACCGCGACATCAAGGCGGTGGGCTTCGTCGGCTCCACCCCGATCGCCGAATACATCTACAACCGCGGCTGTGCTGCCGGTAAGCGCGTCCAGTGCTTCGGCGGCGCCAAGAACCACGCGCTGGTGATGCCGGACGCCGACCTCGACCAGGCGACCGACGCGCTGATCGGCGCCGGCTTCGGTGCGGCGGGCGAGCGCTGCATGGCGATCTCCGTCGTCGTGCCGGTCGGCAAGAAGACCGCCGACGCCCTGATGGACCGCCTGATCCCGCGGGTTGAGAGCCTGAAGGTCGGCCCGTCCACCGACAGCAGCGCCGATTTCGGCCCGCTGGTGACGGCCGAGCATCTGGCGCGGGTGAAGTCCTACGTCGATCTCGGCGTCAAGGAAGGCGCCAAGCTGGCGGTCGACGGCCGCGGCTTCACGATGCAGGGCTATGAGAACGGCTTCTACATGGGCGGCTGCCTGTTCGACGAGGTGAAGCCGGACATGCGCATCTACAAGGAGGAGATCTTCGGCCCGGTCCTCTCCGTCGTCCGTGCCGACTCTTACGAAGAGGCGCTGGCCCTGCCGAATGATCACGAATACGGCAACGGCGTCGCCATCTTCACCCGCGACGGCGATGCCGCCCGCGACTTCGCGAGCCGTGTCGATGTCGGCATGGTCGGCATCAACGTGCCGATCCCGGTTCCGCTCGCCTACTACACCTTCGGCGGCTGGAAGCGCTCGGGCTTCGGCGACCTGAACCAGCACGGCCCCGACGCGGTGCGCTTCTACACCAAGACCAAGACCGTCACCTCCCGCTGGCCCTCGGGCGTCAAGGAAGGCGCCAGCTTCGTCATTCCGACCATGGAGTGATGAGGTAAAGTATCTCCCCACCCCGTGGGCGAGCGAAGCTCGCCCACGGGGTGGGGGTGATTTGGAGGGAGGTGACGCATGTCCTTTGAACTGACCGAAGACCAGGTCGCCATCCGCGACATGGCGCTGTCCTTCGCCCGCGACGAGCTGGCGCCCAACGCCGTCGAGTGGGACCAGAAGAAGCATTTCCCCATCGACACGCTGCGCGCCGCCGGCGCGCTCGGCATGGGCGGCATCTATGTGTCCGAAGACCATGGCGGCTCGGCGCTCAGCCGCTTCGACGCCGTGGTGATCTTCGAAGCGTTGAGCCAGGGCTGCCCGACCATCGCCTCCTACATCTCCATCCACAACATGGTGGCGGGGATGGTGGACAATTTCGGCAACGCCGAACAGAAGGCCCAGTGGCTGCCGAAGCTCTGCACCATGGACTGGCTCGCCAGCTATTGCCTGACCGAGGCCAACGCCGGTTCCGACGCCGCGGCGCTGCGGACCAGGGCGGTGCGCGACGGCGACTCTTACGTCCTCAACGGCGCCAAGCAGTTCATTTCCGGCGCCGGCAGCTCCGACCTCTACCTCGTCATGGCCCGCACCGGCGAGGACGGCCCCGGCGGCATCAGCGCCTTCCTGGTGCCCAAGGACACCCCCGGCCTGTCCTTCGGCGCCAACGAGCACAAGATGGGCTGGAACGCCCAGCCGACCCGCGCCGTCATCCTGGAGGATGCCCGCATCCCCGCCTCCGCCCTCTTGGGGCAGGAAGGGATGGGCTTCAAGTTCGCCATGAAGGGTCTTGACGGCGGCCGCATCAACATCGCCGCCTGCTCGATCGGCGGCGCCCAGGCGGCGCTGGACAAGGCGCTGACCTACATGTCGGAGCGCAAGGCCTTCGGCCAGACGCTCGACCGCTTCCAGGCGCTGCAATTCCGCATCGCCGACATGGCGACGGAGCTTGAGGCCGCCCGCACCTTCGTCCACCGCGCCGCCTCGGCGCTGGATGCGAAGAGCAAAGATGCGACGCGGCTGTGCGCCATGGCGAAGCGCTTCGCCACCGACACCGGCTTCGAGGTGGCGAACAACGCGCTCCAGCTGTTCGGCGGCTACGGCTATCTGGCGGACTACGGCGTGGAGAAGATCGTCCGCGACCTGCGGGTCCACCAGATCCTGGAAGGCACCAACGAGATCATGCGCCTGATCGTCTCGCGCAGCGAGATCGGGCGGATGGCGTAAAGCGAACCATAAAAACCAAACCCAAAAAACCAAAGCAACGGGAGACGCGACGATGGCGGTGATCGGTTTCATCGGATTGGGCAACATGGGCGGCCCGATGGCCGCGAACCTCGTGAAGGCGGGGCATCAGGTGGTGGGCTACGACCTCGTGCCCGCCGCCATCGAGGCGGCCAAGGCGGCCGGCGTCACCATCGGCGAGTCCCCCGCCGCCATCGCCGCGGCGGCGGAGGTGGTCGTCACCATGCTGCCGGGCGGCAAACATGTGCTGGGCGTCTATGGCGACATCGCGCCGGTCGCCCGCCCCGGCGCCCTGCTGATCGACTGTTCGACCATCGACGTGGAGTCCGCCCGCAAGGCGCATGCCCAGGCGGCGGAGCATGGCGCCGCCTCGCTCGACGCGCCGGTGTCGGGCGGCGTCGGCGGGGCTGCGGCCGGCACGCTGACCTTCATGGCCGGCGGCGAGGCGGACGCCTTCGAGCGCGCCCGTCCGATCCTGGAAGCGATGGGCAAGAAGATCGTCCATTGCGGCGGCGCCGGCGCCGGTCAGGCGGCGAAGATCTGCAACAACATGATCCTCGGCATCTCGATGATCGGCGTCTGCGAGGCCTTCGTGCTCGCGGAGAAGCTCGGCCTGTCGCATCAGGCGCTGTTCGACGTGTCCTCCACCTCGTCGGGCCAGTGCTGGTCTCTGACCAGCTATTGCCCGGTCCCCGGCCCGGTCCCCGCCAGCCCGGCCAACCGCGATTACCAGCCCGGTTTCGCGGCGGCGCTGATGCTGAAGGACCTGAAGCTGGCCCAGGAAGCGGCGCAGGGCGCCGGCGCCCCCACCCCGCTGGGTGCGGCGGCGGCGCAGCTCTACGCCATGATGAACGCGCAAGGAGAGGGCGGCACCGACTTCTCCGGCATCATCCGCATGCTGCGCGGCGAAGGGTAAGTCAGACCCCGGAAAATCAAATGGCCGACGGGGGCAGGAACAGCGCCTGCTCCCGCCGGACCAGATCGGCGATGTAGTCCGCGGTCATGGATATCCGCGCCAGCGACCGCAGATCCTCGTGGACGATCAGCCAGAAGGAGCGGGTGATCGTCAGCTCATCAGGCAACACCGGCACGAGGTCCGGTTCGCTCTGGGCGATGAAGGCCGGCAGCATGCACAGCCCCGCCCCCGCCAGCGTCGCCTTCAGCTGGGCGACGAGGCTGCTGCTCTTGATCCGCGGCACCACCTCCCCGATCGTTTCGACATAGTCCAACTCGGGGGCGAAGATCAGGTCGTCGATGTAGCCGATGAAGGACTGGCCGCGCAGGTCGGCGCGGCTGCTGATCGCTGGCCGGCTGTCCAGATAGGCGGCGGTGCCGTACAGCCCCAGCCGGTAATCGGTCAGCTTCCGCGCATAGAGCCGCCCTTCCTGCGGACGCGACAGGCTGATGGCAATGTCGGCCTCGCGCTTCGACAGGCTGAAGACGCGCGGCATGGCGACCAGCTGCACCTCCAGCTCCGGGTGGCGTTCGCACAAGGCACCGATGCGCGGCGCCAGGAAACAGCTGCCGAATCCGTCGGGCGCCCCGATGCGCACCGCGCCGGCAAGCGCCAGATCGCCGTCGGCCACCATGCCCTGGGCGAGGAAGGCGGCACTCTCCATCACCTCGGCAGTCTGCTTCAGCCGCTCGCCCTGCGGCGTCAGCGTGAATCCGCTGGGCCGCCGTTCGAACAGGGTGACGCGCAGCGCATCCTCCAGCGCCGAAATGCGGCGGCTGACCGTGGTGTGGTCGGCCCGCAGGCGCTGGGCCGCCGTGGTCAGCGTGCCGGCGCGGGCCACCGCCAGGAAGAATCGCAGGTCGTTCCAGTTGAAATCGGCCATGTCCGCCGGCGCCGCCGTCCGTTCTCTCTGGTGACTCAGGGGCCGAACTGTCCCATCAACCCGCCCCCCTGACAAGAGCGCCAACCCGCCGCTGCGACAACGCCGCACCCGGCTGGGTTGGGCGCACCGAAAGAGCCTGCCCCGAAGGAGTACCGCATCTTCCGGCTAACGCCCCCATTTCGCGTGGACGAAGCGCCCGCCTGTTGCGTTTATCTGGTGAGGAACGCAGCGTTCCTGACGACTGCGAAGACCGAAAGGACGGGCGATGCCGGGCGAGGGCCGGACGAAGAACTGCAGCGGATCGGCGATGGCAAGGACCGTGGCGGCGGCACTCGCCGTCCTTGTCGCGGCTGCGGCGCTGCCGGCCGCCGCGGAACCGCTGCTGTCCGCGCCGGAGGCCGACGCCCCCCTGCCCTCCCCCGCTCCGGCGCCACTCCCGGCAACGGTTCAGGCGCCGGCAAAGCCCCAGACCGACGCCTTCGATTGCTGGCTTCTGGATCCGGACCGGCTGGAGCAAGCGGCCGACCATGGCCTGTGCGGCGATGCCTTCGCCCGCGCGCCGGAAATCGCCTCCCTGCCCGACTCCCCTCCCCTGCCTGCCCTGACACCGCCGCGCAAGCCGAAGATTCCGGAACGGCGCAGCCGCACATCCAGCCGCAATTCCAGCCACAGCGAAAGCCACGCGATGGGCACGTCGGCCGCGCGGCTTTCCCGCACCGGCGGCGGGGGCGGCGACTTCTTCAGCAACTTCCAGCGCGATTTCCGCGCGCTGACCGACCTGCTGGGCGGCGGAACCTCACCGCGCCGGGGCGACGGCGGCGGTGCGCCCGGTTCCCACAGCTCGCACCGGAACTGAGGCCGCCTTACGACGCCTCGTCCGCTTCGGTGCCGACATCCTCCGCTTCCACGTCGATGGTGACGCCGGTGCGCCCCGGCCGGCCATGGTCATGCTCCGGGTCGATGCCGTGGTCGCGGCGCAGCTCATCGCGGACCTCCGCCATGCGGGTGCGCAGCCGGGCATATTCGGCCAGAAGCTGGCGGCGCCGGTCGTTCGGCGTCACGTCCTTCGGCGGCCGCAGCGAGCGCTTGAAGTCGATCAGCTGGCGGCGGGTCACGTCGGGACGGATCAGCCCCTGGGCCTTCGCGCGCTCCAGCTCGTCCGGCGTCATGGTGACGATCTGGTAGGCGACGCTTTCCGCCCCCGGCAGCACGTCCAGCGACAGACGCCCGGTGTCCACCGCCTCCGCCACCGCGCGGAAGCGGAAGGCGGTCTCGACCGAAAACGGCATGTCGCTCTCGATCATCGCCTCGAACTCGCCGTGCGGCAGGATCTCCTTGGCGCGGTTCAGATAGCGGCCGATCGACAGGAATTCCTTGCGGCTGCGGTTCCAGTGATACCGGATTTCCTGCGCGAATTCCTGCCGGGTGTGGCAGGGCACGATGGCGTCGCTGATGTCCGACGCCCGGCGGTCGGCCTTCGACGGCGCCACCGCCGTGGTCCGAGCCGGCGCAGTGGGCTGGGCAGCCGGCTGGGGAGCGGCCTTGCCCTGCTCCGCCACCTTCTTCATGAAGGATTTCACATTGGCCATATTCAAATCCCTCGGGTTCAGATCCCCAGCTCGTGCCGGATGAAGTACCAGGCGCCCAGGCATTCGTCGGCGCCGTTCACCGCGCCGACATCGACGATGGAGCAGCCGATGTCGTCGACCCGGTGCATGTCCTCGATGTCCGGCACCTCGTGCGGCACCAGCCGGCCGACCCGGCCCAGCTCCAGCTTCGCTTCGCGCAGGCTGACCGACCGTCGCTTGACCCGGTTCAGCAGGAAGGCGGCGGGGCGGCCATAGTCGCGCAGGAACTCCATCCAGGGAATGACGCTCATCTTGTCGAACCGTCCCACCCCGGTCGGCACCAGAACGAGGTCGGCACGGCGCAGCAGGATCTTGGTCGCCTCGGGATAGAGCTCCACCGACGGCGGCGTGTCGATGAAGATCACGTCGTAGCGGGCAGGGTCGATCTGGGACAGCGCCGCGTCGATCTCCTCCAGCGTGCCTTCGTAATGATCGATGGCGGCGACGTCGTGCGGGCGGCGCAGCTCATGCCATTGGCCCAGCGTGCGCTGCGGATCGAAATCCAGCGTCGCCACCCGCATGCCGTCCTTGGCCGCGGCCACCGCGGTGTTCTTGCAGCTGGTGGTCTTTCCGGTGCCCCCCTTCGGCGCGCTGTAGACCACCCAGCGGGCGGGCTTCCGCACAGCCTTCTGTACCGGATCGGCGGCGCTCTGGCCTGCCTGCCTGCCGGTCGATTTACCTGCCGGCTTGCCCGCAGTTTTCCGTGTGGCGACGGCGGTCGGATCGGCCATCTCTTCCCCCTGCATCGCGTGCCCGTCTTCTGGATGGCCTTCTTATTAGCGGATCGGCCAGCGGCTCGAAAGGGCAAAGGCGGCACCTGGACCATGGGAATAGGGGTTTTCTGTACCGAAAATCCATTACCGGTAAGGCTTTCCAGTCCAATTCCGTTACCGGTAACGCTTCCGCTGCGACACAGGCCCCCAATCGCATTGCGGCAACGAAACATCCTGTCACCACTTTGGGCATTTTCCCATCGGTCCGGTATCGCTAAAATGTCCGGCGTTCCACGAAACCGGACAGGGTATCGCCGTCCCGCACTCAGCGGGGTAGGGCGGAGAGCGGGCTGGGGAACGGATCGGTGATGCGGGGATCGGGTGTGAAGGACGGATCGTTGGGACAAGCCGCAAGCGCCCGGAAGGGCCATGTCGGAGCCGGACTGAGGCAAACCCTTTGCCGCACCACCGCATTGGCGGGGACCGCGCGTCCGGCGGTCATCGCCGCCGTGGCCGCTCTCGGCCTGTCCACCCTGCCCGCGCTCGCCAACCCCGAAGGCGGCGTGGTCGTCGATGGCAGCGCCATCATCCAATCCACAGCCCCCGGCCGGCTCGACGTCATCCAATCCACCTCGAAGGCGGTGATCGACTGGCAGCGCTTCGGCATCCGGGAGGGCGAGCACACCGACTTCCGACAGCCAGACGCCAACTCCATCACGCTCAACCGCGTCACCGGCCCCGACCCGTCCGCCATCATGGGGCGGCTGACCGCCAACGGACAGGTCTGGCTCGTCAACCCCAACGGCATCCTGTTCGGGCCGAACGCCCGCGTCGATGTCGGCGGGCTGCTCGCCACCACCCACGACATCCGCAACGAAGACTTCATGGCCGGCCGCCACAGCTTCGAGGGGCGGGCCGGCTCCACCGCCACCGTGGAGAATGACGGCACCATCACCGTCGCTGAGGCCGGGCTGGCGGCGCTGGTCGCGCCCGGCGTCGCCAACCGCGGCACCATCCAGGCCCGGCTGGGCGAAGTGACGCTGGCGTCCGGCCGGCGCTTCGTCGTCGACCTGTTCGGCGACCAGAAGATCAACATCGCCCTCGACTCCCAATCCGACGCCAAAACCGACGCGCGCCCCGTCGGCGCCGACGGCAAGCCGGTCGAGGCGCTGGTCAGCAACAGCGGCCGGATCTTCGCCGACGGCGGCCGGGTGCAGATGACGGCATCGGCCGCCAAGGGGCTGGTCGACCGCGTCGTCAACATGTCCGGCACCGTCCAGGCCCGGCGGGTGGAACAGCAGGGCGGCGACATCGTCCTGCTCGGCGACGGCGGCGAGGTTGAGGTGTCGGGCACGCTGGACGCCAGCGGCAGCGGTGCCGGCCAGATTGGCGGCTCCGTCGCCGTGTCGGGCAACCGCACGGTGCTGGCGGCCACGGCGCGCATCGATGCGTCGGGCGCCGCCGGGGGCGGGGAGGTTCTGGTCGGCGGCGACGTGCAGGGCGGCAAGGCATCCGCCGCCACGCTGGCCGGCTACACCATCCGCCCGGCGCGCAAGCCGGTGCCGCCGTCCACCGAAACCGTGGTGGCGCAGGGGGCGACCATCGCCGCCGATGCCACCGGCAGCGGCAAGGGCGGCAAGGTCGTGGTGTGGGCGGACGGGACCACCCGCTTCGACGGCGCCATCTCCGCCCGCGGCGGGGCGGCGGGCGGCGACGGCGGCTTCGTCGAGACGTCCGGCAAGCTGTCGCTGCAGGTGCGCGGCCGGGTCGATGCCGGGGCGGCGGCGGGGAAGGGCGGGTCCTGGCTGCTCGACCCGACCAACATCACGGTGGCGGCGAGCGGCGGGACCATCACCGCCGAAACCATTCAGACATCGCTGAATGCCGGCACCAACGTCACCCTACAGACCGAGAGCAGCGGCAGCGAGGACGGCGACATCACCATTTCCCAAGCCATCGCCAAATCGTCCGGCGGCGACGCGTCCCTGACGCTGGTGGCCCACCGCAACATCTTCATCACCGACAGCATCACCTCCATCGGCGGCGCCCTGAACGTGACGCTGAATGCCGCGACCGGCGACGGGAACGGTGTCGTGAGGGTGACCGGGGAGAACTCGGGGAAGCCCTTAACCATCTCGACCAATGGCGGCAGCTTCATCGTCGGCGGCGGCTCCGACCCGACGACGAAGCCAGCCACCGGCCTGTCCGGCGGCTACACTCCGGAGTCCGAGCGGATTGGCGTGCGCTTGCGCTATGCAACCGTCACCACCGGGACCGGCTCGATCCTCATCAACGGGGCCGGCGGCGAAAACAACGGGGGAGAGAACCACGGCATCGCGCTCTACAACAGCCGCCTGGAAAGCACGGCCGGCTCGATCACGCTGACCGGCAAGGGCGGCAACGGCATCCTCAGCGGCGACAACGTCGGCGTCCTGCTGTCCGACTCCGCGGTGGTGACGGGCGGCGGCGCCATCGCCATCACCGGCACCGAAGGCGGCGGCGAAAGCTCCCTCGGCAGCGACGCCGTGCGCATCGAAGGCACCGCCCGCGTCGCCACTGCCGGCAACGGGGCGATCCGCATCGTGGCCGGGGACACGTCCGACGGGGACATCGTCCTGAGCGGTGCGGAACTTTCCACCGATGCCGGCGCCATCACCGTCGAATCCGGCGGAAACCTGCTTCTGAGCGAGGACGCGGAGCTTGCCGCCGGCGGCGCGGTGACGCTCAGATCGGCAGGCAGAACCTCCCTGACCGACAGCAGCATCGAAACGCACGGGTCGGCCGTCACCATCGCCAGCAGAAGCTCCGGTGCTTCGCGGGGAGCGATCAGCCTGACCTCCAGCACCATCTCGACGTCCGGCGGCGCCATCACCCTGGGCGGCGGCAGCGATCCCACCCAGGAGGCCGCCAAAGGCAATTCGCAAAATCCTGCCGGCGTGACGATCCTCGGCAGCAGGATGGAGTCCAACGGCGGCAACATTTCCATCCGTGGCGAGGGCGCCGACAGTGCGGGCGAAGGGCACGGCGTGTCGATCATCGGCGCTTCGACCATCGACTCCGGTGCGGGAACCATTGCCATCCGCGGCAAAGCCGTTTCCTACGAAGGCTGGAATGCCGGGGTGGCGATCACTCCAGAGAGCAGCGGCCTGACCGGTGCGGTCATCCGATCGACGTCATCCGCCGCCAATGCCATCACGATCGACGGCGACGCCAGCGAGGTCGATGCCAACGAAGCCTGGGGAGTCGCAATCAGGGGGTCGGTGGAGATCGCCTCGTCCGGTGGACTCTCCATCACCGGCAAAGCCGGCGCATCGGCCTCCCTGTCCGAGGTTGCCGGGATCGGGCTGGATGCGGGAGCCAATGACACCATCAGCATCACGGCCAGCGCCGGCGACGCACTGCTGCAGGGCACCGCCGGCACCGGCGAGATGGCATTGGACCGCTACGAAAACGGCAATGTGACGATCAGCAGCACGCCGGCCCCGCCGCCTCCGCCGCCTCCTCCTCCGCCGCCTCCGCCGCCGCCACCACCGCCACCGCCACCGCNACCACCACCACCACCACCACCACCTCCTCCTCCGCCGCCGCCGCCGCCGGTGACGCCGGTGACGCCAACCGTGCCGGAAGTCCCGACCACGCCGACCACACCCGGAACCGACAGCGGAACCGACAGCGGAAACGGAAGCGGAACCGACACGCCGTCCACGGGAACGGACAGCTCGGGAACAGGGACGGGGGGAACGGGAACGTCCGGCACCGATACGTCGGGCAGCGGAACCGGATCGACGGGAACCGCTGCTTCCGACGGTTCGTCCTCCGGCAGCCAGACCGCCGCGGTCAGCAACAGTTCCGTCCAGACGGTTCTGCAGACGGTGGCGCAGATCGCGGCGACGCCGACAACCGCGACGGCCGCCGCAACATCCTCCGCGACCACCACCGTCGCCGGCACCACGACGTCCGTCGTGACGGCTCCGGCGACCGGCGCAGCCACGCCGCAGACCTTCCTGTCGTCTCTGGAGCAGGCCCCGGCCACAGGGAACACGGCCACCCAAAGCGGGGAAGGGCAGGGCACCCAGGCGGCGGGAGGCAGTTCGTCGTCCGGCAACGGCCCGACGTCTCCGCCGCCACCGCCACCGGCCGGTCCGGCGACGGTGGTTCTGGCCTCGGGCCGGTCGGTTTCCTTCACGGCGGAAGCGACCCAGGCCTATGCCTCCGGCGCCACCCTGTCACAGCCCGGTCCGCAGCTGCTCTCCTCGCCCCAGGTCCAGGCGGCGGCAGGCACGCTGATTCAGGCGGCCGGGAGCGGCGGCATGGTGCAGGCGGTGACGGATCTTTCGACCGGCGGCCTGTCGCTGCCGGAACAGCGCGCCGTGCTGGCCAGCGTTCCGGTCGCCACCCTGATCGGCGGCCTGACCTCCAGCAGCGATCCGGTGGCGGTGCGCGTCGGCGGCATCCTGCAGACCAGCGCGGCGGGCCAGCCGGGCGGCTATGCCCAGGTGCGCGCCGCGGTGACCCAGGCCAACCTGCCGCCGCAGGTTGCCCGCACCTACCTCGCCATGGTGCAGCGGGTGGAGCGCGAACAGCGCACCCAGGCCTTCTCCGGCGCGCTGCGCCAGCTGGTGGCGAACCCGGCGGCGGCGGACATGTTCGGCCGGCCGAACGCCTCCGCGGCACCGCCCAGCCTGCAGCAGGCGCGCGGCGGCCGCACCCGCGGCGGCACCATGACCCTGCGCGGCGTCGTCGCCGACAGCGCCAATCTGGCCGAGGCTCGGGTGAACGGCCGCTGGGTCTTCATCGACGAACAGGGACAGTTCCGCACCAGCATCCCGGTGGAGCCGGGGCAGACCGAAGCCACGCTGACCATGACCGACGAGACGGGCAAGACGACCGAGCAGCGCATCGCCATCGATGCCGCCGCTGCCGCCGCGCCCGATCCGGCAGCCCCGCCGAAGCCGCGCAAGATCGCGCTGATGATCGCGGTCGACAGCTACCGCGACACCGGCATTCCCGCGCTGGCCACGCCGGACGCCGACATCAAGGCGGTGGGGCAGGCGCTGAACGACCATCTCGGCTTCGAAACGCGGGTGCTGCGCAACCCGACCAAGGCCCAGATCGGCGAGGCGCTGCGCAGGCTCGGCCGTGAGGTCGGCGAACAGGATCAGGTGATGGTCTATTATGCCGGCCATGGCTATGAACTGGCGGAAACCGGCGCCGGCTATTGGCTGCCGGCCGATGCGGAGACGACCAGCGCCCGCAACTGGGTGTCGAACAACGACATCGGCCGTTTCCTCAGCCGCATGCCGGCCAAGCATGTGATGCTGGTGTCGGACAGCTGCTATTCCGGCGCCTTCACCAAGGAACAGAAGGTCGACGCCAGCCGCATCGCCAACGAGCAGGAGATCCGCCAGCGCCGCTCGGTGATGGCGCTGTCGTCGGGCGGCGACGAGCCGGTGGCCGACGGCGAGGTGAACTCCCCCTTCGCCACCGCGCTGAAAAAGCGGGTTCTGGCGCTGCCGAAGGACAGCAACGGCTATGCGCTCTACCAGGAAGTCCGCCAGGATGTGACCAGCGAGGCGCCGCAGACCCCGCAATACGGCGTGATCCGCACCGCCGGCTATGACGAGGGCGGCGACTTCCTGCTGGACCTGCCGGATCGCCGGATGAATTGAGGCGGGGGAGGGGAGGTGTTGCTGCGGATGCCCCCTCCCCATCCCTCCCCCACCTTCGGTGGNGCGCATAGTTTCAAAAGAAACTATATGAGCGACAAATGGTCGCGCCCGGCCCTGTTGCCGGCCGCATCCCCCGGATAAGGGAGCAGCCCGCATGACGCCCTCCGCCTTCACCTATCAGTCCGGCTTCGGCAACGAGTTCGCGACGGAAGCGCTGCCGGGCGCGCTGCCCGTCGGCCGCAACTCGCCGCAGCGCCCGCCCTATGGCCTCTATGCCGAACAGATCAGCGGAACCGCCTTCACCGCGCCCCGCGCCCACAACCGCCGCTCCTGGCTCTACCGCATCCGTCCGGCGGTGGTGCACGAGCCGTTCCGGCCGATGGAGTCCGGCCGGCTGACCAGCCGCTTCGACGAGGTGCCGGCTCCGCCGACGCAGCTGCGCTGGAACCCGCCGCCGATGCCGGACATGGCCACCGACTTCGTCGCCGGGCTGACCACCATGGGCGGCAACGGCGGCCCCCAGGCGCAGGCCGGCTGCGGCATCCATCTCTATGCCGCCAACCGGTCGATGGAAGGGCGCTTCTTCTACGATGCCGACGGCGAGCTGCTGATCGTGCCGCAGCAGGGACGCCTGCGCCTGTTCACCGAGCTGGGCGCGCTGGAGGTCGAACCGCAGGAGATCGCGCTGATCCCCCGCGGCCTGCGCTTCCGCGTCGAGCTGCCGGACGGCACGGCGCGCGGCTATGTCTGCGAGAATTTCGGCGCGCCCTTCCGCCTGCCGGACCTCGGCCCCATCGGCTCCAACGGGCTGGCCAACCCGCGCGACTTCCTGACACCCGACGCCTGGTATGAGGATGTCGAGGGCGCCTTCGAGCTGGTGGCGAAGTTCGACGGCCATCTGTGGAGCGCCCCCATCGGCCACTCGCCGCTGGACGTGGTGGCCTGGCACGGCAACCATGCGCCCTGCAAATACGACCTGCGCCGCTTCAACACCATCGGCTCGATCAGCTTCGACCACCCGGACCCGTCGATCTTCCTGGTGCTGCAATCGCCCAGCGACACCCCCGGCGTCGACAGCATCGACTTCGTCATCTTCCCGCCGCGCTGGCTGGTGCAGGAGGACAGCTTCCGTCCGCCCTGGTTCCACCGCAACGTCGCCAGCGAATTCATGGGCCTGATCCATGGCGTCTACGACGCCAAGGAGGAAGGATTCCTGCCCGGCGGGGCGAGCTTGCACAACTGCATGAGCGGCCACGGCCCGGATGCGGAGACCTTCGCCAAGGCCACCGCCGCCGACACCAGCCGGCCGCAGCGGGTCGGCGACACCATGGCCTTCATGGTCGAAACGCGCGCCGTGATCCGTCCGACACGGCATGCACTGGAAACTGCCGAGCTTCAGCAGGATTATTACCGCTGCTGGCAGGGGCTGGCGAAGCACTTCGACCCGAACCATCCATAGGCGGGCAGGGTGGAAGCCACCGCCGGCTCCGACCAAGAGACAATTTGTCTCGACGGCGTGCGCGCGGCCTTTCACACTGCGCCCGTGCCGATCCGTGGAGCGCAGGGGAGGGGCCGATGGGGGCCGCTATGGGCAAAGAGATGGAATCCCGGTCGCTGCTCGACCGCATGATCGACCGGCTGACCGTGCAGCGCAACGCGCTGGCCTGGGCCGAGCATGCCGTCGCCGGCCGCGACGGCATGGTGCTGGAGGTGGGGCTCGGCAAGGGCCGTACCTTCGACCATCTGCGCCACCTGTTCCCGCCGCGCGACATCCTGGTCTTCGACATGTGGGTCCGCGTGCCGCCGGAGCTGACGCCGGATGAGGACCGCCTGTTCATCGGCGATTTCAAAGAGACGATGCCGGCGGCGGCGGACCGGTTCGGCCGCTGCGCCCGGCTGGCCCATGCCGATTTCGGCAGCACCGACCGCAACCATGACGCCGCACAGGCGGCCTGGCTGGCCCCGCTGATCGACGGGCTGATGCTGCCGGGCGGCGTCGTGCTGTCCGACCGTCCGCTGGAGCGCCCCGACTGGACCCCGCTTCCCCTGCCGGCGGACGAGCGCTGGCCCTATCATGCCTGGCGGGTGGAAGGCTGAGCGGCGCGGCGCCCATGCAGGGGGCAGGCATGCGGGGGAAAGGCGCAGTTCCGGCAGTGGAAAACGGCTCGCCCGACGCCAATCTTCAGACCCTTCCGCCCCAAGGGAACCCGGCACCGATGCCGGGCTCCCTTCGGGCGGACGACGGTTGCGACGCTGAAGGCCATTGATGGACCGCAATATTTTTCAGTTCATTTGGAAGCACAGCGGCCGACAGCAGATCCTGCTCGCCCTGTTGACCATCGCATCCTTCCCGGTGCTCTACGCATCGCTGGAACTGCCGAAGATCATCATCAACCGGGCCCTGTCCGATCCCCAGCCGGTGCGCGAGATCCTGGGCGTCGCCATGGGGCCGGTGACCTACCTGCTGGTGCTGTGCTTCGCCTTCCTGGCGCTGGTGCTCGCCAACGGCGCCTTCAAGATGCGCATCAACACCTTCAAGGGGGTGGTCGGCGAACGGCAGGTGCGGCGCCTGCGCTTCATGCTGCTCGACCGCATGCTGCGCTTCCCGCTGCCGCATTTCTCCAAGGTCAGCCAGGGAGAGCTGATCTCCACCGTCACGTCGGAAACCGAACCGCTGGCCGGCTTCATCGGCGATTCCTTCGCCCAGCCGCTCTACCAGGGCGGCACGATGCTGACGATCCTGCTGTTCCTGTTCATCCAGCAGCCGACCATCGGGCTGGTGTCGATCGCGCTGATCCCGGTGCAGGCCTACATCATCCCCAAATTGCAGATCAAAGTGAAGATGCTGGGGAAGGAGCGGGTGCGCAAGGTCCGGCAACTGTCCGAACGCATCGGCGAAAGCGTGGAAAATGTCCGCGAGATCCGCGTCAACGGCACCATCCGCTACGTACTGGCCCAATTCTCGCAGTATCTCGGCAGCATCTACTGGATCAGGCTTGAAATCTACAAGCGAAAGTATTTCGTCAAGTTCCTGAACAACTTCATCAACCAGATCACGCCCTTCTTCCTGTTCTCCATCGGCGGCTATCTGGTCCTGCAGGGCGACCTGACCATCGGCGCGCTGGTGGCGGCGCTGTCGGCCTTCAAGGATCTGACCGCCCCCTGGAAGGAGCTGCTCGACTATTACCAGAACATGATCGACGCCCAGATCAAGTACGAGCAGATCGCCGACCAGTTCTCCCCGCCCTTCCTGTTCGAATGGGCCCCGACGACGCCCGCCACGCCCACCGACCTGAAGGCCCCGATGCGGCTGGAAGCGGTGACCTGGGCCAACGAATACGGCGACCGCATGCTGCAACGGCTGTCGCTGGAGGTGCCGCCGGGCGCACTGGTCGGCATCGCCGGCACCAACGCGCTGGCGCTGCGCCGTCTGGCCGAGGTGCTGGTGCGGCTGTCGCCGCCGACCTCCGGCCGGATCACCATCGGCGACCAGACGCTGGACCAGCTGCCGCTCGACCTGCTGGGGCGCCGCATGGCCTATGCCAGCCCGGAACCGCGCATGTTCACCGGCAGCATGATGCAGAACATCACCTATGGGCTGCGCCACCGCCCGCCGCCCGACGATCATGAGACGATGAGCCCGGCCCGCCGGCGCGAGATCGTGGAGGCCGAGGCGTCCGGCAACTCCACCGACAGCATGGAAGGCATCTGGACCGACTTCGCCATGATCGGCGCGACCGACTGGGCCAGCCTGCGGCCCTGGTTCATGCAGTGTCTGGCGGCCACCGGCGGCGAGAACGCCGTCTACCAGCGCGGCCTGCGCGAGGTGTTCGACCCCGACGACTATCCCTTCGTCGCCGAGCCGCTGCTGCGCGCCCGCCACTGGCTGCGCGACGCCATCACCGAACGCGGCATGGACACGCTGCTGGCCCGCTTCGAGCGCGACCGCTTCAACCCCTATGGCAGCCTTGCCGAGAACCTGCTGTTCGGCCTGCCGGACGGCAAGCGGCTGACCGTCGCCCGCATGGTCTGCGACCCTGCCATCCGCGCCCTGATGGAGGCTCATGGGCTGTGGGACTCCGCCGTGCGCATCGGCCGCCGCTTCGCCATGCGGGTGGTCGGCGTCTATCGCGACAGCGCCGACGGCGACGTCATGATCATGCGCTACCCGCACATCGACGACGCCCTGTTCGAGGAGCTGGTGGAGGCGGTCACCCGCCTGAAGCGCCGGTCCGAGCGGCCCCAGCGCCGCCACCAGGAGGCCGACACGCTGCTGTTCGCCACCATGTTCCTGATGATCGTGCCCAAGCGCGACGGCATGGACTTCGCCCCGCCGCCGGAACGCGAGGCGATCATGGCGATCCGCCGCCGCCTGCTGGACGACATGCCGCAGGAGCTGCGCGACAAGGTCGCCGTCTTCGACCAGGATCTCTATCACCCGCGTCTGAACGTGATGGACAATCTGCTGTTCGGCCGCATCACCACCGAGGATCCCCGCGCGATCACCCAGTTGCGGTCCTTGGTGGACGAGGCGCTGGAGCGGACCGACGCGCGCGCCTTCGTGCTGATCCTGGTGGTCCTGGGCGAGGTCGGCATCGGCGGTTCGCTGCTGCCGATCAGCGTGCGGCAGCGGATCCAGTTGACGCGGGGGCTGATGAAGAAGCCCGACATCTTCGTGATCTATCAGGCGCTGAACAGCTACGACCCGGACGAACGGATGCGCATCTTCCTGCGCATGAAGGAGCTGCTGCCGGAGATGACGCTGATCGTGCTGGAGGAGCGGATCGCCGACAATCCGGCCTTCGACGCGCTCTACGACCTGGAGGATGGCCGGCTGGTCCGGCGCGGCCAGAACGGCGGCGACCAGCAGGAGGACAGCATGCCCGGCGACGGGGAGGGCACCGACGAGCCCGCCCTGCGGCTGCTGTCGCGCTCCCCCGTCTTTTCCGACCTGCCGGAAACGGTGCTGCGCAGGATGCTCACGATGTCGGAATGGCGGACGGTGTCGGCCGGCGACTTCATCTTCCGCAGCGGCGAGCCGTCGGAGTTCGTCTTCGTCCTGGCGGACGGCGAGGCGGAGATGGTGCGGCTGATGCCCGACAACCAGCCGCCGCTGCACATCGCCGACATCAAGCCGCCGGAAGTGATGGGTGAGGTGGAGCTTCTGGCCGGCGTCCGCCGCTTCTCCACCATCCGGGCGCGCACCGACCTGCGTCTGCTGCGGCTCGACGGCGCGGCGATGCTGCGGCTTCTGCCGTCGGTGCCGGACCTGCCGATGCGGGTGATCCAGCAGATCGGCAAGCGCCTGACCAGCGAGGGACCGGCCGGCTCGGGGCCCACCCCGACGCCCTCGGATGCTCAAGTCCCTCTCCCGCCCCGGGAGAGGGAAGGGACCAATGCGGANCCCCTCTCCCGGGGCGGGAGAGGGCATTCCTCCTGGAGACGCGACGATGCTGAAGGTGGAGGGTCTGACGATCCGTTTCCGCACTGCGCCGGTCGACCGTCCGGTCGTCGACGGCGTCGGCTTCTCGGTCGGGGCGGGGCAGAGCGTGGCGCTGGTCGGCGAATCGGGGTCCGGCAAGACGCTGACCTGCCGCAGCATCCTGCACATCCTGCCGCGCGGCGCGGAGGTGGCCGGCGGCTCCATCCTGTTCGGCCATGGGCCGGAGGCGGTCGACCTGCTGCGGGTCTCGCGCTCCGGCCTGCGCGACATCCGCGGCAGCCGCATCTCGATGATCTTCCAGGAACCGATGAGCGCGCTGTCGCCGCTCCACAGCATCGGCGACCAGACGATGGAGGTTCTGCAACTGCATGGCCACTGCAACCGCCGGAGCGCCCGCGACCAGTGCCTCGCCATGTTCGAGCGGGTCGGCTTCCCCGATCCGCTGCGCGCCTTCCACTCCTACCCGTTCCAGCTGTCGGGCGGCCTGCGCCAGCGGGCGATGATCGCCATGGCGATGGTGGCGCGCCCGCAGCTGCTGATCGCCGACGAGCCGACCACGGCGCTGGACGTCACCCTGCAGGCCCAGGTGCTGGCGCTGATCAAGGAGCTGCAGGCCGAGACCGGCATGGCGGTGCTGCTGGTCACCCACGATCTGGGGGTGGTCGCCAACATGGCCGATGCCGTGGTGGTGATGCGCGCCGGCCGGGTGATGGAATCCGGCTGCTGCGCCGATGTGCTGGGCCGGCCGCTGCACGGCTATACCCGGAAGCTGATGGCCGCCGCCCCCTCGATTCCCGAGATGACCTGCGCCCTTCCCGCCACGGGCGCGGAGGACGCCATCCTGGAGTTCCACGGCGTCGGCAAGACCTATGAGCGCGGCTCCGCCCGCGTGCGGGCGCTGGATGGCATCGACCTGTCGGTGCGCCGCGGGGAGACGCTGGCCATCGTCGGCGAGTCAGGATCGGGCAAGACGACGATGGCGCGGCTTGCGATGCTGGCGGAACGGCCGGACCCCGGCGGCCGCCTGCTGTTCCGCCCGTCAGCCGGGGAACAGCCGCTCGACCTCCTGTCCGCCGCGGGGCCGGAGCTGACCGCCTACCGCCGCCGTGCCCAGATGGTGTTCCAGGACCCCTATGCCTCCCTCAGTCCCCGCATGAGCGTCGGCGAGATCATCGCGGAGCCGCTGGCGATCCATGGCGTCTGCGACCGCGGCGAACGGCGCGAGCGGGTGCGGGCGCTGATGGCGCAGGTCGGGCTCGATCCCGCCTGGGCCAACCGCTATCCGCATGCCTTCTCGGGCGGCCAGCGCCAGCGCATCGGCATCGCCCGCGCGCTCGCCCTCGATCCGCAGCTGCTGATCTGCGACGAGCCGACCTCGGCGCTCGACGTGTCGGTTCAGGCGCAGGTTCTCGACCTGCTGGAATCGATCAAGCGGCGGCTCGGCCTCAGCCTGATGTTCATCTCGCACGATCTGGCGGTGGTGGCGCGGCTGGCCGACCGGGTGGCGGTGATGCGCGCCGGCCGGGTGATGGAGCAGGCGCCGCCGGCCGTCCTGTTCTCCGCCCCGCTGCATCCCTACACCCGCGCGCTGATCGCCGCCTCGCCCGAACCGGACGTCAGCCGCCCGATCGACGTCGCCACCGTGGCGCTCGGCGCCGGCGCCCCCGACCTGTGGCCGGAAGCCTTCCGCCCCACCCCCGACGGCGCCCCGCCGCCCCTGGTGGAAGCCGCCCCCGGCCATTTCGTCAGGGGCCATTTCGCGAGGCGGGCGGCATGAAGACGGTTCCAGGCGTCCTGCACGATAAGCGCCCTCTCCCGCCCCGGGAGAGGGGGGGGCCCCGCCGCTTTGCGGCGGGGTGGGTGAGGGGTATCCCAAGACTCCTGAACCGCATGGCTTCGTGCCTACCCCCTCACCCTTCCCATGCTTCGCATGGGCCCCTTNTCCTCCTCACCCTCCTCCTCGCCAGCCCCGCCGCCGCCTTCACCCCGCAGGAGCCGGCGCTGCTGCGCGATCAGGTCGTCTACGGCCTCATCCCCCCCGTCAGCCAGCGCATGCCGGAGGAGCCGCTCATCGTCGATCCGACGGCGAAGGGCCGCGACCTCGGCCGTTCCGGCGGCTGGATCCGCAGCTTCATCACCCAGCGGCGCAACAGCCGCATCGCCGTGCTCTACGGCTATGCCCGGCTGGTCGGCTACAACGAGAAGCGCGAGCTGGTCCCCGACATCCTGAAGGACGTGACCGTCGTCGACGGCCGCGACTTCACCCTGAGCTTGCGCGCCGGCCACCGCTGGTCCGACGGCGCCCCCTTCACCAGCGACGACATCCGCTATTGGTGGGAGGACATCGCCAACAACCCCATGCTCTCGCCCTCCGGCCCGCCGCGCTTCATGCTGGTGGACGGCAAGCCGCCCCAGGTCAG
Source organism: Azospirillum humicireducens (assembly GCF_001639105.2). Taxonomy (NCBI): domain Bacteria; kingdom Pseudomonadati; phylum Pseudomonadota; class Alphaproteobacteria; order Rhodospirillales; family Azospirillaceae; genus Azospirillum; species Azospirillum humicireducens. Next base: position 297,725 of record NZ_CP028906.1, read on the forward strand.
CTTTCCCGACGCGGTCACCGCCCGCTTCCGCTGGGAGGAGCCGAACCCCTATTTCCTGCCCGCGCTCGCCGCCGCCCGGCCGCCCTTCATCTACCGGCCGGCCCATTACCTGAAGCGCTTCCACGCCCGCTACACCGGCGAGGCGGAGCTGGCGCCGCTGATCGCCAAGTACAAGGTCCGCAACTGGGCGGCCCTGCACAATGCCCGCGACGACATGTTCCGCATGGAGAATCCGGACGAACCGACCCTCCAGCCCTGGATGGCGATGTCGAAGGGCACCGGCAGCCATCTGCTGTTCCAGCGCAACCCCTATTACCACCGCTTCGACACCCGCGGCATGCAGCTGCCCTACGCCGACGGGCTGGACGTGACGGTGATGGCGGCCGGGCTGATCCCGGCGCAGGTCGCCACCGGCAAGGCCGACCTCCAGGCGGAGGGGCTGACCTTCTCCCAGGTGCCGGTGCTGGTGGCGGGGGAGGCGGCCGGCAACTACCGCACCCTGCTGTGGCCGGAGGGCAAGGCGGCGGAGATCGCGCTCTACCCCAACCTGAACTACAACGACCCGGTCTGGCGCGGCCTGCTGCGCGACGCCCGCTTCCGCCGCGCCCTGTCGATGGGGATCGACCGGCGGATCGTCAACCGCTCGCTCTTCTTCGGGCTGGCGCGGGAAAGCGGCGTGGACGTGCTGCCGGGAAGCCCGCTCTACAAGCCGGAACGCACCGGCGTGTGGACCGGCTACGACCCCAAACGGGCGGCGGCGCTGCTGGACGAGATCGGGCTGAAGCGCAAGCGCGGCGAGGCGTACCGCGACCTGCCCGACGGCCGCCCGCTGGAGGTGATCGTCGAATCCTCGGGCGAGAAGCCGGAGGTGGCCGACGCGCTGCAGATCATCGCGGAGACCTGGCGCGACATCGGCGTCCGGCTGCTGGTGCGCACGGTGGACCGCGACGTGCTGCGCAACCGCGTCTATGCCGGCCAGACCATGATGGCGGTGTGGGGCGGCTGGGACAACGGCGTCCCCGATCCCGACAGCAGCCCGGAGGAGCTGGCGCCGATGACCCAGGAGAATTTCAGCTGGCCGAAATGGGGGCAATATTACCAGACCTCCGGCAGTGCGGGCGAGCCCATCGACATGCCCATCCCGCAGGAGCTGATGGACTTCGCCCGCCGCTGGCGCCACACCACCGACGAGACCGAACGGCGCGCCCTGTGGTCGGCGATGCTCGACATCCATGCCGACCAGATCTTCGCCATCGGCGTGGTGTCGAAGACGCCCCAGCCGATCGCCGTCGCCAACCGCCTGCGCAACGTGCCTGACAAGGGGCTGTGGCTGTGGGATCCCGGCGCCTATCTCGGCATCTACCGGCCCGACGAGTTCTATTTCGCCGACGCCCGCCCGGCCGACCCGGAGCCGGCCGGCCTCCACCGCAGGGAGGATTGACCGCCATGCTGCGTTTCATCCTGCGCCGGCTGCTGGTGATGATCCCGACCCTGATCGCGGTGTCGATGCTGATCTTCATCGTCATCAACCTGCCGCCCGGCGATTACCTGTCCAACCAGATCGCGGAACTGCGGGCCACCGGCCAGGAGGCCGGCCTCGCCAAGGCCGAATTCCTGCGCCGCGAATACGCGCTGGACCGCCCGCTGCCCGAACAATATCTGGTCTGGATCGGCGTCTGGCCGGGGCCGAACGGCTTCAACGGCCTGCTGCAGGGCGACCTCGGCTGGTCGTTCGAGTTCAACAAGCCGGTGGCGGAGGTGGTGGGCGAAACCCTGTGGTTCACCGTCATCCTCAACCTCGCCGCCGTGCTGTTCGTCTATCTGGTCTCCTTCCCGCTGGGGGCGCTGGCGGCGATCCGCGCCAACAGCTGGGTCGATTATCTCGCCGCCACCGTCGGCTATATCGGGCTGGCGACGCCCAACTTCCTGCTGGCGCTGATCCTGCTCTATTACGGCCAGAAATGGCTGGGCCTGCCGATCGGCGGTCTGCTGGACGCCGAGTACGAGAACCAGCCGATGAGCTGGGGCAAGATCGGCTCGGTGCTGGAGCACCTGATCGTCCCCACCATCGTCATCGGCCTGTCGGGCACCGCCGCCATGGTGCGGCGCCTGCGCGCCAACCTGCTGGACGAGCTGGGCAAGCCCTATGTCGTCACCGCCAAGGCCAAGGGCGTGCCGCCGCTGCGCCGGCTGACCCGCTATCCGCTGCGCATGGCGCTGAACCCCTTCGTCTCCGACATCGGGTCGCTGCTGCCGTCGCTGGTGTCGGGCTCGGTGCTGATCTCGGTCGTGCTCAGCCTGCCCACCATCGGGCCGGCCCTGCTGGGGGCGCTTCGGGCGCAGGACATCTTCCTGTCCGGCTTCATCCTGATGTTCATCTCGCTGCTGGTGCTGGTCGGCATGCTGATCTCCGACATCGCGCTGGCGCTGCTCGATCCCCGCATCCGGCTGGGCAAGGGAAGGAAGGCCCAGTCATGAAGGACCGGAGCATGGAAGGCGGAGACGTGAAAGGCGGCTGGGACCATTACGTCGACAGCCGGCCCTATCCCGATCCGGCGGCGCCGGACGGTCCGGCGACCCGCTTCGATCCGGGCGCCTCGACCGCGCGGCTGATGCTGCGGCGCTTCCTGCGCCACCGGCTGGCGGTGCTGGGGGCGCTGTTCCTCGGGCTGTCCTATCTCAGCCTGCCCTTCGTCGATTTCCTGGTTCCCTACGGCGCCAACGAACGCGACGTGGAGCATCTCTACGCCCCGCCGCAGGGCATCCACCTGTTCCACGAGGGGCGGTTCATCGGCCCCTTCGTCTACCCGACCGCCGGACGGCCCGACCTGAAGGACTATCGCTGGCGCTACGAGGCCGACGAAAGCCGGCCGATGCCGCTGGAGTTCTTCTGCCCCGGCGCGCCCTACCGCTTCCTCGGGCTGGTGGAGATGCGGATGCGGCTGGTCTGCCCGCCGCCGGGGGCGACGCTGCATCTGCTCGGCACCGACCGGCTGGGGCGGGACATGTTGTCGCGGCTGGCCATCGGGGCGCAGCTGTCGCTGACCGTCGGGCTGCTGGGCATCGCCGTATCCTTCGCCATCGGCGTCACGCTGGGCGGCATGGCCGGCTATTTCGGCGGCTGGATCGACGCCGGGGTGCAGCGCCTGTCTGAGATCCTGAAATCCCTGCCGGAACTGCCGCTGTGGCTGGCGCTGTCCGCCGCGGTGCCGGCGCAATGGAGCCCGGTGACGGTGTTCCTCTGCATCTCCGTCATCCTCGGCCTGCTGGACTGGCCGTCGCTGGCCCGCGCCGTTCGCTCCCGCTTCCTGGCGTTGCGCGAGGAGGATTTCGTCATGGCGGCGGAGCTGATGGGCGCCAGCCCGGCGCGGATCATCCGCCGCCACCTGCTGCCCAACTTCGCCAGCCATCTGCTGGCCAGCGCCACCCTGTCGATCCCGGCGATGATCCTGGGCGAGACGGCACTGTCCTTTCTGGGGCTCGGCCTGCGCCCGCCGGCGACCAGCTGGGGGGTGATGCTGAACGACGCCCAGAACCTGATGGCCGTGGAAACCTATCCATGGGTGTCATTGCCGATGCTGCCGGTGATCCTGGTAGTCTTGTCCTTCAACTTCTTCGGTGATGGACTGCGTGACGCCCTGGATCCCTATCATGGCGATTGAGCCGTCCGACATGCCGGCATCATGGCTGGCGCCATGCCCGCCCGGCACGACCGTTGCTCATATATCACACGGTGTAGGCAGGTTGTCGCCACCGGTCGGAAGCCATATTGATGCGCAGCACAATCCATGTGAGGGGTTTAATCCAGGCTGGAGCGTTGCCGCTGGCGCCTGGACAAAACCGCAACCGCCGGCGGCCGAACCGGTTCCCTGACCAGAACGACGATCTGTCCCGCAACGGATTTTCGGTTCCGAAGCATTGCTGAAGCGGAGTGTCCGAGTATGCACCAGCCACAGCCATCCCTTCGGTCCCTCCATCCCGACCGGACGCCGCCGCGCATCCTGCTCTACAGCCACGACACCTTCGGCCTGGGCCATCTGCGGCGGTCGCGGACCATCGCCCAGGCCCTGGTGTCGGCCTTTCCCGACGCCTCGGCGCTGATCCTCACCGGCTCGCCCGTCGCCGGCCGCTTCGATTTTCCGGAGCGGGTCGACCATGTGCGCCTGCCGGGCGTGGTGAAGCAGCCGGACGGCGGCTACACCGCCCGCAACCTCGGCCTGCCGATCGAGGAGACAGCCGCCATCCGGGCGGAGATCATCCGCGCCACCGCCCGCGCCTTCCGCCCGACGCTCGCCATCGTCGACAAGGAGCCGACCGGCCTGCACGGCGAATTCCTGCCGGCGCTGGAGGAGATGCGGGCCGGCGGCAACACCCGCGTGGTGCTGGGCCTGCGCGACGTGCTGGACGCGCCCGAGGCGCTGCAACCGGAATGGGAGCGCAAGGAGGCGGTCGCCGCCATCGAGCGCTATTACGACCAGCTCTGGATCTACGGCCTGCCGGAGGTCTACCGGCCGCTCGACGGCCTGGAGCTGCCGCCGGAGGTGGCGGCGCGGGTGCGCTACACCGGCTATCTGCGGCGGGAACCGACGGATGGCGGCAGCGCCGCCCAGGCCGGGGATCCGCTGATTGCGGCGCCCTATGTGCTGGTGACGCCCGGCGGCGGCGGCGACGGGGCGGCCCTGGTCGACTGGACCATCGCCGCCTATGAGAGCGATCCGGATCTCGCCCCCAACGCCCTGATCGTCTACGGCCCCTTCCTGGAGGATGCCCGCCGCCAGGAATTCGCCGCCCGCATCCGCCGGCTGAAGGGCAGGGTGGAGACCATCAACTTCCATTCCCGCATGGAAGACCTCTATGCCGGCGCCATCGGCGTGGTGGCGATGGGCGGCTACAACACCTTCTGCGAGATCCTGTCCTTCGACAAGCCGTCGGTGCTGGCACCGCGCACCCGCCCGCGGCTGGAACAGCGCATCCGGGCGGAGGCGGCGGAGGCGTTGGGCCTGCTGCGCACGCTCGACAGCGACCGCGACGGCAGCGACCCGCGGGCGATGGCCGACGCCATCCGGGCGCTGCCCGCCCAGCCGCCGCCCTCGGCAAGCCCGCTGCCCGGCCTGCTCGGCGGGCTGGACCGCATCGTCGAGTTGACGCTCGAGGTGCTGGAAACGGAGTCGGCGGTCGCCTGCGCCACCCCTGTCACCCCGATCCGGCGCGCGGCGCAACGTCTGTCCCGCGCGGCGATGGGCAAGCGCGCATGACGTCTGACTTGGTGAAGGACGGCCCTGTGCTGTCTGGCGTGCCGATCAAAGTTGCGGTGGTGGTGAAGGGATACCCCCGCCTGTCGGAAACCTTCATCGCGCAGGAGATCCTGGCCCTGCAGGAGCGCGGCGTCGATCTGGCGATCTGGTCGCTGCGCCACCCCACCGACGGCCGACGCCACGCCCTGCACGACCGCATCGCCGCGCCGGTCCATTACCTGCCGGAATATCTGCGTGACGAGCCGCGGCGGGTGCTGCGCGCACTCGGCCGGCTGCTGGTCCGCCATCCGGCCGGGCTGGCCCGCACGGCGCTGGGCTGGCTGCGCGACCTGATGCGCGACCGCACCGCCAACCGGGGCCGCCGCTTCGGTCAGGCGCTGGTGCTGGCGGCGGAGCTGCCGGCGGATGTCCCCTTCGTCTACGTCCATTTCCTGCACACCCCGGCCTCGGTCGGGCGCTATGCCGCGGCGATCCGCGGCATCGGCTGGGGCTTTTCCGCCCACGCCAAGGACATCTGGACCACGCCGGAGTGGGAGAAGCGCGAGAAGCTGGCCGACGCCCGCTTCGGCGTCACCTGCACCGCGGTGGGGGCGGCGCATCTGCGCGGGCTGGCCGCGGATCCCGCGCGCATCGACCTCGTCTATCACGGCCTCGACCTTTCCCGCTTCCCCGCCCCGCCGGACCGCGAGGCGACCACCCCGCCGCGCGACGGCTCAACCCCCGAGCGCGCGGTGAAGATCCTGTCGGTCGGCCGGCTGGTGGAGAAGAAGGGCTACGACCGGCTGCTCGACGCCCTGGCGATGCTGCCGGACGGCCTGCATTGGCGGCTGGTCCATATCGGCTCCGGCGAGCTGAAGCAGGCCCTGCGCGCCCAGGCCGAGCGGCTCGGCCTGTCGGACCGCATCGACTGGCGCGGCGCGCAGGACCAGGCGGCGGTGATCGAGGCGCTGCGCCATGCCGACCTGTTCGTGCTGACCAGCGTGGTGGCGGGCGACGGCGACCGCGACGGCCTGCCCAACGTGCTGATGGAGGCGGCGAGCCAGCGCCTCGCCATCCTGTCGACCGCGGTGTCGGCGATTCCCGAATTCATCGCCGACGGCACCCATGGCCTGCTGACCGACGGCACCCCGCCCGCCATCGCCGCCGCGCTGGAACGGCTGGCCAGCGACCCGGCGCTGCGCCTGCGGCTGGGCGGGGCCGCCCATGACCGCCTGCGCGCCGAGTTCGGCATGACCGCCGGCATCGACCGCCTCGTCCGCCGGCTGGAGGAGGCCGCGGCGTGAGCGCCCCATCCCTGCCGCGCCCATCCCAGCCGTGCATCGCCTTCTACGCTCCACTGAAGCCGGTCGACCACCCGGTTCCCTCCGGCGACCGCCAGATGGCGCGGCTGATCCTGCGCGCGCTGGAGGCGACCGGCCCGGCGGAGGTGGCGAGCAGCCTGCGTGTCTATGACGGCGCTGGCGATGCCGCGGTCCAGACGCATCTCCGGGCCGCCGCCGGCGCCGAATGCGAGCGCCTGCTGTCCCTCTACGCCACCGAACCGGAGCGGCGCCCGTCGCTGTGGCTGAGCTACCATGTCTATTACAAGGCCCCCGACCTGATCGGGCCGCACATCGCACGCACGCTCGGCATCCCCTACGTCGTGGTGGAGGCGACCCGCGCCCGCAAGCGGCTGACCGGCCCGTGGGCCGGCTTCGCCGCCGCCGCCGAGACCGCCATCGAGGCCGCCGCCCTTGTCCTCTGCGTCAGCGCCCGCGACCGTCAGGCGGTGGAGGCCTACGGCCCGCCCGGCCAGCGGGTGGCGATGCTGCCCCCCTTCCTCGACCTGCCGCCGGCCCCGGAGGCCCGAAAGCCGACCACGCCGCCCCGGCTTCTGACCGTCGCCATGATGCGGCCGGGCGACAAGCTGGCCTCCTACCGCCTGCTGGCCGAATCCCTTGGCCTCCTCGCCGCCCGGCCCTGGACGCTCGACATCGTCGGCGACGGTCCTGCGGCGGCGGAAGTGTCGGCCCTGTTCACCCCCTTCGGCCCGCGCGTGCGGCTCCTGGGCGCCTGCGCCCCCGCGGAACTCGCCGCCCATTACCGCGCCGCCGACCTGCTGGTCTGGCCCGGCCTGAACGAGGCCTTCGGCATGGTCTATCTGGAGGCGCAGGCCCAGGGCTTGCCGGTGCTCGCCATCGACAATGCCGGCACCGGCACCGTCATCCGCGACGGCATCGGCGGCCGGCTGACCGGCCCGGCCCCGGAGGAGTTCGCCGCCGCGCTCGCCGCCCTGCTGGCCGATCCGCCGGCCCTGCGCGCGCTTGGCCGCGGCGCCCGCGCCCATGTCGAGGCCCACCACGCCCTGACCGCGGCCGCCGACCGCCTGCGCGGCCTGCTGACCGGACTGCCCCTTGGACGGATGCCATGATCCGCCTCGCTTTCCTGCGCCACGGCATCACCGCCTGGAACCGCGAGGGCCGCATCCAGGGCCGCACCGACATCCCGCTGGCCCCGGAAAGCCGCGAACAGCTCGCCGCCCTGACCCTTCCGCCGGACTGGCGCGACGCCGCCCTGCACGCCAGCCCGCTCTCCCGCGCCATGGAGACCGCCACCATCCTCGGCAAGAGCCGCCCCGTCCACACCGACCCGCGCCTGATCGAGATGGACTGGGGCGCCTGGGAGGGCATGCATGGCCGCGACCTGCGCGCCGACCCCGCCAGCGGCTACCGCGACCTCGAACAGTGGGGCTGGGACTTCCGCCCCCCCAACGGCGAAAGCCCCGCCGATGTCCGCGAGCGGTTGAGGGGGTGGCTGAACTCAATCCAGGACCAATCCCCTCTCCCCCCCGGGGAGAGGGNCCAACCTTCTCCCCGGGGGGGAGAAGGAGACACCTCCCTCCCACCTCATCGTCACCCACATCGGCGTGATGCGCGTCGCGCTGGCGCTGGCCTGGGGCTGGGACTTCCGTGGCCCGCCGCCGGTGCCGGTGAAGCGCAACCGCCTCTACGTCCTGACGCTCGCCGCCGACGGCGCGCTCCGCCCAACCGGTCCAAAAGAAGGCCTGCGCCTGTCATGAGGCTGCTGATCGCCGTCACCCATCTGCTCGGCACCGGCCATCTCAGCCGCGCGCTGGCCCTGGCCGAGGCCTTCACCGCCCGCGGCTGGCGCGTCGATGTCGCCAGCGGCGGCCGTCCCGCCCCCCATCTCGCCCCAAATCCAACGGGCGGCGGCGCCACCCTGCACCAGCTGCCGCCGCTGGCAAGCGACGGCGCCGACTTCGCCACCCTGCTGGGCGCCGACGGCTCCCCCGCCGACGACGCCCTGTTCGCAGCGCGGCGGGCGATGCTGACCGGCCTGCTCGACAGCCTGCGCCCCGACGTGCTGATCACCGAACTCTTCCCCTTCGGCCGCCGCGCGCTGGCCGCCGAGTTCGACGCCCTGCTGGAGCGCGCCCGCGCCTTGCCGCAGCCGCCGCTGACGCTGGCCTCCGTCCGCGACATCCTGGCCCCGCCCTCCAAGCCCAAGCGCATCGCCGAAACCGAAGACCGCCTGCTGCGGCTCTACGACGGCGTGCTGGTCCATTCCGACCCCGCCTTGATTCCGCTGGAGGACAGCTGGCCGCTGACCCCGGCGATGACGCCGCTGCTGCGCTACACCGGCTTCGTCGTGCCCCCGCCGCCCGTCCCCGACGACGGAACGGACGGGCAGGGCGAAATCCTCGTCACCGCCGGCGGCGGCCCGGTCGGCCGCCCGGTCTTCGAGGCCGCCGCGCTGTGCGCCGCCTCCGGCGCCCTGCCGCAGCGCTGGCGCCTCTTGGTGGCGAAGGGCGATGCGGCGCTGGCCGGCCGGCTGCGCGCCCTGGCCCCGCCCGACCGCCTGCTGGTGGAGCCGGTGCGCCCCGACTTCCGCGCCCTGCTGGGCCGGGCGTCGGCCAGCGTCGGCCGCTGCGGCTACAACACGGCGCTCGACTGCCTGACGGCCGGCGTGCCCAGCGTCTTCTGCCCCTTCGAGGACGGCAAGGAGGTCGAACAGACCATCCGCGCCGCCATCCTGGCCCGCCAACCCGGCATCGCCACCCTGCGCGAGGCCGATCTGACGCCCGACAGCCTCGCCCGAGCCTTGCAGTCCGTGCTGGGCGCCCGCATCCCGCCGCTCAGCCCCGCGTCGCTGGCCGGTGCGGCGCGCAGCGTCGGGATCGTCGAAGCCCTGCTGGCGGAGAAGACATCATGACGAGCTGGACCGCCGTAACCGAAGAACTCGCCCGCTGGACCGATCTGGACCGCCGCTGCCCGCTGTGGCTGCGCGACGACGACGCGGTCGCCGCCGGCCCGCAGCTCGACGGATTGCTGACCCGCAGCACCCAGGCCGGCATCCCCCTCGGCCTCGCCGTCATCCCGGCCGATGCCGAGCCGTCGCTTGCCGAAGCCTTGGCCGGCCACGCCCACGTCACCCCGCTGGTCCATGGCTGGTCCCACGCCGACCACGCCGCCCCCGGCAAGAAGAAGTGCGAGTTCGGCTCCGAACGTCCGCCCGAGATCCGGCAAGCCGAGGCCGAACGCGGCCTGTCCACCCTGCGCAGCCTGTTCGGCGACCGCGTCCTGCCGCTGTTCGTCCCGCCCTGGAACCGCATGGCCGCCGACATGCCGGCCTGCCTGTCGGCCGCCGGCTACCGCGCCGTCTCGGCCTTCGGCCCGTCGCCGAATCCTCGTGACGGCATCGCCTGGGTCAACACCCACCTCGACCTGATCGACTGGCGCGGCACCCGCTCCGCCGTGCCGCTGGACGCCTTGCTCGACCTGCTGTGCCGCGAACTGCGCGACCGCCGCGAGGGCCGCCGCATTCCCGCCGAGCCCATCGGCCTGCTGACCCACCACCGCGTCCACGACGCGGCGATCTGGGGTCTTCTCGACCGCCTGCTCGACCGGCTTGCCGGCCATCCCGCGCTGGACTGGCCGGCCATCGCCAGCCTGGGGCGCCCCCGCCCCGAAAACAGAGTCAACCGATGAGTTCCGCCTTGGTCCTGGACACGCCGACACTCGATACCGACCGCTTCACCTTGCGAAAGCTGGTCCGGGAGGACACCGCCGCTCTCTTCCCGACCTTTTCCGACGAGGCGCAGTGCCGCTTCATGTCGCAGCCTCATTTCACGACGATGGACAGCCTGGCCGACTGGCTGACGGATCCGACATGGCCCGGCCGGAGCTGGGCGGCGATCGACAAATCCGACGGATCCCTGGCGGGCCGCTACGTCGCCTATCCCGGACGGGACCAAGGGGTTCTCGAACTCGGCTACATCACGGCGGCGCACCGGCAAGGCCAAGGCGTCGCCGCCGAATGCGTCGCGGCACTCGTCGGCCATCTGTTCCGGAACGAGGGATATCGCAAGCTGTTCGCCGAGATCGACGCGGAGAACGCGGCGTCCGTCGCCTTGATCGAAAAGCTGGGCTTCCGACGGGAAGGCTGCCTGCGCCAGCATGAGACGACCCACAAGGGCGTGTGCGACATGCTCGTCTACGGCCTTCTCCACGGCGAATGGCGCTCCGGCACGACGCCCTGACCGCAAAAAAAGCCGGCCCGCGTCAGTGACGACGCGGGCCGGCTCCATAAGTGCGTTGAAAGATCTGCGCCTTACGCCGCGTGGTCGGTGATGAAGCCGGTGGCGGTGCCCAGGTTGGTGTTGTCGTGGGTCAGGTGCAGCAGGAAGTTCTCCGTGCCCTCGCTGGCGTTGTTGTCGCCGTTGATGTGCACGGTGACCGTCTTGGTGGTCTCGCCCGGCTGGAAGGTCAGGCTGCCATGGGCGGCGGTGTAGTCGGTGCCGGCCTTGGCGGTGCCGTCCTCGGTCGCATAGTCGATGGTGGTGGCGGTGGTGACCGCCTTGGCCAGCTGCACGGTGAAGACCGCCTCGTCGCTGCCCGCCACGGTGCCGGCGCTGCCGGTGCCGGACGCCAGACCCGCCTTGATGATGTTCATCTTGTTCGGGTCGATGGTCTTGTAGTCGTCCTTCAGCAGACCGCCGACATCGCCCGATTCCGGCGTCCAGGCCCAATAGGTCCAGTTCATGCCCTGCTGGCCGGCCGGCAGGTCGCTCTTGCCGTCCAGATCCCAGTCGCCGTTCATGTACTTGACGAAGGCGTTGGCCCAGCTCTGCTCGGCGGCGCTGTTCATCTGGCCGCCGAACTCGCCGATCAGCACCGGCGCGATGTTGTTCTTGTAGATGTAGCCCCACATGCTGTCGTACTGGGCCGGCAGGTTGTTGGGGAAGTTGGAGTCCTGCAGCCAGCTGAAGTTGCCGACGCTGTGGCCGTAGGCGTGCGGGGAATAGACCAGCTTGTTCGGCACGTCGAATTCAATCGGACGGTCCTTCACGCCGGCCAGCGTGCTGCTCCACTCCGTGCCTTCGACGATCATCAGCCAGTCCTTGTTGACGGACTGGATGGCGTTGCCGATGCGCTCGGCGGCCGAGGCCCAGTCGGTGGCGGCGTTGCCGCCCCAGGTGGCGGACACGCTCGGCTCGTTGTGCAGGTCGGCGCCGATCACCGCCTCGTTGCCGGCATAATGCTTGGCCAGCATCTTCCAGTTTTCGATGACCTTCGATTCCGGGTTGTTGTCGGTGTACCACAGCCCGTGTTCGTTGGTGCCGGCGCCGCCGTCGTTGCGGTGGTGGTCGAGGATCACCTTCATGCCGACCTTGCCGGCATAGTCGATGACCTTGTCATAGACCTCCAGCCGGGTCAGGCCCTTCAGGTCCGGGTTCTTCGAATAGTCGATGCCGTTGGTGACGGCCTCGCTGTCGAACATGTCGTCGGCCCAGGTCAGGCGGATGACGTTGAAGCCCAGGCCCTTCATGCTGTCGATGTGGCCCTGGTAGCTGTCGGCCCACAGGCCGGCGGGCACATAGTTGTAGCCCTCGCCGCCGAACCAGTTGACGCCGGTCAGGCGGACGGTGTTGCCGCTTTCGTCGACGATCTGGTTGCCCCTGGTGCTCAGGAAACCGTTGATCGACCCGCTGCTCTGGCTCTGCACCATGCCCGGATCGGCGACGGTGAAGTTGCCCACCTTGACCGAAGGCGCGCTGCCGTTGCCGGTGGAGCCGCCCGTGTTGCCGCCGGCGCTGCCGCCCTTGCCGCTGTCGGTGCTGCCGCCGTCGCTGCTGCCGGTATCGCCGCCGGCGTCGCCGGTGGAGGCGTTGAAGTGGCCGGCATCCAGCTTCGCGGTCAGCGTGGCGTTCCAATAGAGGTCGGTGGTGGCGCCGAGATCGGCACCGTCGGCCTCGCGCAGGACCGACACGGCGGCGTCGGTCGCCGCAACGGCCTTGCCGTCGACGCTGACGCTGTGGACGTACAGGTTGCGGTCGGCACCGTCGACCATGACGTCGTTGTCGTATTTCACCTCGACCGAATGGGCCGCGCCCTGGGCCAGATCGGCGGTGAACGTGAATTCCTTGGCCTCGGCGCTGTCGGCGATGCCCGTGCCGATCTCCTTGCCGTCCACCAGCACGGTGAAATGGGCGCCCTCGCCGCCGACGGCGCTGCCGGCCGCAGTCACGGCGATGACGTTCTGCGCGGTGCCGGCGGCCGGGGCGGTGGTGGGAGCCGCGGGTGCGGCCGGGGCGGCGGTCTGGGCACCGGCGTAATAGCTGGCGGGGGTGCTGAAGGTCAGCGCGCCGTCCCACCACATGGCCTCCTGGCCGGCCTGGGTCGGCGCCGGGGCGGCATCGTCATGGCGTTCATAGATGGCGTCGGTCGGCTGCAGCGTGTGGCCGTTCACCTCGATCGACTGGACGTAGAGGTCGCGGTTGGCGCCGGTCGCGGTGTCGTTGTCGTAAACGACCTGGATCTTGTGCGCCATGTTGGCCGCAAGGTTGGCGGTGAAGCTGTAGGCCTTCGACGAGGCGGTCGCCGCACTGGCCGTCCCGACCTCCTGACCATCCACCAGCAGCTTGAAATTCGGCGCGACGCCGTCCGCGGACTGGCCGTAGGCGTTGACGACAATCTTGCTCGGCGCGGTGGTCGTGCTCATGACTTCGCTCCTATTTCCGTTGCGTTGAAGCCATGCTGGGGTTCCAATAGTTAACGAAACCTTTCCAAATCCGGTTAAGTTTTCTCGAAGCTTGTGGCAAAATTGGCTCATCCGATCACAGGGTCGTGCAAGGGGGATGGGCTATCTTCGGCAACTATATCCCATCATGGTCACAGGGATCGACGGCAAACCACCAGACTTACCTTTGATTTCCTAATGTCTTTTTGGGAAAACATAAAAATTTGCAAGACAATCTCAAAAGACATAGATGCATCCACTAGAAAATCAGGCTTGTATATTGAATTATTGTTTCAGGAATTCGCCGCGCTTTGACAGATAATTACAGGAAAATACTTACCGAGCAGGTGGACTTCTGGTCGTTTTCATAACGCTCAGAGGTACGACACTGGGGGTAATTCGAAGTTGGAACAGACCTTATGGGCGCGCAAAAAGGTTAACTTTTGTGATCGGTCAAGGCTGCCCAGCGGCAGCATTGGTGAAGCAATTAACTGATAATATTCCTACTATCCGGCCGCACAAAATCGCCCCGCACGCAGGGGCGTACGGGGCGGCGATGGGCGGCGATGGAGGGCGGGCGTGCCGGTCAGCGCGCCTCGACCATGCCGATGAACTGCGCCAGTTCGGGCGTGGACGGCCGGTCGAACAGCTCGGCCGGCGGTCCCTGTTCGATGATGCGGCCGCCATGCATGAAGACCAGCCGGTCGCAGACCTCGCGGGCGAAGCGCATCTCGTGCGTCACCAGGATCATTCCGGCGTCCAGGCCCAATAGGTCCAGTTCATGCCCTGCTGGCCGGCCGGCAGGTCGCTCTTGCCGTCCAGATCCCAGTCGCCGTTCATGTACTTGACGAAGGCGTTGGCCCAGCTCTGCTCGGCGGCGCTGTTCATCTGGCCGCCGAACTCGCNAGACCGACCTTGGCCAGCGCGGCTTCCGCCGCGGCGCGGGTGGTGGCCTTGTCCTGCTTCTTCACCACCTTCAGCGCCAGCATGACATTCTCGCCGGCGGTCAGGTGGGGGAACAGGTTGAACTGCTGGAACACCATGCCGACCTTCTGGCGCAGCGCCCGCAGGTCGATCTGGCCGGGATCGACGCATTCGCCGTCCACCTCGATGACGCCGCCGTCGATGCGCTCCAGCCCGTTGATGCTGCGCAGCAGCGTGCTTTTGCCCGATCCGCTGCGGCCGATCATGGCGACGACCTGCCCTTCCTGCACCGCCATGTCGACGCCCTTCAGCACCTCCACCGGGCCGAAGGATTTGCGGATGCCGGACAGCTTCACCAGGGGCCGACCGGTGGGGGGAGTCTTAACGGGCGACATTGAGCTTCCTTTCCAGCGCCTTGGCCGAGAGCGACAGCGGGTAGCACAGGGCGAAATAGATCAGCCCGACCAGCCCATAGACCAGGAAGGGCTGGAAGGTGGCGTTGGTGATCATGGTGCCGGCCTTCGTCACCTCGACGAAGCCGATGATGGAGGTCACCGCCGTGCCCTTCACCACCTGCACCGAGAAGCCGACGGTCGGCGGCACGGCGATGCGCAGGGCCTGGGGCAGGATGACGTGGCGCATCTGCTCTCCGAAGGTCAGCGCCAGGCTGGCCGACGCCTCCCACTGGCCCTTCGGCACCGCCTCGACGCAGCCGCGCCAGATCTCGGCGAGATAGGCGGCGGTGAACAGCGTCAGCCCGACGGCGGCGGCGGTCCAGGCCGTCGTCTCGATCCCGATCAGCGGCAGGGCGAAGAAGACGATGAACAGCTGCATCAGCAGCGGCGTGCCCTGGAAGATTTCGATGAACAGCCGGGCCGCGATGCGCAGCGGCGGCAGCGGCGACACGCGGGCGACCAGCAGCAGCAGCCCGGCCGCCCCGCCGGAAACGAAGGCGATCAGCGACAGCAGCACCGTCCAGCGCGCCGCCAGCAGCAGGTTGGACAGGATGTCCCACAGGGTGAAATTAAGCACGCGACACCCCCTTGGCGAACATCCGCCGCCCCATCAGGCCGAAGACCCAGCGCAGGCCAACCGCCAGCGCCAGATACAGCGCGGTCGCCAGGAAATAGACCTCGAAGGGCCGGAAATTGCGGGACTGGATGAAGTTGGCGGCGAAGCTCAGCTCCTCCGCCGCGATCTGCGAGCAGACCGACGAGCCCAGCATGACGATCACCACCTGGCTGGTCAGCGCCGGCCAGATCTTCGCCATCGCCGGCCCCAGCACGACATAGCGGAAGATCTGCGGCCCGGTCATGCCCAGGCTGGCGCCGGCCTCGATCTGGCCCTTCGGCGTCGCCTCGATGCCGGCGCGGATGATCTCGGTCGAATAGGCGCCGAGATTGATGACCATCGCCAGCACCGCCGCCTGCCATTCGGCCAGCCGGATGCCCAGAGACGGCAGCCCGAAGAAGATGAAGAACAGCTGCACCAGGAAGGGCGTGTTGCGGATCAGCTCGACATAGGCGCCGACCAGGACCGCCAGCGGCTTCACCGTGGAGGTCCGCGCCGCCGCCCCGCCGATGCCGAGCGCCACCCCCAGCACCGTGCTGACCGCGGTCAGCCCGATGGTGGTCGCCACCCCGTCCACCAGCACGGGCGTATAGTCCAGCAGGGACGAGAAATCGAAACTGTAGGCCATTGCGTGGGGTCCGTCGCTGGTTTGCCCCCTCCCCATCCCTCCCCCTCGTNGCGTGCAGCCACTTCTTGGCGATGTCGTTCAGCGAGCCGTCATCCTTCGCCTTGGCGATGATGGCGTTGACCTTCTCCAGCAGCGGCCCCTCGTTCTTGTTCAGCCCGACGAAGCAGGGGGAGTTCTTGATCAGGAACTTCAGGATCGGCTGGCGCGGCGGGTTGCGCTCGAAGATGGCGGCGGCCACCACGTTGCCGGTGGCGACCAGCTGCACCTGACCCGACAGGAAGGCGGAGATGGTGCCGTTGTTGTCCTCATAGCGGCGGACGGTGACCTTGTCGGTCACGATCTTCGACAGCTCGATGTCCTCGACCGAACCGCGGGTGACGCCGACGGTCTTGCCTTCCAGATCCTCGGCCTTCTCGGCCTTGATGTCGTCGGGGCCGAAAATGCCGTTGAAGAAGGGGGCATAGGCGGCGGAGAAGTCGATGACCTTCTCGCGCTCGGCATTCTTGCCCAGGCTGGAGATCACCAGATCGACCTTGCCCGTGGTCAGGTAGGGGATGCGGTTGGTGCTGGTCACCGGCACCAGCTCCACCTTGGCGCCCATTTCCTTGGCGATCAGGGTGGCGGTGTCGATGTCGTAGCCGACCGGCTTCAGGTCGGTGCCGACCGAGCCGAAGGGCGGGAAGTCCTGCGGAACGGCGACGCGCAGCACCTTTTCCTTGGCAATGCGCTCCAGCGCGTCGGCTTTTGCATGGGTCGGAGCGAGACCGCCGGCGAGAACCGCCGTGGCAAGGCCGAGAGCACCCAGAATCTTCGCGAACCGCATGGCACCTGATCTCCAAACCGAAGGACGATGAGCATCCCCTTTTCAAACCATGTGCCACTTTCGCCATACGAATTCGGGTGTGCGCCAAAAGGCGGGAATGTTACGGTTATCCCGCTTTCGGCAATCTCCGTTACATTTGTAACGTCGCTTTGGTTGTGGTCACTCCGCTTAATTTTTGTGCATATGCCGATCTTGCGAGGCGTTCAGCCCATGAAACAGGCAAGTCAGTCCACCACCGCCACTGCCACGGCGGATCCCTCCCTGACCGCGCGCATCCGCGACCGCTACGGCGCCCTCAGCCGGACGGAGCGGCAACTGGCCGACGTCATCCTCGCCTGTCCGGGCGAGCTGTCGGGCTATTCGGCCACGGAGTTGGCGAACCGGGCCGGCGTGTCGAAGATGACGGTGTCGCGTCTGGTCCGCCGCCTCGGCTATGCCGGCTTCGAGGAGGCGCGGCTTGCCGCCCGGCGCGGCGGCGACTGGGGCTCGCCGCTGTTCCTGCTGCCGCCCGGCGGTCCCGCCGCGCGCGCCGGTGCCGAATTGCCGCCGCTGGAGGCGCATTTCCAGCGCAGCGCCGAGGCGCTCGCCGCCACCGCCCGCCAGACCGACCCGGCGCTGCTGGCGCAGGCGGCCCGCGCGCTTGCCGACGCCCGGCGGATCTGGGTCTGCGGCGCGCGCAACAGCGCCTTCCTGGCCGGCTATGCCCGCTGGCAGTTCATCCAGGTCCGCGGCGAGGTCCACCAGCTGGCGGCCTCCGGCGAGACGATGGCGGAGACGCTGGCCGATCTCGGTCCTGGCAATCCCGGCACCGGCGATCCAGGGCCCGGCGACCTGCTGTTCCTGGTCGGCATCCGCCGCCGCCCGCCGGCCATCGTCCGCCTGTTGCGCATCGCGGGCGAGCGCGGCATCCCCACCATCCTGATCGCCGACAGCCATTCGGCCCTGGAGGCCCCGCCACCGCCGCTGACCTTCCGCTGCGAGACGCGCAGCCTCGCCGCGCTGGACACCCATGTCGCCGCGCTGGCGGTGATCCACGCGCTCGCCGCCGAACTGATCCCGCTGACCGGCGAGGCAGGCCGCGCCCGCATCCGCGCCATCGAGGACCTGCACGAGCGGTTGGGGGAGTTGTGAGAGATGCGGAAGCGCGGCCGATATGGTCGATTGCCATGGTCGGATCTTCGTTCCGACGTCTGGCATCCGGACGGAATTCTTGTCCTTCATGAAGACATCTGCGGTCTTTTGAAAATTCACCGGGACGCCGAAAGCCCAAGGCGGACCAGGATGAATGAATAAAAGATAGATATCTAAACATTAGTCTTGAAAGTTTTTCACTGTTGCTTCTTGAGCTTCCGCGATCACACTCATGATCATGCTGGACCGACCGCGTGAATCGGAGGCAATATGACCGGACCCTGGTAGGCTACCGAGGAGGGATGTTGCAATGATGATGTCCGTCCAGACCGCGGCAAGCCCCAGCCCGGCGATCAGGACCGCGAAGGTTGCCGCCGACATGCGCGCGAACGGGACGGCGGCCGAGGCATCCGGGACCGACGCCGCAACCGGCACCACGGCCACAGGGACGGCGATCAGGAAGGACTTCGCGACCGTCGCCAGCGACGCGCGCGCCGCGCTCGATGCCGTCTACCGGCAACGCGGCAAGGCGATGGACATGCGCACGTCGGGAACGGAATGGGAAGCCGCCTTCCAGGGCATGGATCGTCGCGCACTCTACGCCGTTGCCAGCAATGCCGGCGGCCGGTTCAGCAAGGACGAGCAGGGCGCGGCCGACTTCCTGATGGGAAAGCAGGTGGAGAAGGCACAGGGCATCGATTCCGCCGATCCCGCCTCCATCGCCGCCTTCCAGGGCAATCTCGCGAATGCGATGAAGGCCGGGGCCAAATTCCTCGACACGGTCAGCGATGAGGAAAAGCAGTCGGTGACATGGGCCATGTCCCGTGCGTCGATGCAGCACAGCCACGAATTGATCGCGGAACGGGACGGCAAGCCCGCCGAGGCTCTGGACAGCGACCATCCGCTGGTCAGGGTCATCAAGGCCGCGCTGGGCGCCGCCAAGGGCGATCCCGCCCGCGAACACACCGAAGGCCGCGTGGACAGTTTGGCAAGCCTGAAGAACCAGCCCTGGGCGAAGGGGTTTGAAGCGCAGATCGAGTTGGCCCACCGCCCCCCGGCGAAACAGGGATCGCTGCTCGACAGCACGGTGTGACGGAAGCCTGAGCGGCGTCGCCCCTGCCGAGCCGCCTTGCTTTTCGGCGGCAATCGCGACACCCTGGTATGGCACGCGAACGGTCGGCGGGCCGCCCGATGGGGTTGCCCGATCCGGTCGCTCGCGCCGCTGACCAGTCATCCCGCCGTCTTCCCAGGGTGGCCGCCGCTTGTGCAGGCGGGCGCACCGGACGGCCAAGCCAACAGAGGACGGCCCCCGCGGCCGGAACCATATGCGCCGTCATCGCCGCGCCAAGATCGTCGCCACCGTCGGACCGGCCAGCAACTCGCCCGAGATGCTGAAGACCCTGTTCCTGGCCGGTGTCGACACCTTCCGGCTGAACTTCAGCCATGGCACCCACGACGACCACGCCAAGGTCCACCGCGCCATCCGCGAGCTGGAGGCCGAGGTCGGCCGCCCCATCGGCATCCTCCAGGATCTCCAGGGCCCGAAGATCCGCGTCGGCACCATCCGCGACGGCAAGATCGCGGTATCCAGCGGCGAACAGATCCGCTTCGTCCTGCAGGGGACCGAGGGCGACAAGCGCTCCATCCCGCTGCCGCACCCGGAAATCTTCGCCGCCATCATGCCGGGCCACCATCTGCTGATCGACGACGGCCGCGTCCGCGTCGAGGTGGTCGAGCTGGGCGACGACTGGATCGAGGCCAAGGTCGTCGTCGGCGGCACCATCTCCAACCGCAAGGGCGTCAACCTGCCGGGCACCATCCTGGACCTGTCGCCGCTCACATCCAAGGACCGCGCCGACCTCGCCTTCGGGCTGGAGCTGGGGGTCGATTGGGTCGCCATGTCCTTCGTGCAGAAGCCGGGCGACATCATCGAGGGCCGCAGCCTGATCGGCGACCGCGCCGGCATCATGGCGAAGATCGAGAAGCCGCAGGCGCTGGAGCGGATCGACGACATCATCCGCCTGTCCGACGCGGTGATGGTGGCGCGCGGCGACCTCGGCGTCGAAATCCCGCACGAGGACGTGCCCGGCCGCCAGAAGGAGCTGGTGCGCGCCTGCCGTCTCGCGGTGAAGCCGGTGATCGTCGCCACCCAGATGCTCGACTCGATGGTCTCCGCCCCGACCCCGACGCGGGCCGAGGCGTCGGACGTGGCGACCGCCATCTATGACGGCGCCGACGCGGTGATGCTGTCGGCCGAATCGGCGTCCGGCCAGTATCCGGTCGAAGCGGTCACCATGATGGACCGCATCATCCGCTCCACCGAGCAGCACAAGCTCTACCACTCGCTGATCCAGGCGACCCATCCGGGCGAGGAGCACAGCCCGCCCCATGCGGTGGCCGCCGCCGCCGCCGATCTGGCCAACAGCCTTCATTCCTCGGCCATCGTCGCCTTCACCTCCAGCGGCACCACCGCGGCGCGCATCGCCCGCAAGCGTCCGGAGGTGCCGATCCTGGCGATCACCCCGGACACAGCGGTCTCGCGTCGCCTCTGCCTGCTGTGGGGTGCGCACAGCGTGCTGTCCGACGACATCCGCACCTATGAGGAGATGGTCGACCGCGCCATCGCCACCGCGCGGGCGGAGGAGTTCGCCGGCCGGACCGGCACCATGGTGGTCGTCGCCGGCATCCCCTTCGCCCAGGCCGGCACCACCAACAACCTGCGCGTCATCCAGATGGAAGCCAAGCCCTGAGGACGAACCGGAGCGGTGGCGCCGCCGCCGCTCCGCCGCCTTCTACCGCTCCATCTTGGTGGACAGCACGATCGACGACATCGTGCGCTCCACCCCCGGCAGCCGGCCGATGGCATCGAGCGCCGCATCCATCGCGTCATGGGTTTCGGTGCCGACGGTGGCGCACAGGTCGTACTGGCCGCTGATGCTGTGCAGCCGGATCACCTCCGGCATCTTGCGCAGGGCATGCACGGCGCGGTCGGCCAGCTTGGCATTCACGCTGATCATCACCAGGGCCGACACGCCGCGCCGCGGCGCCGGGTCGCCCAGCTTCACCGTATAGCCGGCGATCGCCCCCTGCCGCTCCAGCCGGGCGATGCGGTCCTGCACGGTGGAGCGCGACAGCCCAAGCGCGCGCCCCAGCGCCGCCGTGCTGGTGCGCGCGTTCACCGTCAACAGGTCGATCAGCCGGCGGTCGATGTCGTCCATGGAGGTCCGTCACGGGGGAGAGGGGGAGTATACCCAGCCCCCTTACCCCTCGCAGCCCGCCTGATAGCGCTCCATCGCCGCGCGGATGTCGTCGGGGATCGGCACCGCGGCGAAATCGTCCAGCGAGGTGGTCACCAGCGTCAGGCTGCCCGACAGCCGGACCTGCCCCTCATGCTCGCCGTTGATGCGCAGCTGGACCGAACTGCGGCCGAGCCGCTCCAGCAGGACACCCAGCGTCAGGGTGTCGCCCATGCGGCTGGGGATCACGAAATCGCATTCGGCATGCACGATCGGCAGGCCCAGCCGCCGCTGCAGGATCATCGTCGCGTAATCGATGTCCAGGCCCTGGGTGAACCAGTCCTCCACCGTCCCGTTGAACATGTCGAAATAGACCGGGAAATAGACGATCCCGGCGGGGTCGCAGTGGGAAAAGCGAATGGGCCGCTGCATCCGGAAACAGCCCGGCGGCAGAGGCCGGGGACCGGGGTTCTCGTCTGGGCGGCGCGACCGCTCGCGGTACTCGTGCATCTCTCGATCAATCCTTGTTCCGCACAGGCTCCGGACATATGGGGTGGCCGGGCCGCTGCGGTAGCCGCGTTTCTTCCGGCGGCAAACAGTTGTGTCCAACCCAAACAATCCGGGAAAAGCACCTTCCGTTCAACGGCTTCCTGCAGCTATAGGGGAAAGCCGCAGGTTTCCCGCCCCTCGCTGTTGCGGAATTGCTGCAATGCAACCACTTCCGCGCCGGAAAAAACGGCGTCGGCACGGGGTGTCCGGCATTTGCCGCGAAACAAGCGCCCGTTCATCGGGGCATCGCCGGGGGAGCCGGGAAAGACAGGGAGCCCGCCGGCAGTGCGGGCGGGGCGATGTCCCGCCTGCGGGGCACCGGGTTGCCGAAGGATTTTCCGGGCCGGCGGGTTCGCTCTGCGGGCTGAAAAGGGTCCGCTCCGCCGAATCGGAGCGGACCCGGAAGACAGGGGCGTGCGACGGGGTCAGTCGCGCGACGGGAAATAGCCCAGCATGAAGATGAAGAAGAACAGCGATTGGTAGGGCTGGATCGTGTTGAGCGCGACAGGGGTGGCGATCCCTCCTCCGGGGCTCACGGACACGGTGGCGCCGGTGGGGCCGCCGGACACCGTGCCCTGGCTGGAGAGCGCGCCCATCATCGAACAGCCGGTGGGCGGCGTCGGCAGGCTGGCTGCCGGGATGTACGGCCCCTCCACCTGCACGCCAAGGCCGGAATCGTTGACGGCGACCCCGCCCATCACCGCGGGAATGCTGGAGGGGATGTTGCTGCCGCCGACGGCGGGGTTCAGCGGAACGCTTACCGTCCCGGTGAAGGGAACGGCGGCGCCGGTGCTGCCGCCCTGGAAGGACGCCGCATGGGTATGCATCGGAAGATTGTTGCCGATGATCGTGGTGTACTGCGTGCCGCCTGCGTTTCCGAGGTTCAGGGTGGTGCGGGTGTAGGGGCTGGTTCCCGGTCCCACCATCACCCGGCCGCGCAGATCCGGCAGATTGAAGGTCAACTTGTCGGCGGCGGCGCCGAAGGCCTCGGCCGTGATGGCCCGCAAGGCCTGAAACTGGGCGCTGCTTACGGCTTGTCCCAGACATTGCTGGGTGTTCACCGGGGCGAAATTGCCGGCGAAGGGAAAGACTGACCCTATGTAGAAATCCATGGCGATATCTCCGGTGGAGGCGATGCGCTGGGACGGACGGTGCGGGGTGACGCGCAACGATGTGGTGGTCGGCGTCAGTTCAGGATCAGTTCGAAACAGGCCCGGTTGGGATCGCGCGGGATGACGCGCACGATATAGAAGGGGCCGAGAGGTCCCATCGTCGGATGGTCGATTTGGAAATCGCCATTCCACAGGTCGGTGGGACCGTAGGTTTCGAACAGAGCCGAAAAGGACGTGCGCTTCGCCCAGCGGGGCGTGCATTCCGGACGTTCCGTCAGCTTGGTCAACTCGACCTCCGCGATCACGGACCCGGTCTCCGGAGCCAGGAAACGGAAGGTCTGGCCGAGATGAGGAGCGAAGACCTCGTGAGACAGGGTGCCGATGTCGATGGTCATGTCGAAGATCCAGGCTTGGGTTCCGGACTCTGCGGCTGCCGCTTCGGTCTTGCGAAGCCGCCGCGCCGCGTCCGTCCATTCAGTGTTCGATGGGCAGGATTCCGCCCCGGACGGGGAAAACCGGTTCCCGAAAAGAACCAGGGCGTCCTTGCCGGATCAATCGCGCATCGGGAAGATGCCGCTGGTGACGATCAGCATGGTCAGCGCCAGATAGGGCTGCATGTTGTTCACCGGGGTCGGGTTGGTCACGCCGCCGCCGGCCGAAATGCTCACCGTTCCCGTCAGTCCGCCCATCGTGACGGTTCCGCTGGCCGTGCCGACCAGCGCGGAGCCATTGGGAGCGGTGCCGGAGCTGTAGGGTCCGATCAAGGTGACGCCCAGGCCGGAATCCTCGACCCGCATCGCGCCGAGATAGTTGGTGCCGCCAGCCGGCGTGGCGCTGGCCCCGGCAACGGTGCTGACCGGGATGGCGGCGGCGGCGGTAACGGTCGCGCTGGTGCTGCTGCCGACCGGGGAGAAGGTTGCCGCGTGGATGTGGGCGGGCAGGTTCTGCTGCGTGAGCGTGTTGCTCGCGACGCCGCCGTAGCTGCCGGGATTGAGCGTCTGGTTGTTCAGATAGGGGCTGGTGCCGGAGCCGATCATGACCCGGCCGCGCAGGTCCGGAAGGTTGAAGTTGGTCGTGCCGTTGCCGCCATACATCGCCCCGGTGACCGCGTAGAGGGCCTGATTCTGGCCGACCTGCATCTGCTGGCCCAGGCATTGCGCCGTGTATTGCGGTGCGTAGGCCCCGGTGAACGGAAAAACCAGTCCGAGATAAACTTCCATGGCGAATCCTCCTGGATTGTAAACAGGTTGCCTCGGCTTGCGGCCGGTGCCCCGCCTGGCAGGAGCCCATCCTGCTGATAATAATAGAAAATACGTGGACTTATTCTCCCAATTAATGATGATGCAGGCAATGGACGATACAAATCGTTACTTTTTTCCTTCAGATCGGCAGTCTTTCTGCCAAGGGTTGAATGCTCCTGTATGCGGATGAGCACCGCCGTTTCTCCCGTCCGCCGCGCAGCACCGGAACGGGACTGCACGATTCGCACGGCACTGCCCGTCCCGGACCTTTTCTGCCGGGGTTCCGGCACGACCATCGTCTGCGGCCATCGTCCGCGCCCATCGTCCGCGGTGCGGATTCTTGCATCCGGTCTGCATCTTCAGCTATTCATGGCGTTCACTTGCGCTACCGGAAGGGGTGTGGCCGATGGCTGTTCTCAATGGGTCGCTGCCGCTGCTTGGCGGGCTCACGGTGCGTTTTCCCCGACTGTCGGACGACGACTTCCTGCTGGGCCTGTTCATGGATGCGCGTCCCTGGCTGGCCAAGGCGCATCACGACCGCGATTTCGTGCGGACGCTCTACGAACAGCAATACAGCGCCCGGCGCACCGGGCAGGAAGCCCGCTATCCGGAGCATCTGGATTTCGTCATCGAGAAGACGGGCCAGCCGGTCGGGCGGATCGTCATGGATCTGGGCCGCTACGACTGGCGGGTTTCGGAGGTGGAGATCCACCGGCTGGCCCGCGGCAAGGGCATCGGCACCGACCTGCTGCGCAGCTTCCAGGGAACCGCGGCCCAGTTGGGCATGCCGATCACCCTGTCGGTGGCGGAGGTGGACACCCGCGTTCACTGGTTCTATCACCGGCTGGGCTTCGATCTTCTGGCGAAGACCTCGCCGTCTCTCGAATTGATCTGGCTGCCGCCCGGCCATCCGGGCATTCAGCATCTGCCCCCGCAAATCCTGCCGGCGCAGATGCGGCAGGGCTGCGCGTCCTGAGGCCAATCCCCGGATAGGTGCGATGGGACGGGTCGGCCAGGCGGCGATGCCCAGGCCTCCGCCATCGGCTGCGGGGGCCGGCCGCGGGGGCCGGCCGCCGGGTGTGGAACGGCCGGCCGGTTGGTGTCCGGCCGGAACCCTTGGGCGGATAGGACGTTATGGCTTTTGAAAAGCCGGCCGGTCCGACGCCGGAAGTCTCTTGAAGTGAAGACCGGCCACCCCAACCTGTCAGTCGTCATGCTGCCCCGTCCCGCAAGACTGGAATCCGGGCGTCATCCAAGGATGGTGACGCCGGATGACCTGCCTGCGACACACGTCTTTCGAAGGCGGCATGCCGCAGGTCTGCCCGGCGCCCGGCCGGTTGCCAGCCGATTTAAGAGGAAACCATGGAACGACATGACGTCTGGATGAAGGACCCGGAACTGAAGGCCGCCTACGAGGCGCTTGGCCCGAATTTCCGCCGCGAGGTGGAACTGGCCCAGCAGCGCCGCGGACAGCGTACGGTCCAGGGCACCGCCATCGTTGCCGGCACAGGCCGCTCCGCCGCCCGCGCGCCCCGGTCCCATGCGCACCCCGGCGGCGCCGCGCGGCGTTGACGCCGCCGAATTCCGCCCCGACTCCCGCGCCCTCCGATATCCACTCCAATGGCCGCTTCGGGCCAGATCTGCATCGCCGTCCGTGGATCTGCGGCGAAAAACGGACCCAAACTCGGTGGCCTGCCAGTTCATCCGTTTGCATCCACCAAGTCCGGCCCTCCCGATGCCTTCTCCCAATCGCCCGCGTTCCACGCTGCCGCATCCGCTGCGTCGGCCCCGCCACCGGCGGGCTGACCTTCGGCACCGGTCACGAACAGGCGCGCGCCGTGCTGGACGGGACCGGGACGCTGCCCTGGTACCATGCCCCGTCCAAAGCGGTGGCGCTCCCCTCTCCCTGGCCGTACGCCTCAGTAGGCGCTCGCCCGGTCCAGCCGCCCGATGTCCTCGGCGTCCAGCCGCAGCCTGACCGCGGCGATCAGGTCCCCCATCTGCTCCGGCTTCGATGCACTCGCGATGGGGGCGGTCAGGCCGGGCCGCGCGATCAGCCACGCAATCGCCACCTGTCCCGGCGTTGCCCCGTGCCGGCCGGCGACCTCGTCCAGCGCCGCCAGGATCGCCCGGCCGCGCTCGTTCAGGTACTTCGACACCACCCCGTTGCCGCGTGCGCTCTTGCCGGCATCCTCGGCCGACCGGTACTTGCCGGTCAGGAAGCCGGCGGCCAGCGAGTAGTAGTTGATGACGCCGAGGCCATTCTCCCGGCAAATCCCCTCCAGCTCCGCCTCGTAGCCCGCGCGGCTGTAGAGGTTGTAGTCCGGCTGCAGGGTCTCGTAGCGGGGCAGGCCGGTGCGGGCGCTGACCTCCAGCGCCTCGCGCAGGCGGGCTGCCGTCAGGTTGGAGGCGCCGATGGCGCGGACCTTGCCCTGGTCGATCAGCTCCTTGTAGGCGCCGAGCGTGTCCTCGAACGGGGTCGACGGGTCGTCCCAGTGGGACTGGTAGAGGTCGATGCGGTCGGTCTGGAGCCGCTTCAGCGAGTCCTCCACCGCGGTCCGGATCCAGGCGGGCGACAGGCCCTTCCGGCCCGGCCCCATCTCCGACCCGACCTTGGTCGCCAGCACGATGCTGTCGCGGTTGCCGCGGCTTTTCATCCAGTTGCCGATGATGGTCTCGGACTCGCCGCCCGTGTTGCCGGGAGCCCAGGCCGAATAGACGTCGGCGGTGTCGATGAAGTTGAAGCCGGCATCGACGAAGGCGTCGAGCAGCCGGAAGGAGGTGGCCTCGTCGGCGGTCCAGCCGAACACGTTGCCGCCGAAGCAGAGCGGGGACACCGTCAGACCGCTATGCCCTAGTGGACGTTGATCCATTGCGTCGTCTCCTTGGAGTTCAGGTCAGGCGGCGGGCCGCCCGCGGAATTCGGTCAGGTAGAACAGCAGGCCGGCGGCGGGAAAGGCGAAGCCGATCCAGGTCACCGGCTCCCAGCCGCCGACGGCGAAGGCATAGCCGGCCAGCGCCGAACCGGCGGCCCCGCCCAGGAAGAAGATCGCCATATAGATGGCGTTCATCCGGCTGCGGGTCTCCGCCCCCAGCGAATAGATGGCGCGCTGCCCCAGCACCATGTTCATCTGCACGCCCATGTCGAGCAGCAGCCCGGCCAGCACCAGCAGCGCGATGGAGCCCTCTCCCGCACGCGCGACGAAGAAGGACAGCGCCGCCATCGCCAGCGCGAAGCCGGTGGCCGGCCGGGTCCAGCCGCGGTCGGCGATCCGCCCGGCGATCGGCGCCACCAGCGCCCCCGCCGCCCCCGACAGGGCGAACAGCGCGATCCCGCGCTGGCTGAGATGGAAGGGCGCCCCCGCCAGCAGCAGCGGGACGGAGGTCCAATAGAGGCTGAAGGACGCGAACATCATGGTCTGGTAGACGGTCCGCCGCTGCAGCACCGGCGTCCGCGCCAGCAGCCGGCCGAGCGAGCCGAGCAGCGCGCCATAGCTGGATTGGCTCTTGGGCCGCCGCTGCGGCAGCACCCGCCACAGCAGGACGGCAAACCCCACCATCGCCGCCGCCGACAGGGCGAACACCGCCCGCCAGCCCAGGCTGTCGGCGATCAGGCTCGACACCGGGCGGGCCAGCAGGATGCCCAGCAGCAGGCCGCTCATCACATTCCCGACCACCTGCCCGCGTGAGGCCTCCGGCGCCATGTGGGCGGCGAGCGGCACCAGCATCTGCACGGCGACGGAGGTGACGCCGATCAGGAAGGCCGCCGCCAGGAACAGCGAGGCTGTGGGGGCGACCGCCGCCACCAGCAGCGCCGCCACCGTGCTGCACAGAGTCACCACCACCAGCCGGCGGTTCTCCAGCAAATCGCCCAGCGGCACCAGCAACACCAGCCCGGCGCCATAGCCGACCTGGGTCAGGGTGACGACGAGGCTGGCGGTTTCCGGCGACAGCCCGACCGCCGGGCCGATCAGGCCGACCAGCGGCTGGGCGTAATAGATGTTGGCGACCACCACCCCGCAGGCCAGCGCCATCAGCAGGACGAGCGAGCGGGACAGCGCCGGGTGGGCGGCGTCATCGGTCGGAAGGGGTGCGGCGGTGGGCGGCATCGCGCGGTCCTGTAGGGTCATGACTGCTGGGAAGCGAAACGGAAACAGCGGTCACCCTATGTCGGCATCCGCTGGCGGCGCACCGGCGAATTGCGCCGCCCGGCCATGCGCCAACAGGACGAAGGGGCCTATTCCATCTCCGCGCACAGTGCATAGAGCCAGTCGCGGAACGCTCCGAAGCCGGCATCCTCCCGGCGGGAGGCGCGATGGACCAGATACCAGGAATGGACCATCGGCACCGCCGGTTCGAAGGGCGCGGCGAGCCGCCCGGCGGCGATGTCGTCCAGACTATAGAGCTGCGGCGCCAGCGCCACCCCGACGCCGTCGATGGCCGCCTGCAAGGTCATGGCATAGCTGCCGAAGGACAGCCCCTTCGGCGACGGCCCCCTGGACGGCGCCTCCGCCACCCCGGCGGCGGCGAGCCAGCGTGGCCAATCCTCCGCCCAATGGGAGACATGCAGCAGGGTGGCCCCGCCCAGATCCGCGGCCTCCCGCAACTCCGCCGCCAGCCGCGGCGCGCAGACCGGCTGCAGGCTGGAGGAGAACAGCCGCTCCGCCTCATAGCCCGGCCATTGGCCGTCGCCGAGCAGGACGGCGCAGGTCCAGTCATCGTTCATCGGCGCCCCGGCTCCGCCGGTGGCGATCCGCACCTCGATCTCGGGATGGGCAAGATGGAAGCTGGACAGGCGCGGGATCAGCCAGCGCACCGCCACCGTCGCCCCCATCCCCACCGTCAGCACCGGCCCGGCCCGCATCGCCGACACCTGCTCCAGCCGCCGGGCGATGCCGTCGAACGCCTCGGTCAGCGCCGGCTGGAGCGCCCGGCCGCGTTCGGTCAGCAGCAGCGCATTGGCCCGCCGGTCGAACAGGGCGAAGCCCAGCCGCTCCTCCAGCAGCTTCACCATCCGGCTGACCGCGGCCTGGGAAACATGCAGCTCCGCCGCCGCCGCGGTGAAACTGCCATGGCGGGCCGCCGCCTCGAAGGCGCGCAGACCGTTCAGCGAAGGCAGGCGGCGCATGGTCGCATCCTTACTTGACCCCAACTTTTCCTGGGGCTGAGCATCGAACAATGCCGTTTGCGGCGCAACCGCGCGCGTGCAAGATTTTCAGCCTGATCTCCGATATTTGGACCGAGTCATGCTGACGCTTCCGCTGATGGTGGGGCTTGGCCTTACCGTTCTCGTGACCTCGTTTTTATCGGGCCTGTTCGGCATGGCCGGCGGCATGGTTCTGATGGGCCTGCTGCTGATCCTGCTGCCGGTGCCGTCGGCGATGCTGTTGCATGGTGTGACGCAGTTCGCATCGAACGGCTGGCGGGCATGGTTGTGGCGGCATCATGTGGTCTGGCCGATCATTCTGCGATTCGCGCTTGGCGGATCCGGAGCCGGCCTGCTGTTCGCCCTGGCCGGCGCGATTCCGGACCGTGCGGTGTCGCTGCTGATTCTGGGACTGACGCCTTTCCTTGCATTGGCGGTGCCCGCGCGCTGGGCGCTGGATGCCCGGAAGCCGCGGCATGGCCTTGTCGGCGGCTTCCTGTGCATGGGGGTGCAGCTGGTCGCCGGCATCTCCGGTCCGCTGCTGGACGTCTTCTTCATCCGCAGCGCGATGAGCCGGCAGAGCGTGGTCGCCACCAAGGCGGCGATCCAATCGGTCGGCCATCTGGTGAAGATCGCTTACTTCGCCCCGCTGGTGACCGCTGGCGCCGACGGGATGGTGGAGTGGACGGTGATCCTGATGTCGGTCGCCATGGCCCTGCTCGGCACGAATCTCTCCCGCCGTGTCCTCGACCGCATGAGCGATGCCCAATTCCGCCTGTGGAGCCGCTATCTGGTGATGGGAACCGCCAGCGTCTATCTGGGCCAGGGTCTGTTCCTGCTGGCTGTCCATTAAAAAAGAAAATCAGAATCAGTGCCTTAGCCTGTTCTCCTTTTCCATCCTTACCTCCTGGGGGCTGGATCCGGCCCCAATACGCACGACAGGCCCGCTCCCCGATCCTTACGGCTTGGGGGCGGGCTTCCTTACCTCTTGGGGGCCTGTAAGCCTTTGTGACTCCTTGGATGCCCCTGGAATCGACTCCGATGCGCCGCTGACTCTTCCGATCCTTACCTCCTGGGGGCGCGAATCCCGCTTCGAAGGCCCCCAAGCCGTAAGGATGGCGCTTGTCCACAGAACCCCGGACAGCAAAAATGGCAGGATGCCCCCAGGGAGTAAGGATAGAGCGTTTTCCGCAAGGCCCCTTTTTCGAATCGAGTCGCACCGATTCGGGTGGTGTAAGGATGCGGGACGGCACCTCCGGGCGAGATTCTCACTTTGGAAGTGCTGCCGGATCCGGCACTTAGCGGGCGCTTGCGACTCCCTTTCCCTTTTAAGAGGATTCGTCGGCGCGAATCTCCAGGGGACTCCGCGAGTCGCAGCGAATCTTCCTTACAGCATGGGGGAAACTGCCTTACCGGGTGGGGGCGAGTCGCACACCCCCCGGGGCGTAAGGGTTTTGCCCCCAGGGCGTAAGGATGATCAGGATTCTGCGACGCGACCCTTTCCTTACTTGTTTTTCGGGTAAGGATTGATTTAGCCTCCCTCGATTTCGGCGGAGGACGGCGATGGCGGGGACGGGGCGCAGGAAGGCGCGCGGTGCGGTGGCGGAGGAGTCCGTCCCGTTGGACGCGGCTGCGCCCATCAAGGCTGCTGCCGAATCGGGAAAGGCCGGATCCGGCCTCGTCGTGCTGGGGCCGGAGGATCTGGCCGGCGGTGCGGTGATCGACGGAGACGGTGCGGCTGCCGCCCTGCCGGCGGTTGCCGCGGAAACTGCCGCCCCGGTCGCCGGCCTGACCGCGCGCGTCGCCAGCGCCACCTTCGAGCGCGACGGCTACAAGCATCTGATCAAGGCGGCGGAGGCGGTCTACAGCTATCCGGCCAACGGCACGCGCCTGTCGCTGCCGGCGCAGAAGATGCTGAACTTCATGATCCATCTGGCCGGCAGCCAGAATTTCGCCAACAAGCTCTACCGCCTGCCCAAGCGGGTGGTGCGCGGCAACCACAAGGGCAACGAGCGGATCTTCGACGCGCTGAAGGAAATCTTCGATTCCAGCCTGGTGGTCATCGGTCCCTTCCGCGGCCGGCGGTCGCGCGCCGAGCTGCGCATCCTCTCCAGCTATGTCCGGCCGGAGGAGGAGGAGGACAGCGACGCCGCCGACATCCATTTCCAGTTCACCGACGCCTTCCTGGAAATCCAGCGCTCGTCCCAGCTGTGGGCCAAGCTGTCCGGCCCGGCGATGGTCAAGGTCACCAGCACCTACGCGCTGAAGCTGTACGAGATCGGCATGCAGCGCTACCAGATGGACTATCCGTCGCTGGAGCTGGACATCGACACGCTGCGCAAGCTGATGAACGTCCCGGAGGGCGCCTACAAGGATTTCGGCATCCTGCGCACCCGCACCATCGACCGCGCCATTTCCGAGGTGAACCAGCTCGCCCCCTTCCGCGTCAGCATGCCGGAAGAGAAGATGAAGCGGAAAGGCCGCAAGATCGAGGCGGTGACCCTCGATTTCAACGCCAAGGACGAGGAGGAGGCGGCCGAAACCTATCTGGAGCGCGAACGCCACAGCGCCGGGCGCCGCGCGCGTCGCATCGGCAAGGTCGACACCGTCGCCCCCGCCGATCCGGTGGAGGCCGGACTCGCCGATCTCGGCCCGCTGCCCGATGCCGACGACGTGACGGCTCTGTGGGCCGCCGTCCTGCACGCCCTGAAGGGCAAGGTTCCCGCCCCGCTGCTGGCCGAACTGGAGCCGGAACGGGTGGAGGAAGCGCCCCAGGGCGGCCGCCGCCTCGTCCTGAAGGCCAGGAACGCCGCCGTCGCCGACACCGCCCGCATGAACCACTGGCCGAGCCTGAAATCGGCCCTGGCCTCGCTGACCGGCGGAATGATCGAGGACGTGGCCTTCGAGGTGGCGGCGCGCAAGGCGAAGGCGGCGAAGGTGGCCTCCCCCGAGACGTAAGGATCGGGGGCATGTGCAAGGTGAATCCGTGATCTAGGGCATTCGACTGTCCTGATCGACCGCCTCCTTAAGCCATTTTACGAAATGGTCCGTCTTCGGCCTTCCTGGCCGAAATACCTGCACGGCATAGACATAGCTGCTGTCGACAAACCCGAACGGTGCGCGCAGCCGACCGCAGGCCACATCCTCGGCCACCAGATGCCAGGGAGCGATTGCGATACCGAGACTGTTCAGCGCGGCCTCGATGGTCATGTGATAATGATCGAAAATCCGGGTCGCACCACTGTCACCATGCCCCTCGACGCCCGTCAGGCGTGCCCATTCGCGCCAGACATCGGGCCGTGTCCGTGTCTCCAATCGGGGCAGGGCGAGAACATCGGGCTGGTTTTCGGCTGCGAGGGACGGGGCGACGACCAGCCCCAGCTTCTCGTGGAAAAGCAGTGAACTGTTTTCCGGAAGACCGGCTTCCCGAGGCAGAACCATGATCTGCACGTCGATGTGGCCGCGGGGGTGCCGATCGTCGGTTGCGAGGCGCACGTCATAGCGGGGATGCCTGGCGGTAAAGCCGTGGAGGCGTGGAATCAGCCACCGCATTGCGAAGGTGCTGAGGCAGGCCACGTCCAGAACGCCATGATCGCCGCGCCCTATGATGCGAAGCGCGTCCTCGATCTGATCGAAAGCGGCGGTCAGGGCGAAGCCGAACACCTGACCCTCGGCGGTGAGCTTCGGACGGTTTCGCGCTCCCTCGAACAGCTCCGTGCCGACAAATGCCTCAAGATGGCTGACATGGCGGCTGACCGCTCCATGAGTCACCCCGAGTTCTTCGGCGGCCGACGACAGCTGGCCGTGCCGTGCGGCGGCCTCGAACGCTCTCAGGGCGGCGATCGGTAAGGTCTTGCGTCTTCTCATCGTGATTTCAGCTCACATTAAAGCGGCTGATCTGTCAATATGTGAAGCAGGACAGCGATGTTAGATCATGCTTCATCGAAACGATGAGGTAAATCATGCCGTTTGTCAGAACAGCGCTTCCCAAAGGTACGGAACAATCAAGAAAGATACGGATCGTAGAAGGGATTCACGATGCACTGGTCGAATCGATCGGAATGCCGAAGGATGAGCTTTTCAATCTGGTAAGCGAATATGGAGACGGCGAATTTTTCTATGACAGGAGCTTCAACGGCATCGCGCGTTCGGAAAAGCTGATTGTCGTGGAAATCACAATGCGCAGGGGCAGAAGCGACGCCATGAAGCGTGCGCTCTATGCCGCCATCGCCAGGAACCTGGAATCCATGGCGGCGGTGTCGCCCAAGGATGTGTTCATTTTCATGCACGAAAATGACCATTCGGACTGGAGCGTCGGAAATGGCGTGTTTGCGATGGCGCTCGTCCAGCAGCGGGGCACGGACGGCTGAGCGCCTGTTCGCAAAGGTCCATCATGGTGCAATTCTGCCCGATCCGTCATTTCCGTGAAGGCGGGGGATGACGGTCGGCAGAAGCCCATGACGAAGCCCATGACGGGATCCGATGCGATCCTGTTCAGACTGCTCGCCCACGGCTCCAATTCGCCAGGACCCCGCCGATGACGATCGCCGCAAGGCCGATCAGCGACGGAGCGGTCAGCATGTCGCCGAACAGCAAGGCGGCAAGCAGAACGCCGAAACCGGTCCCCCAATAGCCGATCTGGCTGAACACGACGGCTCCGGCGACTTTTTGCAGGCGGAAATTCAGGATGTAGGACAGCGCCGAGACCAGCACGAATCCGGCGAACCAAAGCCCGAGAATCGGATCGGCGAAGCGCCACCGGCCGCCGGATCCGAACAGCGGCGACAGGGTCGCCATCACCAGACTGGACGTGAACAGCGTCGCGCAGGCGAAGGCCAGCGCCGAGGCACCCGTCGGCCAGAAGGCCGAACGGATGATGTTGCCGGCTGCCGTGCAGGCCGGAATCAGCAAGCCGATCATCACCCAGATAGGCTGGGCGAAGTCGATCGCCGCCAGCTGCTGCTGCACCAGCGCCATCATGCCCAACAGTCCGGTCACGATGCCGGCCGACCTGCGGACCGTCATCCGTTCGATGCCGAAGCCGGCGGCAAAGCTCATGGTCAGGATCGGCGACAGCGAATAGACCGTCGCCGTATAGGCGGGACCGACCCGCTCCACGACATGGAAGGACAGAATGGTCGGAAGCGCGACCGACACGATTCCGAGAACCAGATAGAGAATCGGCGAGCGGCAGGCCGACGACATCGACTCTCCCCGTGCGGCGAGCCATCCGCACAGCAGAAGGCCGGCGCCCAGATTGCCGACGATGCCGAGCTGGAACGGGTCGGCTCCGGCGGAAAGTGCCGCCTTCGAAACCATGATCTTCGACGCGAACAGAAAGCCGCACAGGCACAGCAAGATCAGCGGCAGGAAGGCAGGCGTACAGGCCGCTTCCGTCCGGGCTCCGGTCTGGGAACGCTCCATGGCCTTGATCCATCCTTCCGTACAGGTATCTTGGTGAGAAGATAATCTGCGGAGTTATCTTCGTGTCAAGATACCTGTGTGAACCTTCGTACGAGCGTGACGGGGTGGACGACCGCCGCGACCAATGGGCGCGTGAATTGCCGGACGTGGATACGCGGGGCATGGCGGTTCTGGGCCGCGCCCGGCGGCTGACGCTTCTGGTCCGGCCGCAGATCGATGCAGTTCTTGCATCTCATGGCTTGGACGCCGGCGAGGCGGATGTCCTGTTCACGCTGCTTCGCGCCGGGCCGCCCTACCGGCTCCGCCCGACGGAACTCTTCAAATCCATGATGGTCTCCTCCGGCGGCATGACCCACCGTCTCAACAAGCTGTCGCAGGCGGGGCTCATCGAACGCCGACCGGCGGAGGAGGATGGCCGGAGCCTTCTGGTCGAACTGAGCGAGACCGGCAGGCGTACAGCCGAAGCGGCCTTCCGGGAGGATATGGCTTTGGAGGCGAGGCTGCTGGCCGGCCTGTCGGATGCCGAGCAGGAGCAGCTCGCCGCCCTGCTGCGCCGTCTGGAGGGATCGCTGACCGCCGACAGGCAGTGATCGGGGGGCGGTGACATCGCCCTGGATTTTGCACAGAACATCTCTGATGAAGTCCAAATCCAATCCGAATATCCTCTAATTCTACTGTGTCATAAAGTTCGCANCGGTCTCGGAATCGATCTGGCGCTGCAGATGCTCGGCCGCCGCCATGCGCTGGGTCGACAGCGCCTTGATCTCGTCGGCTTCGCGCTGCTCGCGGTCGTAGATGGCGCGGGCTTCCGCCACCTGCCGGCCCAGCCCGTCCAGATGCTGCTCCATGGTCCGCAGTTCCGCTTCGGTCGCGGACTTCGGATCCCAGCGCACCAGCGCCTCCATGGCGCCCTGGACGGCCTGGTCGGTCTTGACACCCATAAGGTTGCGGATGAAGGCAAGCATGGCTCGAATCCTGTCGATGAGGGTTGTTGGAGGCGCCCCGCAAGGCGTCTCGCCTGCACAGATGGGGAGGGGACGATCCGGCGACCAGCCCCCTTATCCTTACCTCTTGGGGGCCGGCCTATCCGGCCATGGCGGCGGCGTTGATCAGCGCCACCCCCAGCTGGACTCCGACCAGGGTCGCCGCCGACGCGACGTTGCCGGATTCGATCTGGCCGCGCAGGTCGCGGATCAGCAGGGTCGCGACGGCGAAGGCGACCAGCTGAAGGATCACCGCCACCACGCCCCACAGAACGATGTCCAGCACGAAGCTGCTGGTCGCCAGCGTCGCCGCCAGCGGGATGGCGATCGCGACGATGGAGCCGGCCAGCGTCAGGCCGCCGGCGGCATTGCCTTCCGCCACCAGCCGGCGTTCGTCGAAGGGGGTGATGCGGGTGTAGACGGCGACGCCGGCCGCCAGCAGCGCCAGCGTGACGGCGAGCTGGACCAGCAGCACCGGAAGCCCGGTGCCGAGCGCGGTCAGGATGGAACCGAAGGTGCTTTCCATGGTCCAGGTTTTATGACACAGTAGAACTAACTCCTTCCCTCCTCGCACTTTCACAGGGATGAGCACACGATGCCCGCTCGCTACTACCCAATCATTCTGGAGCATGGCACCGAAGGTTTTCACGCGACCTTCCCGGATTTTCCCGGCCTGATCGCCTTTGGCGACACCAAGGCTGCCCTCACCGCCGACGCCGAGGCCGGCCTCGCCCTGCACATCGTCGGCATGATTGAGGATGGCGACGAGATCCCCGAGCCGTCCGATATCGACCAGGTCCCAGCGGATCCCGAGGTCGAGGAGGCCGGCCGGCTGCTGGTGCGCTGGGAAATCCGTGGGACCGGGCGCCACTGATTGGCTCGGGACAACAGCCTCAACCCCTTGATCGCCCCGGATTTTGCACAAAGCTCCCCGCGTTGAGATAATTTTCCTATACCCTCTCCGCACCCGTCCCACCATCCTGCGGAGCCACGCCATGCCCCTCGACAGCCGTACCCTTGCAAACGACCATTTCCCCTGCTGGGCGGAGGAGCCGCCGGTGCCCGCCGACGGCTCGCTGGTTCCCGGCGAGCNGGCCGCCGGCATGCTGGCGCGCGGCAGCAGCTTCCTCTATGTCGCCCGCGCCATGGGATGCAGCCGCACCACCCTGTGGCGGGCTTATTACGGGTCCAAGGATTTCCGTCACAGGGTCTGGTGGGAACGGCAGGCGCTGAAACGGGAAGCCGAGCTGCGGCTCTCCTCGCTGCGCAGTCTGGTTGTCGAGCAGATCGAACGGCTGGTCTCTTCCGGCGATCCGTCGACCGTGCGCTGGCTGGCCGACCGGCTCGGCCTTCTCGACGGGCTCGGAGATCAACCGACCCAGCGGCCAACCCAGCAGCCGGCCCGGCAATCGGGAGCCCGGCAACCGGCCGACTCAGCCACGTCCCAGCCGCCGCCGTTCGAGGATGCTCCCGCCCTCATCGTCCCCGAACTGGACGACGACGACATCCCCGGCGCCTTGCGTGAGCGCAGCGCGCCCGATCCGCGCGCCGTCGCCGCCATCCTCGCCCGTCCGGAATCGGAAGGACCGAAGGGCGTCTATCCCTGGACCTTCAATCCCGACGATCCCTATCCCAACCTCGCCTCCGCGCTGGAACGGCAGGGCGGACAGGCCGCCTTCGGCCGCTTGTAAGGCGGATGGGCCGGAGGAGGGGCCAGGGGAGGAAATGGAACAGCCGCTGGAAACCGTTCCACGCTGTTCCATCCCCCAGGAGGTAAGGATCGGCGGAGTTTCCCCCACCGATCCCCCCTAAATGTCAGCCCTGCTTGGCCTTCAGCGCCGCCAGACGGTCCGACAGGCTGCTGGCGGTTGCCTTGCCCGACGCGGCGGCAAGCGCCGCGGCGATGTTGGGGTCTTCCTTCTCCGGGGCCGACGGGCGCAGCAGCTTGGCCTTGGCGTTCGCCGCCTCGGCGGCGGCCAGATCCTTGGCGGCGGTGTCCTGCATCGCCTTCAGCGCCACCGACAGGCCGCTGGTGGCGCCGGCAAGGCCGGCGGCCTGGCGGGCGGCTTCGGCCTGACGCTCGGCCATGGCGCGCTGCTGGTCGGCGCGGCCCATGTCGCGCTGGGCGCGGGTCAGGTCGGCGCGGGCGGCCTTCAGCTTGGCGCCGGCCTCGGCATAGTTCTTTTCCAGCATCTCCAGGAATTCCTGGGCTTCGACCGCGTCGCGGACCTCGCGCTCGATCTCCGGGGCCATCTCCTCCAGCATGGCGACGATGGTCTCCAGGCTCTTCTCCAGCCCGGCCTTGCGGGCGGCATCGGTCTCGGAATCGATCTGGCGCTGCAGATGCTCGGCCGCCGCCATGCGCTGGGTCGACAGCGCCTTGATCTCGTCGGCTTCGCGCTGCTCGCGGTCGTAGATGGCGCGGGCTTCCGCCACCTGCCGGCCCAGCCCGTCCAGATGCTGCTCCATGGTCCGCAGTTCCGCTTCGGTCGCGGACTTCGGATCCCAGCGCACCAGCGCCTCCATGGCGCCCTGGACGGCCTGGTCGGTCTTGACACCCATAAGGTTGCGGATGAAGGCAAGCATGGCTCGAATCCTGTCGATGAGGGTTGTTGGAGGCGCCCCGCAAGGCGTCTCGCCTGCACAGATGGGGAGGGGACGATCCGGCGACCAGCCCCCTTATCCTTACCTCTTGGGGGCCGGCCTATCCGGCCATGGCGGCGGCGTTGATCAGCGCCACCCCCAGCTGGACTCCGACCAGGGTCGCCGCCGACGCGACGTTGCCGGATTCGATCTGGCCGCGCAGGTCGCGGATCAGCAGGGTCGCGACGGCGAAGGCGACCAGCTGAAGGATCACCGCCACCACGCCCCACAGAACGATGTCCAGCACGAAGCTGCTGGTCGCCAGCGTCGCCGCCAGCGGGATGGCGATCGCGACGATGGAGCCGGCCAGCGTCAGGCCGCCGGCGGCATTGCCTTCCGCCACCAGCCGGCGTTCGTCGAAGGGGGTGATGCGGGTGTAGACGGCGACGCCGGCCGCCAGCAGCGCCAG
This sequence comes from Azospirillum humicireducens, assembly GCF_001639105.2. Lineage (NCBI taxonomy): Bacteria > Pseudomonadati > Pseudomonadota > Alphaproteobacteria > Rhodospirillales > Azospirillaceae > Azospirillum > Azospirillum humicireducens. Next base: position 336,319 of record NZ_CP028906.1, read on the forward strand.
CGTGACGGCGAGCTGGACCAGCAGCACCGGAAGCCCGGTGCCGAGCGCGGTCAGGATGGAACCGAAGGTGCTTTCCATGGGGCCGGCACTCTTGTCGTGTGGGTTAGGACAGGGAGAGGGATGCGGGGTTCACGTCGATGCCGGCGGCGATCTCGACCGAGGCGCGGCCGGACCGCTCCACCGCTTCCACCAGGATGTACTCCATGGTGGGGGCAGGGGCCGCGGCACCGGTGGGGGCACCGTACAGCATGGACTGGCTGACCACCGTCTCGGTGCCGCGCACGGTCTGGCGCGCCTCGCTGAGGGTGAAGGGCTGGATGCGGCTGGCGCCCGGCTGCCAGACGCGGGCATAGAGCTTGCCGTCCTTGGTCTGGAACTCCGGCCAGCCGATCATCCCCTCGGCATCGTCCAGCCAGAAGCCCCACTCGCCCTCGTCCGACGGGGTGACGCTGTCGATGGGGGTGAAATAGCGGCATTCGTCCGGCTGCCCGTCGGGGCCGAGATGAAGCTGGAAGAACCCCCCGGCCTTTCCGGGGCCGCCCGGCAGATGCAGCCGGTAGACGGTGGCCGGGCCGGAGGTGACGGTGCCGACCGCCTCGATCGACACCAGCCGGTCGCTGCCGGTGTCCGGCGCCTTCACCTTGGTGGCGCTCTCCGCCAGCAGGAAGGGGGTGGGGTCGATGGTGACCGCCATGCCCAGCCGGAACAGCGACGGGCTGTAGGCCTTGCCGCCGAGCTTCTGGTTCACGTAGTTGCCGAGCGTTCCGAACAGGGGCACGTCCGATCCTCCCTTGGAGACTGGGCCGGTGGAGACTGGGCTTGGTTTCGTCGCCGGGGCATCCATCCGCCGCCGGGCCCGCCACAGCAGGAACAGCACCGCCGCGCCCAGCAGCAGCAGAACCCACAGCCACATGCTGTACCCGGAGGTGCGGGGATCGGCGCGGGCCAGATCCGCCGGCACGTCGGGCGGCAATTGGCCGGCTTGGCGCGGGCTGCCGGATTGCGCGGCCACCGACTGGTCGAGCTGGTCCAGCTTGCCGCGCAGGTCCGCATCGTCGCGGGCCAGCCGGTCGGCTTCCTTCCGCCATTCCCGATAACCGGGGTCGTCGGCGTTGTTGTGGAAGAAGGCGGCGTGGCCCGGCCGGGTCAGCGTGTCGAGCATGAACCACAGGAACAGCCCGTCCCAGACGCCGAAGCGCCGCGGTGCGGTATAGGCATAGGACGGCGGATTCCAGCCGTAGCGGCCATAGGGATTGGCAGGTGCGGGCTGTGTCGACGGGGCGCGGTAGGACGACCCGCCTCCCCCCCACCAGTTCCAGCCCGATCCACTGGAGCTGCTGGAATTGCCGGTGCGGCCCTGGGTGGCGGCGGCGGGCGGCGGCGCGGCGGTAGGCGTGCGGTCGGTCTCCTGGCGGGCGCGGTAGCGGTTCAGCACGTCGGCCGAGCCCTGCTGGCTGAAGGTCCGGTCGCCGGCGGAGGTCGGGGGGGCGGCGACGGAGGGGGCGCTGTTGCCCGGCCGGGCATAGCCGCCGCTGGAGCTGGAAGGGCCGCCGGAGAACCATCCGCCGCCGCTGCTTCCGGTCGAGGGCGTGCGCGGGGCGGACGGGCGGGAGTAGCCGCTGCTGCTGCCGCCGCTGACGGAGGGCGTGCGCGATGGCCGGGAATAGCCGCCCGAGGACGACGACCGGCCGCCACGACCGGCACGGGCCTGGGCCTCGTCCGGAGCCAGGGCGACGGAGACCGCCGCGGTTGCGGCGATGGCGAGCGGAGCGGGTGCCGCCGGCACGGTCAGGATGGCGCCGACGGGAGCCGCCATCGGCTGCACCGTCATCAGCAGGGCGACGGCGGCGGCGCGCCATCGCTGTTTCCAGAGGTCCGGCGGCCGGCTGGGACACCGGGTCTTCGCGGTCTGCGTCATCCATCCTCTCGCGCGTCATCCGGAGCCGGTTCAACCGGCCCTCCCGGCGATTCGTCGCGCGAGCGTAGGCAGATACGCGGCGGTGCTCAAGGGATTAACCGTCGTGGCCAGCCGGTTGCGGCCGAACCGTCACGAGACGGCGGTCGCCGCCTGCTTGTTCCGCTCCGGCTCGTCCTGTTGCGGACGGATGGTGGGCGGGCCGCCGGCTGCGGTGACGAGCCGGTCGCTGGCGGACTCCAGCCTTTCCTCCAGATCGCGCATCGCCTCGGCGCGCGGTCGGCCGGGAGGGATCGGCGGCAGGAACTCCACCACCACGGTGCCCGGACGCTTCAGGAAGCTGCGGCGCGGCCAATAGAGACCGGCGTTCAGCGCCATCGGCACGATGGGGATCTTCAGGCTGTCATAGAGCATGCCAACGCCGATCCGATAGGGCCGGTATGTGCCGGGAGCGACGCGGGTCCCCTGCGGGAAGATCACGATGGGCCGGCCTTCGTCGCGCACCGGGCGGGAGTTCCGGATCAGCGACTTGATCGCCGCCCCGCCGGCGCCGCGGTCGACCGGGATCATCTTCGCCTTGGCGGCGTACCAGCCCCAGATCGGGATCCACATCAGCTCCCGCTTCAGGATGATCGCCGGGTCCTTCACCAGAAGGTGGAGCTTCATCGTCTCCCAGGCCGACTGGTGCTTGGCCGCCAGCAGGAAGGGGCCGTCGGGCAGGTTCTCGCGCCCGCGCACCTCGTAGCGGATGCCGACGAGCGTGCGCTCCAGCCAGCCGACGGTGCTGAGATACCATTTCACGACCGCGACCATCTGCGGACGCGGCAGCAGCAGCATCCACAGCAGGGCGAAGCACATCAGCGCGGTCCAGAGATGGAACGCGATGTTGAAGGCGAGGGACCGGATCCAGATCATGGCCGGCAACTTGTCAGGTCTTCGCCGACTTCTCAAGTATTCCGCACTGTTGCGGCGATGGTCCCGCGGCGCGGGGCGGGGTGGACTCCGCTCCGCGCCGGGTGCATTGTCCCGGGCGTGGAGGGGTGTCGTGACTGTGGTGGGACCGTGATTCGTTTCGAGAATGTCGGCTTGCGGTACGGCACGGAGGCGGAGGTGCTGCGCGACATCAGCTTCACTCTGCTGCCGGGGTCCTTCCATTTCCTGACCGGCGCCAGCGGGGCGGGCAAATCGTCGCTGCTGAAGCTGATGTATCTGGCCCACCGGCCATCGCGCGGTCTGGTCACCCTGTTCGGCCGCGACATGGCGATGGCGACCCGCCGCGACCTGCCGGAACTGCGCCGCCAGATCGGCGTGGTGTTCCAGGACTTCGCGCTGCTCGACCATCTGTCGGCGCTGGACAATGTGGCGCTGCCGCTGCGCATGGCCGGCACGCCGGAGGCCGACGTCGTCGCCCACTGCACCGAGATCCTGCGCTGGGTGGGGCTGGGCAACCACCTGCATGCCAAGCCGTCCACCCTGTCGGGCGGGCAGAAGCAGCGGGTGGCCATCGCGCGCTCGGTCATCAACCGGCCGCGGCTTCTGCTGGCGGACGAGCCGACCGGCAACGTCGACGATGGCATCGGCATGCGCCTGCTCTATCTGTTCGAGGAGCTGTACAAGCTGGGGACCACCGTGGTGATCGCCACCCACAACGAGGCGCTGATCCGCCGCTTCGACCATCCGCGCCTGCATCTCGACAATGGCCGGCTGATGGTGCTGCCCGCGCACGGAAACCGGGTTCAAGATGGCCGTGCCGGCGACATGCGCCCGCAAGAGTCGCGGTGGGAGTAGCGGCATGGCGCTTCGACCTGTCCGTCCCCGCTCCGACCTGCCGCTGGCTGTCGATCCCTCCTCGCGCTTTCTCGGCTGGATCACCACGCTGATGGCGTTCCTGGCGGTACTGGCGCTGGCCGGCGCCATGCTGGTGTCGGATTTGGCGCAACGGTGGGACAGCGGTCTCGCCGGTGGGCTGACCGTGCAGGTGGCGCCGATGCCGGGCGCTCCGGTCGCGCCGCTGGACGAGCGGGTGGAGGCGGCGGTCACCGTCCTGCGCTCCTTCCCCGGCATCCGGTCGGCCAATGTGCTGGGCGGGGGCGAGATCGCCCGGCTGCTGGAACCCTGGCTGGGGACGGGGGCGTCGGACCCGCTGCTGCCGATGCCGCGGCTGATCGACGTCGCCGCCGATGGGGCGGTCGATGTCGCGGCCTTGCGGCTTCGCCTGGCGTCGGCGGCGCCGGGGACGACACTGGATGACCATGCGGTGTGGCTGGCCGACCTGCGCTCCTTCGCCGGGGCGTTGCGGCTGGCGGCGTTGGGCGTGGTCCTGCTGATCGGGGCGGCGGCGGTGATGACAGTGGTCTTCGCCGTGCGCACCGGCCTTGCCATCCACCGTCCGGTGGTGGAATTGCTGCACCTGATGGGCGCCACCGACCGCTATGTATCCCGCCAGTTCGAACGGCATGTGGTGTCTCTGTGCTTGCGCGGCGGCACCATCGGCCTGCTGCTGGCCGGCGGCACGCTGTTTGGGCTGTATCGGGCGTCCCAGGGGCTGCGGGCCAGCCTGCTGTCCGACCTGTCGCTGCAGCCCTGGCAGTGGGCGGTGCTGCTTCTGGTGCCGGGAATGCTGGCCCTGCTGGCGCTGGCGACCGCGCGCTGGACCGTCCTGCGCACCCTGGAGTCCATGCCGTGAGCCGGGGGGCGCCATGAGATCCGTGCACCGGCGGCGTAATGGGATGGTGGCGCGGGCGGTGGCCTTTCTGCTGGCCGGCTCGCTGGTGGCGGCCGTCCTCTGGCTGGGCGGGCTGGTCTGGTACGCTGCGGACGTACCGCGCTCCTCCCCCGCCGGGGCCGATGCCGAACGGAAGACCGACGCCATCGTCGTGCTGACGGGCGGCAGCAACCGGTTGGGAACCGGACTGGAGCTGCTGGCCGCCGGACGGGCGAAGAAGCTGTTTGTCTCCGGCGTCTATGACGGCGTGGAGGTGCAGGAACTGCTGAAGCTGTCGCGCCGCTCCCCGACCGAGATGGAATGCTGCATCACGCTTGGCTACTCGGCGGACAGCACCATCGGAAACGCCTACGAGACGGCGGACTGGATGCGCGACCAGGGGTTCCGGTCGCTGCGGCTGGTGACCGCCAACTACCACATGCGCCGCAGCCTGCTGGAATTGTCGATGGCAATGCCCGATTTGGAGCTGGTGCCCCATCCCGTCGTTGCCCCCACCGTCCATCTGGACGAGTGGTGGATGTGGCCCGGCACCGCGAACCTGCTGATCAACGAATACAACAAGCTGCTGGTGGTCGGCTTGCGCTGGATGGTGCATCGGGCAGTCAAGGGCTGACGGCCGGAACCGCGTTTGGAGCCGGGCGGAAAAGCGAATGAGAATGACTTGCAATTAGCTCCGGACGGGCGTAGTGTCCGGTTCAGGGTTCACGCCCGGACATCGCCGACCGCAACGTCCGTCCAGCAAGAAAGACACGCCATGCACGACATCGCCGTCTCCGCTCCCGCTTCCTTCATCGCCGCGTCCCTGCCGGTGGTCGAATCCGCCCGTCTGATGTCGGGCAGCCGCGAGATCGTGATCCAGCACGCCGGGCAGAGCTATCGCCTGCGCGTGACCCGCGCCAACAAGCTGATTCTCACCAAGTAAAAAGACCTTCAAAAGAACCTTCCGGGAATACGCCATCGGGAATGGGCGCCGGCCATGTGGCCCGGCGCCCATTCTTTTTGCGGATTGCGCCTCACGCCCGGCCCTGCACCTCATAGCCGGCATCCTCGATGACCTGGCGGATGGTCGATTCGTCGGCGTCGCCCTCGATGGTCACCTGGCCCTTCTTCAGATCGACCAAGGCGCGCTCGACCGATGGCAGCGCTTCCACCGCCTTGGTTACGGTCTGGGCGCATTGGCCGCACGACATTCCGGATACCTTCAACGTCAGCATGGGTCTCTTCTCCCTTGGCGGTGCGATGGCGCACGGAATCTGCACAGGCTGGGCCTTCCAGTGGTTGGAAGGTCAAGTGGCATTCCACAGGCCTGCTCAAGGGCATTCCGAGCCGATCGTTTCGCTCTGTTATGGTTGTCTGAAAATCGAGACAATATCTCTAAAAATAGATGGCACTCCTTCAAAAGTCTTGATTAAGAGACTTGTGACCGGTCGGAGAGTTTTGTGTGCAACGCACAAAATCAGCCTTATCAAAGATTTCTGCCGACATCACCGGGCCGTCAATCCTGGCACAAGCTTTGCTCTTATGGTTGCACCCCGCCCTCAGGGGACTGCCGCCATGAGAAAGCGCTCCGATGCCGCTCGTCACCGCAACCTCTCATCTGCCTGTTCCGGCACGCTGCGTGTGGCCGCTGGTCCGGTGGGACGGGGCGTTGGGTGATTGGTATCCCGGTGCGGTCTCGATGAGCGTGGAGGGGGTGGGGAAGGGCGCGTTGCGGCGTCTGCGGCTTTATGACGGGGCGCCGGTCGTCCACCGGCTGGAGCATGTCAGCCGCATCGACGATGCCTACACCTATGCGGTGGTCGAAGGACCGTATCCGGTCGCTGACCTTCTGGCACAGATCCGTCTGCGCGCGGATGGGAACCGGCAGGCCGCCCTGGATTGGACCGCCACCTTCCGCCCGCATTCTCCCCACCCGAACTGTGGCGCGGAGTTGGAAGCGGAGCGTTTCGTCCGCGACCTTTACGATGCCGGCATGGCCCGGCTTCGCACTCTGCTTCAGCCGTGAATCCCGAAAACACACCCGTGACGGTCACCGTCCGAAAATAATAACCGAGGGAGCATCGTCCAAATGAGCTTTCTGATCTGCGTAGGAGCGCTCGCGTTCCTGATGCTGGTCGCCTACCGGGGCTTCAGCGTCATCCTCTTCGCGCCCATCGCGGCGATGGGGGCCGTGCTGCTGACCGATCCGTCCGCCGTGCCGCCGATCTTCACCGGCCTGTTCATGGACAAGATGGTCGGCTTCGTGAAGCTGTACTTCCCGGTCTTCCTGCTGGGCGCGGTGTTCGGCAAGGTGATCGAGCTGTCCGGCTTCTCCAAGTCGATCGTCTCGGCCGTCATCAAGCTGGTCGGGCGCGAACGGGCGGTGACCTCCATCGTCCTGGTCTGCCTGCTGCTGACCTATGGCGGCGTGTCGCTGTTCGTCGTGGTCTTCGCCGTCTATCCCTTCGCGGCGGAGATGTTCCGGCAGAGCGACATCCCCAAACGCCTGATCCCCGGCGTGATTGCGCTTGGCGCCTTCACCGTCACCATGGACGCGCTGCCGGGCACGCCGCAAATCCAGAACATCATCCCGACCACCTTCTTCAAGACCGACGCCTATGCCGCCCCCTGGTTGGGGCTGATCGGCTCGGTCTTCATCCTGGCGCTGGGGCTGCTCTATCTGGAATGGCGCGTCCGTTCGGCCATCGCGCGCGGCGAGGGCTATGGCAGCGGCCATAGCAACGAGCCGGAACCGGTCGCCTCGGAAGTGCTGCCGAACCCGATCCTGGCCTTGTCGCCGCTGGTCGCCGTCGGCGTGCTGAACAAGCTTTTCACCATGGCGATTCCCGGCATCTACGGCACCACCAGCGAGGTGGCACTGACCCCCGGTGCCAAGCCGCTGGTGACGCAGGTCTCCTCCGTCGCCGGCATCTGGGCGGTGGAAGGTGCCTTGCTCTGCGGCATCCTGATGGTGCTGGCCTTCGCCTGGAAGCCGGTGTCGCAGCGTTTCGCCGACGGGACCAAGGCCGCCATCGGCGGGTCGCTGCTGGCCGCCATGAACACGGCGTCGGAATACGGCTTCGGCGCGGTCATCGCGGCGCTGCCGGGCTTTCTGATCATCCGCGACGCCCTCACTGCCATTCCCAACCCGCTGGTGAACGAGGCGGTGACCGTCACCGCGCTGGCCGGCATCACCGGCTCGGCATCGGGCGGCATGAGCATCGCGCTGGCGGCCATGGCCGACCAGTTCATCGCGGCTGCCAACGCCGCCGGTATCCCGATGGAGGTGCTGCACCGCGTCGCCTCCATGGCCAGCGGTGGCATGGATACCTTGCCGCACAATGGTGCCGTCATCACATTGCTGGGCGTCACCGGGCTGACGCACCGGCAGTCCTACGGCGACATCTTCGCCGTCACCTGCATCAAGACGCTGGCGGTCTTCTTCGTGATCGCCGTCTATTACCTGACCGGGATCGTCTGACCATGAAGAACAAACTCGTCTCCCTGGAAGAGGCCGTCGCGCGCATTCCCGACGGCGCTTCCCTCCTGATCGGCGGCTTCATGGCCGTCGGCGGCCCCAACCGGCTGGTGGACGAATTGATCCGCCAGGGCAAGCGCGACCTGACCATCATCGCCAACGACACTGCCCGGCCCAACAACGGCCTTGGCAAGCTCGTGGTGGAGAAGCTGGTGCGCCGCGTCGTCACCAGCCACATCGGTCTGAACCCCGAGACGCAGAAGCAGATGATCGCCGGCGATATCCAGGTGGAACTGGTGCCGCAGGGCACGCTGGCCGAGCGCATCCGCGCCGGCGGCGTCGGGCTGGGCGGTGTCCTGACCCCCACCGGCGTCGGCACCATTGTGGAGGACGGCAAGCGTACGGTCGAGATCGACGGAGTCACTTACCTGCTGGAGACACCGATCAAGGCCGACTTCGCGCTGGTCGCCGCCAAGCAGGCCGATCTGTACGGCAACCTGACCTACGCGCTGACCGCGCGCAACTTCAACCCGCTGATGGCGATGGCCGGCGCCACCGTGATCGCCGAGGCCGAGGACATCCTGCCTGTCGGCTGCATCCCGCCCGACGCGGTGATGACGCCGTCGGTTCTGGTCGACCACATCGTCACTGCAACGCCGCGCTGATCGGGGAGTATTGAGCCATGGATGAAAAGACCCTGATCGCCAAGCGCGTCGCGCTGGAACTGATGGACGGCGACCTCGTCAACCTCGGCATCGGCCTGCCGACCCTGGTCGCCCGCTACGTCCCCGCCGGGCGCCATGTGTTCTTCCAGTCGGAGAACGGCATCCTCGGCATGTCCGGCCCGATCACAGGAGCGGAGAACCACGACCTGACCGATGCCGGCGGTTCGCCCATCTCGGCTCTGCCGGGGGCGGCGTCCTTCGACAGCGCCTTCTCCTTCGGGCTGATCCGCGGCGGCCATCTGGACGTCACCGTGCTCGGCGGCCTGCAGGTGGACCGTGAAGGACGTCTCGCCAACTGGATGGTGCCGGGCAAGATGGTGCCGGGCATGGGCGGGGCGATGGATCTGGTCACCGGCGCCCGCCGGGTGATCGTCGCCATGCAGCACAGCGCCAAGGGCGAGGCGAAGATCGTCGAGCGATGCGCCCTGCCGCTGACCTCCGTCCGCCGGGTCGACCTGGTGGTGACTGACCTCGCCGTCATCGAGCCGACCGATGCCGGGCTCGTCTTGAAGGAAACCGCCCCCGGTGTCACGGTGGAGCAGGTGATCGCCAACACCGGGTGCGAGTTGATCGTCGCCCCGGACCTCCGTTCCATGCCGCTCTAAAGGTAAAAACAATGACCAATCTGAAGGGGAAGGCCGCGCTCGTCACTGGGTCCACCAGCGGGATCGGCCTTGGAATCGCACGGCAGCTCGCAGGTCAGGGCGCCGACCTGATGCTGAACGGCTTCGGCGACGCCGCCTACATCGCCGAGCTGTGCCAGTCGCTGTCGGCTGAGTTCGGCGTGCGCGTCGCCCACAACGGCGCCGACATGTCGAAGCCCGAGGAGATCGAGGCTATGGTCGCCGCCGCCGAGGCTGCCTATGGCCGGCTGGACGTGCTGGTCAACAATGCCGGCATCCAGCATGTGGCGCCGGTCGACGCCTTCCCGGTGGAGCGCTGGGATGCGGTGATCGCCATCAACCTCTCGGCCGTCTTCCACGGCACCCGTGCGGCATTGCCGGGCATGAAGGCCCGCGGCTGGGGCCGGGTCATCAACATCGCGTCGGTGCACGGGCTGGTGGCGTCGGTCAACAAGTCGGCCTATGTCGCCGCCAAGCACGGCGTGATCGGCCTGACCAAGGTGACGGCGCTGGAACTGGCGGAGACGGACATCACCTGCAACGCCATCTGCCCGGGCTGGGTGCTGACGCCGCTGGTGCAGAAGCAGATCGACGCGCTTGCCGCCTCGCGCAATCTGTCGGTTGAGGAGGCCGGACGCGAGCTGCTGAGCGAGAAGCAGCCGTCGAAATCCTTCGTCACCCCCGAACAGCTGGGTGAACTTGCGGTGTTCCTGTGCTCGGAGGCGGCCGGAAACATGCGTGGTGCCGCGCTGACCATGGATGGTGGCTGGACCGCCCAGTAAGGCGGCCCGTCCAATGCCTCGGGGGTGGGCCGGAGTGCCCGCCCCTCGACGGACACCCGCATATTTTCAGCTTTCTCTGGCGGCGGGAACCGTATCGAAGGGGGTGGCGATGAAAGGACGGCCCTGGCCATGGCCGGCGCGGGCGTGGCCACGCTCGGTCGCAGCCTGCCGGAAATAGCCGACCACGAACACCCGCAGTGCATTCGCGAGCGATACGCCGGCCTGGGGGGCGCGACGGCCCTGCTGTTCCATGCGGTCGCGGACATCCCCGCACAGCTCTTCCACTGTCAGGTCTTCCCGCTGGCATATCTCATTCAGCCCCTCCCAGTAGGAGGGCTCCAGACGGATAGAGACATCACGTCCGGACAATTTCAGCGTGCGAGAAGCCAGAGGGGAAACACCCATTGATTGATCGGTGTGAAACCTGTTGTTCCCATCGCTCGACATGCGCTTAAATCCTCGTCCTGCCCGTGCGATTGCCCCCCAACGCGCACCCACTATAACGCGACCACAACCGGGTTTGGGAACAAAACTTTCGGCAGGTAAGGATTCTCCCTAGGGACTCTGTTCGGGATCTCCAGCCATATCCCTGAGTAGAGCCAGATCGTTGATGACGATAAAACCTTTAGCATATGTCACTGCGCCAGACCTGCGCAGGGCGCCGAGACACTTGTTCACCATTTCGCGGGTGACGCCCAGCATGTTTGCGAGGGCTTCCTGCGATAGCGGCAAGGTCAGGCGTAAGCCGGTGGCGGTCGGTTGTCCGTAGCTGTCCGACAGCAGCAGCAACCTCCGGGCGAGCCGGCGCGGGACGTCGTGAAAGACGGCATCCTCGATGTTCTCCGATACCCAGCGCAGCCGGTCGCACAAGACCACCATCATGCGGGTGCAAAGGCGCGGATAGCGTTCCAGGAAGGGGATGAAATCGGAGCGGTCGATGCGGTAAAGCTCGACCGGGCGCAGGGCGACCGCTGCGGCGGTCCGTTCCCGGCCGTCGATCAGGCCGATCTCTCCCAGGACGTCGCCTGCTTCCAGGATGTTCAGCAGCATGGTCTTGCCATCCGCCGAGGACGTCCGGATGGCGATCTGGCCCTTCAGGACAGCGAACAGGCTGTCGCCGGGATCGCCCTTGTCAAAGATGATCTGGTCGGCATCGAAGCGGACTATACGGCCCAACCCCAGCATTTCCGCCATTTGCCCGGCGTCGAGCTCTCCAAGCAGACGGTTGCGCCTCAGCACCGCCGCCACATCTATGGGCGCGTTCATACATCCGTCCCGGCACTGTTTCACGCCTGGGCGGCGACGACCGCCACCCCGACGCGATCAGTCTACCGAAAACGCACCTACATCGCGAGGGGGGCAGCGTCGCGTATTGCACGTTCCCACAGGACGGTCCGCTCGAAATGGAAGCGGGCTTCCGGCGCTGCATCGTCGCCGCTGGAACGGCCGAGGCGTCGCGCCATGTGGTGCAGCATCGCCTTGGCATCGTCGCGCTTCTGATCGAAGCGGCCCTGCGGCAGCCAGCCTCGGAAAGCCGACAGTTCGTCCGCTGGCAGGCCGATGTCGCCACCCAGCCGCAGCATCCGGCCATAGCCGCGTTCACGGTAAGGCAACTCCTTGGCGATGGATTCCAGGCGCAAGGCCGTGCCTGTGGTCAGGACCCGGTCGGTCACCGCGTCGGACAGGGTGCGGCGGATGTTGACCATCGCCTCCGACAGGGCGGTGTAGCCGAGCTCGGCCGGGCCATGGATCACCGCGACCTCATCGTCGTCCTCCAGCCGACCGTCGCGGAAAGCCTCGAAAATGGCGCCGACACCGATCATGCCGAAGGGATACAACTCCGCCGCGCGCAGAGCTCCCATGCTGGAGGCGCCAAACACCGGAATGCCGGCATGGATGGCGTAAAGGATTTCCTTGTGCCAGACCGACGGCACGCTTTCGAAGAAGCCGTCGATGATGCCGATGGCCGCCGGCTTCTCCGCGCACAGACGCAACACGTCGCCCTGGGCGACCGGTGGCAGGTAGGTGGCGTCCAGCTCCCGTGCCGCATCCTCGCGCGGCAGGGTGGGGCCTAGGAAGACATAGACGCCGTTCATGCCGCCTTCTCCATGGCTCGGGCGCCGAGCGAGCGCAGGCCGCGTTCACCCAGCAGGTAATCGGGGGATTCGTCGGCACCCTCCAACCCCGGCACGACGACGCGCACGACCGGGATGCCGAATTCGGGTCTGGTCAGGTCGACCGCCACCGCCTCCCCGATGCCAACGGCGCGCAGCCGGTCGAGTTGGTGGGCGAGGTCGGCCTCGATGGTGGGGGCGGTGCTGGTCGGGCAGTCGTAGAAGGAGCGCCGACCGGCACCATCGACGATCAGCGCCTTCCAGCGGGCATGGTTGGCCGGGTCGAGGTGGCGTTCATATTCGGCGCGGGGCATGTCGTCGCGGGCGCCGGCGATGAAGGTCAAGCGGCTCTGCGCCGCTTCTGTCAGGGCGCGGGACAGGGCGATCTCGCGCGCCACATGGCAGCCCATGCCGGTGGCCGGGCGGATGGAGTGCTGGGGCAGATCCTCGCGCTCGACGATGCGGCAGAGGAAGGCGGGCAGGCCGACGTCGCTGGTGGTTTCCCACACGCCGACGGCGACTCCGGCGGCCTCGAACCGGTCGATCAGCGAGCGGCAGACCGGATCGTCGATGCTGTCCAGGTCGATGCGGGTCGCCGCCTGGGTGGCGGGGTCCTGCAGGCGCCACAGGGTGGTCGCGTCGCGCTCCACCAGTTCGGTGACGGCGTGGCTGATCGCCTCCACCTTGTGGTTGCCCGACGCCAGCCCGTTGGAACCGGCAAGGAAGGCGCCGTGGCCGGGGGCCATCGGCACGGTGAAATTCAGGTGGACCATCTCGAACGGAACCCATTTCGGGCCGCCGTTCAGCAGATCCTGGCCCTCGATCCACAGGATGGGGCTGTTAGGATTGAAGCAGCCGGTCGACAGCCTGGGCAGGCGGTCTACGTCCACCACCGGGTGGGTCCAGCGCAGCTCCTCGAAGCTGGCGAACTTGAGTGGCAGGGTTATGCGTTCGGCGTGATAGGTCTCGATCGACTCCATGACCCCCGACGCCTTGGCGGCGGCGAGTGTCACGCCCTTGCCTTGCGACACCGAGATGGAACGCGAGTTCGGCCGCGTCACCATCACCACCGGAATACCGACGGCATCCAGCCCGGTGACGTTGGCGATCCGGGTGATTCCCATGATCGGCAGGAACGGGGCAACCCGATCCAGAGTCTGTTCGGGTGCCATGACCCGGTGGGTGCCGATCGTGTGGGCCTTCACCGCATCCGAAACGGAGGCTTTGACATCGAGCAGATCGAAGGGCATCGCGGCTTGTCCGGGGCGGAGGAGAATCGAGAGGGTGTGTCCCGTTCCCGGGTCCGTGGCCGGTCAGCACCTGAAGAGGTGCTGGTGGCCACGGTCCGAAGAACCGGAACCGGGAACCCGATCAGGCGCCCGGGGTGATGCTGAACCGACCAGCCTCGTGATCCGTGGCATCGAAGGTGCTGCGATCGCCGGAACGGACGAGGTTGCGGGCAGTAGAAGCCTGCACCTCTGCGATCTCGCACACGCCCTGAGCGGACACGGCATACAGACGGCCATCAGCGCCGCGGATCATCGAGGACTGAGAAATGGAGAGCGACATCTGGATTGACTCCGTTCAACGTTGGTGCTGGAGCAAATTCTTTGGATTCGAACGGGTTTGGTCTGTGAAGTTTTTCACTTCGTGTTCTGAGGTGGCAGCGTAATTGGAAAGTCTAAGCAGCAGCGAATGGGATTGGGCGCTTCAAGCGCCATGCCATCGTGGGCAGTGGGTGATTGACTGGAGAATTCAAACTATGCTGCAGGCCACCAACAAGAAGCGCGGCGGTATCGCGACCGGTCGCGGTTCTATCGACCTCGAGGCTCTGATGGTATGGCCGCAGCTATCCGCTCGTGTCGTTCCTAAGAACGGCGTCACTGCCCGGTTGCGCCTTGAAAAGGCGGTTTGGGAAGGCCTTGACGCTATTGCCGAGCTCGAAGGAAAGCCTACGCAGCAATTATGCGCGGAGTTGGAGGAAAATCGCCCTAAAAATGAGGCTCTTAGCACAACTATCCGTACATTTGTCTTGGGTTATTTCCGAAAGGCTGAATCAGCCTAAATAATTCATTCTTCCGAAGGCTATCAACTCAGAACTTTTTGTTCGCTTTCCAATCGTCTGATTAATTGGGCTGCACGTGCTTGGCTCGAAATTTGTGTGGTGAGTAAAGCGGTTTCCAAAGCAGCGCGTGCCATACCTATAGCTTCGGGGCTGTTGCCTGCCGCTTCCAAGGCATCCGCGTACCAAATCTGGACTTGGGGTAGCCATCCCAAAGGATGCGGTTTGCCCCTCATCGCTCCTTGCTGCTGAAATAGTGCAAAGCTGTTTTCGAACATGGCGAATCCTGACTTGTGGTTCCCCGTCAGGACCGACGCATATCCGATTCCCCCCATGACCAAGGGAAGCAGCAGTGGGGCATGTATGGCATGTCCGATCGACAATGCGGCTTCCAGCGCGGGAATGCTGTCCTCCAATTGCCCGCAGATGATGTGCGTCCAACCCAAATGCGTCAGGGCGAACAGCCGCGAGAAAAGATGGTTGCTCTCCTCGGCGATCTCAACCGATTGGTGACCGGCTTTCACGGCTTCATCGACCTGTCCCAGTTCGGCGAGCCCGCGGGCCGCGAGGCTTCCCATATGCACCCGCGCGACGGTTGCGAGCCCATAGCGATCATAAGGACGGGATGTCGAGAGCATGCGGGAGCCGTGTTCGAATGTCTTCAGCGCCTCGACGAAAAGTCCCTTGTCCGTTTGCAGGCCGCCCAACCTGAACAGCAACTGCACGCGGGTGCGGCGGTCGTCCCGCTCGTCGAGTGCGGAAAGGCCGTCGTGGCAAAGTGCAAGGCCTTGGTCGAGATCGCCGAACGTCCACAGGAACGATGCCAGCATCGAGCAAGCCCGGGCGTAGCGGATGAGGTCGCCCGAATCGCGTGCCATCGCGATGGCACGTTGCAGATGGTCGTCCACTCCCATTGATCCCCGCGGCAATAGGGATCGCGGAAGGGCGATCAGAAGATCGATCTGGCGTGCAGTATTTCGTGGATGGTCCGGCAACCGGCGTACGGCGGACAGTGCGTTGGCGTAATGCCGACTGGAGTCCTCCAGCTTGGAACGGCCTTCCGCCTTTTCGCCGGCGCGGCGGCCGAACAGGTGGGCGGCAGGCCAGCTTTCCGCCATGAATGCGTGGTGGGCCAGCAGGTCCAGGCGGTTCGGCAGGTCGTGGTCGCGGCGGTGGCGCAGCGCTTCCAGCACGCGGGCATGCAGCGCCCGGCGGTCGGACTTGGTCAGGGTGGCGTAGGCGACCTCCTGGATCAGCGCGTGCTTGAAGGAGTATTCCAGGTTGGGCAGCAGGCGGGTGCGCAGTATGAAACCGGTGCGCTCCAGATAAGCGAGGCAGTCAGACAGCTTCGTCATCGGCATGCCGGTCAGCGCCTGGAGCAATCCGACGTCAAAGGTCGTGCCGATCACCGCAGCGTTCATCAGCAGCCGGCGCCGTTCCAGCGTCATCAGGTCCATGCGCTCGGCCAGCAGAGCATGCAGCGTGCGCGGCAGTTTGTGGACCACCAGAGGGTCGATCAACCGGTAGGCGCCGGGCGTTCCTTCGATGGCATTCGATGCCTCCAGTGTGCGCAGGACCTCCTCCAGATAGAGCGGAACGCCCTGGCAGCGGGCTGCAACCTGGGCCTTCAGGTCCACCAGCGACCAGTCCGGCCCCAGCCAATGAGCCAGGAAGCTCTGTACCTGTTCGGCCGACAGCATGCCCAATTCCATGCGCCGCCCGCCCGGCCGGCCGGTCCAACCCTGCTCCAGCGACTCGGGACCGAGCGGCGGCGGCCGGCGGGTGGCGAGCAGCAGCAGGCGGGAGCCGGAACCCGGCAGCGCCTCCGCCAGCCGTTCGAGCAGCCTCACCATTATCGGTCGCGCCCAATGGGCGTCCTCGACCAGAACCAGCAGCGGCCGGCCGACGGCACCGTCCATCGCTTCGCCGGAGGGTTCGGCGCCTTTGCAGCGCCGGAGCGGAGCCGCCAGTTCCAGCGTCGCGCCCACCAGCCCCTCGATCCCCAGCGACAGCCGCTGTGATGCGTCCAGGCCGGTCCACAGCGGGTCAAGTCCAGGTCGTCCGAACAGAGCGCGTACGGCGTCGCCGGCCAGCGGGCCGGAACGCCGTGCGGCGGCCTCGCAAACCCAGTCGATTCCCTGTTCGCTGGCACAACCGGCCACCTGTTCCGCGAGGCTCAGCGCCGCCGCCTCCAGATCGTCCGGATCGGCCAGCCGCCGGATCGGCATCTGCGGCCATTGCAGCAGCGTCCAACGCCGGCTGCGTGGGTCGCGCAGGAATTCGCCCACGAGTCGCGACTTGCCGATCCCGGCCTCTCCCTGCAGCAGGAGTTGGACCGGCGTCCCGCCTTCCACCGCATCGGCCATGGCGAACAAAGCCGTCACCTCCCGCTCCCGGCCGACACAGGGGGCGGTGGTGGCCGACAGCAGATCGGTGGCGGTGCGGCGCACGGCACGGGCCCCGTCGAGCAGGAAGGCTGGCATCGGCTCCACCTCCTCCGACAGGCGAAGGCTCCCCATCGGGCGCACTGCGACGCCGACCGGGATCAGGTCCAGCGTGTCGCGGGTGAGCTGGGCGGTGTCGGAGGCGGCGCGCTGCTGCAACTTGGCTGCCATATGCACGCATTCGCCGACCGCGCGGTAATCGGTCCACAGGCCGTTTGTCACCACATGGGCCACCGCATCGCCGGAGCTGATGCCGATGCGGATGTGGAAGAGCG
The DNA here is from genome assembly GCF_001639105.2 of Azospirillum humicireducens. Classification (NCBI taxonomy): domain Bacteria; kingdom Pseudomonadati; phylum Pseudomonadota; class Alphaproteobacteria; order Rhodospirillales; family Azospirillaceae; genus Azospirillum; species Azospirillum humicireducens. The sequence goes on from NZ_CP028906.1 coordinate 353,441, forward strand.
GGCGCCCCTGTTCGTCGCGGGTGGCGCTGAGGATGTCCTGGGCAGCCAGACAGGCGCGCAGGGCGTGGTCCTCCTTGGCGCCGGGAGCGCCGAAGGTCGCCAGGAAACCGTCGCCGAGCATCTGGGTCACCGTGCCCTCGAAACGCGGCACCGCCTCCGTCACGCGGTTCAGGATGGACAGGAGCAGATCGTCGGCGTCTTCCGGATCGCGGCCGGCAACCATGGCGGAGGAGCGGACGATGTCGACGAACATCGCCGTCACCACCTTGCGTTCGCGCGGCTTATCGGCGGACAGGCGCGATGCATCCTGTCCGGGACCGCCGTCGTCGGCCGCTGTGCTCCACATGGCGTCCGCCATGCCCGCCCCCCTCGCGAAAATCGCGTCGGCATATTAGAGCATGCATTTCGAATTTTGCGAACATCCGAGCGATGCATCACTCCAAGAAATTCGCGCAGGCGGAATCCAGCATATCCGTGTATGTAATTTTGTTCAAAAAGAAAGCGCCGCGACTTGCGCGGCGCCTTGATTGTTACTTGTGATGAGTGTTCGAGGTGCCTGAACCGGAGGGATAGGACATTGGCGGAGACAGCCCCCCCGTTCAGCGGCGGACGGCGATGTTCTCCACCTGGGTCACGTCACGCACGGCGCCGCGGTCGGCGCTGGTGGTCAGGGCGGCATAGGCGCGGAGCGCCGGGGAGACCACGCGGTCGCGGCTGCCCGGCTTCCAGGCATCGACACCCTTGGCGTTCATTGCGTCGCGGCGGCGCTGCATCTCTTCATCGTCGACGGCGAGGCGGATGATGCGGTTGGGGATGTCGATCTCGATGCGGTCGCCGTCCTGCACGAGGCCGATGGCGCCGCCCTGCGCCGCCTCCGGCGAGACGTGGCCGATCGACAGGCCAGAGGTGCCGCCGGAGAAACGGCCGTCGGTGACCAGCGCGCAAGCCTTGCCCAACCCTTTCGACTTCAGGTAGCTGGTCGGGTACAGCATTTCCTGCATGCCGGGGCCGCCGCGCGGACCCTCATAGCGGATGACCACCACCTCGCCCGCCTTGACCACATCGCCCAGAATGCCGGCAACGGCGTCGTCCTGGCTTTCGAACACGCGGGCAGGACCGGCGAAGACGAGGTTGGAGGCATCGACGCCCGCCGTCTTCACGATGCAGCCGTTCTCCGCGATGTTGCCGTACAGCACGGCCAGGCCGCCGTCCTGGCTGAAGGCCTTTTCGGCCTTGCGGATCACGCCCTTCTCGCGGTCGAGGTCGAGCTCCGGCCAGCGGCGCTCCTGGCTGAAGGGAACGACGGTCGGGATGCCGCCGGGGGCGGCTCGGTACAGGGTGTGGACGGCGGAATCCTGGGTGCGCATCACGTCCCAGCGGTCAAGCGCCTCGCCCAGCGTCGGGGCATGGACGGTCGGCGCCTCGCGGTTCAGCAGGCCGGCGCGGTCGAGCTCGCCCAGGATGCCGAAGATGCCGCCGGCGCGATGCACGTCCTCGATGTGGACGTCGGAAACCGCCGGGGCGACCTTGCAGACGTTGGGGACGCGGCGTGAAAGCCGGTCGATGTCGGCCATGGTGAAGTCGATGCCGCCCTCCTGCGCTGCAGCCAGGATGTGCAGGACGGTGTTGGTCGAACCGCCCATGGCGATGTCCAGCGTCATCGCATTCTCGAACGCCGCCTTGCTGGCGATGCCGCGCGGAAGGGCGGTGGCGTCCTCCTCCTGGTACCACCGGCGGCAGAGGTCGACGGCGAGGCGGCCGGCGGCGAGGAACAGCTCCTTGCGGTCTGCATGGGTGGCCAGGATGGTGCCGTTGCCGGGCAGCGACAGGCCGAGCGCTTCGGTCAGGCAGTTCATCGAGTTGGCGGTGAACATGCCGGAGCAGGAGCCGCAGGTCGGGCAGGACCCACGCTCCATCTCCGCCGCCTCCTCGTCGGAGACGGTCGGATCGGCGGCGGCAACCATGGCATCGATCAGGTCGACCGACTTGACCTTGCCGCGCCACTTGACCTTGCCGGCCTCCATCGGGCCGCCGGAGACGAAGACCGCGGGGATGTTCAGCCGCATCGCGGCCATCAGCATGCCGGGAGTGATCTTGTCGCAGTTGGAGATGCAGACCAGCGCGTCGGCGCAGTGGGCGTTCGCCATGTATTCGACCGCGTCGGCGATCAGCTCGCGCGAGGGCAGGCTGTACAGCATGCCGCCATGGCCCATGGCGATGCCGTCGTCCACCGCGATGGTGTTGAACTCCTTCGCCACGCCGCCGGCCTTCTCGATCTCGCGCGCCACCAGCTGGCCCAGATCCTTCAGATGGACATGGCCGGGGACGAACTGGGTGAAGGAATTGGCGATGGCGATGATCGGCTTGCCGAAATCGCCGTCCTTCATGCCGGTTGCCCGCCACAGGCCGCGCGCGCCCGCCATGTTGCGGCCGTGGGTGGAGGTGCGGGAACGGTAGTGCGGCATGGATCGGTCCTCAGCTGGTCGATTCGGGCGAGTTGGCGAAAGGAATGGAACGAAACGGGTGGGCACCTTAGCAATCTCCTGTCGCCCGCGCCAGAGGCGCGATCCTGTCGGGGACGCCAGAGGCGCGACAGCAGCGTTGCCCTGCCATGCATGCCGTGAGGACTGCGGCGGTGAACGGCGCGGAGGAGTGATTGTGCAGGAGACCGCCCGGACCGGCTGGCGCCCGTCACGCGGCCATCCGCGACATCGCCCGGCAGCTTTCGGCGCAACGGCGGCACATGTCGGCACAACGCTTCATCATCGGATCGTCGGACATGCGGTCGCAGTCGTCGGCGCAGGCCGCACAGATCTCGGCGCAAGCGCCGCAGGTGAGGTGATGGAGGCGGGCGCTGCGGATCATGAAATCGGCGCTGGTGCGGCAGATGTCGATGCAGTCCAGCATCAGGCGGATATGACCGGATTCCGCATGCACACCGCCCTTGTCCAGACAATGCGCGACGGTTTCCAGACAGATCCTGTGGCAGTCGGTACAGTTGCGGATGCAGTCGTCCATCGACGGTATGGTTGGAGCGGACACGACGGATCCTCCGGGGAAGGTCGCAGGAAAGACCTGACAACCGGCCCCGGCCCCGCCCCCGCAGAGTTCCCGGGATCGGGCAAGGGGTCAGCCAGCCGAAGCGGTCTTGCCGTTGTCCTTCTTTCCGGTGCGCTGCGGCTTTGCGGGGGGAGCGTTTGCGGCGGATCTCGCGGGGGACTTCGCCCCAGCGGTCTTGGCAGGGGCGGGGGCGGTTGTCTCCTCCGATGGGTTTGCTCTGGCCTTCGACTTGCCGGGCGGCTTGGCTGACGCCTTTGTCTTCGGCGGCGTGGCCGCGTCGGGGCGGGTTTCCGCCGGGGCGTTCGCGACCTCCGACAGGGATTCGGCTGCAGCGCGGGTGCTTTTGCCCGTTGCCTTGCCGCCGCCGGACTTCTTGCGCGACCCGGCGACCTTTTCGGTCGGCACCAGCGCCCCGGCGCCGCGGATTTCCGCTTCCGCCTGCGCCCAGTGGTCGGCATCGCGGCCATGCGGGTGGCCTTCGCGTTCCCACAGCTCATGGGCACGGCGTCGGATACGCTCCTGGATGTCGTCGGTATCGGCCATCGGGTTCCCCATTTGTCTGCCCGGCGGGTCTGCCATACCGTATTCTGTGGCAGCGTCCCGCCAACGTTGCAAAGCCACTCCTGCGAGGCGCCACCAAAGAGGCGGAGCCTCCCGACTCCGCCGTTCCGTGAGGGCAACACCGTTGAATCGGAGTGGTTCCCGAAGGGAACAGGAGATGACTTCCGAAGGGAACAGGAGATGACTTCCGAAGGGAACAGGAGATGACTTCCGAATGGAAGGGGAGACGGTTCCCAACCGGCGCATTCCATGCCACAAGGCGCCCGCCGACCTGAACCGTGAGCGCAGGAAGCTGATGTCGTCCGTTCCCTCCACCTCCCGTCCATCCCTGCTCGACCGAGCCGCGGCAGCGCCCTGGTGGCTGCTGTGCAGTGGGCTGGCCGTGGCGATGGCGCTGTCGATCCTGCTGGTCGGATTCCGGTTGCCCTACTGGGTGCATGCGGACCAGGATCTGGTGCTGGCCTATCATGGGCTGTTGTTCGGCGACGGCCTGCCGCAGGAGTATTTCGATCATCCAGGCTACGGCTATTTCCTGGTGATCGACGCTTGGTACCGGCTGCTGCATGCGCTGGGTTTCCTTCCCGTCGCCACCTTGTCGGCCCTGCCGCCGGGCAGCGACGTCGCGGCGACGCAAGCCGTTTGGCAGTCTCTGGTCCAGGCCGGGCGGGCGTTGTCGATCCTGCTGACCGCCGCGTTCGCCGTCGGCTACACCACGCTGCTGCGCGGACTGGTGGGAGACCGGCGGGTGGCGCTGCTGGCCGGCATCCTGCTGGCCTTCGGCGTCGGGCTGACGGCACAGGGGCGGCAGATGCGCACCGATCTGCTGTCGGCTGGCTTCGTCGTGCTGGGGCTGCTGCTGGTCCTGCGGGCGGTGCGGCCGGCCGGGGACGGGCGGTGCGGCGGAGCGTCGCTCTTTCAGTTGGCGCTGGGCGGGCTGCTGGTCGGGCTGGCCATAGTGACCAAGGTGCAGGCGGTGTTCCTGGCGATGGGGCTGCCGATGGCGGCGATCCTGTTCGGGAGGCGGGCGGAGCCTGGTGGCGCGCCGGGCCAGGATTGGGGGGTGGCGGTGCTGGCCGGGCTGGCGGCTGGGGCGGCGGCGGTGCCGGCCTTTGGGCTGATCCAGGCCGGGCTGGCCGGCTGGGGACGGGCCATCTATCCCTATAGCCCTGTCGGCGGCGGGCTGTCGGGTGGCGGCTACCAGAGCATCGTCGCCGGCTGGGTGCTGGTCGGCATCCTGGTCCATGCCGTGGTCCATCGGGTGCCGGCAAGCCGCGCGGTGGCCGGGGCGGCGGCGGTGCTGCTGGGGCTGGCGGTGGGGCTGCTGGCGCTCGACATCCGTTGGAACGAGCAGAACGCCATCGCCGTGGCGAACTTCGTCGAGCATATGTTCGTCTTCTCCTCCTGGCGGCATGGCGCGGCGCTGAACAGCCAGGGCCAAGTGATGGGCGAGGGCACGCTGGCGCTTCTGCTGGCCGGCATCGGCCGCACGCTGGCGATCCGCACCATCGTCCTGCACCCCGACAACATCCCGCAGACCATCGTCGTGGAGTGGTTCGCCCTCGCCGGGGCGGCTGTGCTGTGGCGGCGCGGGCAGAGGCTGGCCGCCATGCAGGCACTGTTCCTGCTGCTGGTGGCCTGGGGGCTGGAGGCGCTGTTCTCGCTGCGCGGTTTCCAGCGCGCCTATGCCGCCTACACCGACCCGCTGGCGATCCTGTCGGCGGCCTGGGTGCTGGCCCGGATGCCGGGGCTGCTGGAGCGGACGAAGCCGCGGCGCTGGATCCTGGGGGGCGTGGCGCTGGTGGTGGTCGCGGCCCATGCCTGGCCGATCATCGAGACCCGCCGCCTGCCCAACCCGGTGACCCATTGCGAGTGGATCCCGATCTACATGCCCAAGGTGGCGCCCTTCCCCTTCTGCCGTTAGGCGCCTCCCTTCTCCCGCGCCCGATCCAAAGCCTCGACCACGCCGGCGCTGTCGATGTCGTTGAAGTCGGGGCGGTGGTGGATCAGCACGCGCGGGCCGGTGCTGTGGATCGGGTTGGAGGCGTCGGAGAAGACCACCACGGTGGGACAGCCGACCGCGGCGATCAGGTGGGTCGGGCCGGTGTCGTTGCCGGCCGCCCCCCAGGCCCGGCGCGCCAGCCCGCCCAATTCCGGCACGCCGGTGCGGTCGGTCAGGTCGACGGCCTGCGGGCAATACTCTGCAATGGAGCGGGCGAGGTCGCGCTCGATCCCGGTGCCGATCACCACCGGGACGATGCCGCGGTCTGCCAGCGCCGCCGCCACCTCGGCATAGCGGCGGACCGGCCAGCGCTTGTCCGGCCGTCCGGGGGAGGAGCCGGGGACCAGCAGGGCGAAGCGCTCCGGCAGGCAGAACCTGGAGATGTCGGCGTCGAGCCAGGACAGGTCCGGCGTCTCGTCCGGCACGATGCCGAAAGGGGCCAACTGGCGGACATAGCGCTCGCGCACCGGCACCTTGCGCCGCCCCTCGTAGCGGTCGGGGTGGGAGGCGCCGCTGGCGGTGCCCGACCATTCCGGCCAGGGGCCGGGGAACAGCAGCCGGTGGTACAGGTCGGTGCGCGTCTGCGCCTGAAGGTCGTAGACCCGGTCGAAGCGGTGGGCGCGCAGCGTCTTGCGGATCGCCAGATAGGCCGACAGCGAGCGGTCGCGCGGGTCCTCCAGCACCTCGTCGAACAGGCCGCTCATGCGGGCGAGCGGGGCGAGAGAGGGCAGGGTCAGCAGCGTCACCCGGTCGTCCGCATGGTGGCGGCGGATGGCGGCGAAGGCGGTCTGGGCCAGAAAGAAGTCGCCGAAGGCGCCCAGCTTGATGACCAGGATGCGGAGCGGGCGCTTGCTCATCGTGTCTTTTCCCCGATACGGGCGGCCAGCCGCAGCATCAGCGCGGCGGCCAGGAATCCCGACATCCACCAGGGTTGCCAGATGCCGTAGGCGGTGCTGCCCATCGCCAGCGCCGCGGCGAACAGCGCCAGCGCGAAGGGTTGGGCCCGTTGGTCGAGCCGGGCGGTGGCGGCCAGCAGCATCAGCAGCACCGCCAGCGCCAGCGCCGCCCCCACCGCCCCGGTCTCCAGCCAGACCTGAAGGAAGGCATTATGCGGGTGCAGCGGCAGCAGGCTGTCGCCGATGGGTGAGAACTCCGACACCGCGCCTTCCGGCGGCAGCGAGCGCGAGGCGTCGATGCCCTGGCCGAAGACCGGCGTGCGCAGAGCGCGGTCCGCCGCATGGCCCCAGATTTCCACCCGGTGCTGGGCGGAGAGGAACAGAAGGGGCGAATGGTCGAGGTCGAGCGGGCCGGAGAACAGCAGGGCGGCCGGCACAACCAGCAGGAAGGCTGCGGTCACCGCAGCGGCGAACAGCCGGCGGGTCCAGCGGACCGATGCGCGGGCGGCGGCCAGCGTGACCAGCCCGGCACCGATGCCCAGCATGGCCGACCGGCTGGTCAGCGGCAGGCAGGCCAGCGCATAGCCGACCGGAACCAGCATGGCCAGCGCCCGGCGGCCGAAGCGGTCCACCGCCAGGGCGGCCGGCCAGACCAGCAGGCAGAGCAGCGCCGCCGTCCGTTTCGGCACATTGCCGTTCAGCAGGTTGGACAACCCGTCGTCGGGGATGCCGTTCCACCAGCGGTTCAGCGGAAAATCCAGCGCCGCCTCCGCCGCGAACAACAGCCCGCCGGCCAGCCCGCCGGCCAGGAACAGTTTGGCCAGCCGCCGCAGCTCGGCCCCCGGCAGTCCGGCGATCCAGGCGCCACCGGCCAGTGCGCCGAGAGCGATATAGCCGATCTCTACCACCGTCGCTGCTGCGCGGGCGGACGGGCTCCACAGGCTGGAGGCCAGCGCCAGCGCCAGGAAGGCGGCGACCGCCGCGACGGGCGGCGTCAGCCGCAGGATGCGCCCGAAGGCCCTCCGCCGCGCCAGACCGGCCAGCGACAGCAGAAGCACCAGGATCGCCCACACCGGCAACCCGCGCGGCGCGACCGCGGCCAGCGGACCCAGAAGCACGGCCGCCGCCCCGGCCAGCACCCGAAGCACGGCGTCGAGTCCGCCTGCGGCGGGCGCCGAGGTCGGGGCGGAGCGGGACGTGGCGAGGTCCGGGGAGTTGGCGGGCATGGACTCGGTGGGGATCAGCGGAAACCGGCGGCGACTTAACCGCACTCCCGCCGCGAAAGCAACGGCGCGCGGTCCGCCGTGGAGAGCCGCCGTGCTGAACATTTGAAACACCGTGAAACAGGGGCGCGGGGGGTGTTCCACTGTTTCATCCGGCGGCGGAGCGGTGCCAAGGCGGTGCCGGACTGAAGGTTTGAAACGCCGTGAAACGGGATTCCGGGGGGTGTTTCATTGTTTCATCCCGTGGCGGAGCGGCGTGAAGATGGTACATGGCGGCGCCTTTCCAGCAGCTTGCAGGACGACAATCCTATCACGGATGCCGGCCGGCGGGAAAAGGATGGGTGAAAAATGCGGGTTCCACCCTCTCGCGAGACGGGAGAGGGGAAGCGCGGCGGGACCTTTCCGTGCTGCGAGGTGACGGATACGCTCCAGTCAAGGGGAACCCGTTCGGAGGAGTGGCAAAGATGCCGGGAACCGGAGAAAAGGCGGCGGACAGTTACCGCGTCCGCGTGATGAGCCGGGCCGAGCTCGATCTGGCCGTCGATTGGGCGCGGGCGGAGGGCTGGAATCCCGGTCTGCAGGATGCCGGCGCCTTCCATGCCGTCGATCCGGCGGGTTTCCTGGTCGGGCTGCTCGATGGGCGGCCGGTGGCCTCGCTGTCGGTCGTGCGGTATCCGGGACGCTTCGGCTTCCTCGGCTTCTACATCGTCCGGCCGGAGGCGCGCGGCCGGGGCTATGGCTGGCGGCTGTGGCAGGCGGGGCTGCGCCATCTGGAGGGCCATACCGTCGGCCTCGACGGGGTGGTGGCCCAGCAGGAGAACTACCGCAAATCCGGCTTCGCCCTGTCCCACCGCAACATCCGCTTCGGCGGCATCCTGCCGGACGGTGAAGCGGGGCCGGACGGTGGATCGGGTGGAACCACCCTGGTGGATGCCCGGACGGTGCCCTTCGACCGGCTGACGGCGCTGGATGCGGCTCTGTTCCCGGCGCCGCGTCCAGGGTTCCTCGCCAACTGGATCGCCCTGCCGGGCGCCACGGCGCTGGCGGCGGTGAGGGATGGCGACCCGATCGGCTTCGGGGTGATCCGTCCCTGCCACAGTGGTTTCAAGATCGGCCCGCTCTATGCCGACGACGCAGGGGTGGCGCGGGATCTGGTGCTGGCGCTTGGGCGGGCGGCCGGCGAGGGGCCTGTGTTCCTCGACGTGCCGGAGCCGAATGGAGCGGGCGTGCGGCTGGCCGAGGAATTGGGGCTGTCGCCGCAGTTCGAGACGGCGCGGATGTATCTCGGTCCGGCGCCGGTGACCGATCCGGCGCGGCTGTTCGGGATCACCAGCTTCGAGCTGGGGTGAGGGGAAGCGGCGGCCGGCGCCCTCGTTCAGCCCGGCCGGCAACCGCTACAGCTTGAGCAGGCCGAGGGCCGCGCGTACGCGGGGGCGGATGTCCCAGGCCGGCTGCGGTTCGGTGATGCCGATGGCGACCTGCCGCAACGGTTCGGCAACGACCATGGACAGGATGAGATCGGCCGCCATGGCCGGATCGGCCAGGGTGAGGACGCCGCGAGACCGGTGGCGCGCGAGCCAGTCGGCCAGCATGCCGCGCGACCGTTCGATGCCGTTGCGGCCATAGATCGCCAGAACGTCTCCGCGCGCCGGCAGGTCGTTGACAAGAAGCCGGAAGAGGCCGACGGCCTCCGCCGTCAGAACCCGCTCCGCGATCAGCACCAGAATATTCTCAAGCATGAGGATCGCTTCCCCAGGCTCCGCAGCGTCGGCTTCGAAGGCGGGCGGCAGGACGTCGGTCCAGTTGCCGACGATCAGCCCTATCAGGTCTTCGCGGTTCGCCGCGAACCGATACACGGTTTTCTTGGCGACCCCGGCCCGCTGCGCCACCGCCTCCATCGTCATGGCCGGATAGCCGTGCGTCAGGATCACCTGGGTTGCTGCCTCTGCCACTTTCCCACGCAGCAGGTCTTCCGACAGCGGCGGACGGCCTCGGGGCTTCTGCGGTTGGTGGGTGGACTCCGACACGGAAAACTCCGTTTGACAAAACTCGCTTCCTGACATACGCCCAATTTAGGAAACGATCAACGTTTCCTAAATGGGAGATCCCCAGACAGGAGATCATCGTCATGATCGAGAATGCGAAACTTCCCCCCGATCCTGCCCGAGCGGGCATCGCGTACATCGACGACCTGCTGCAGCCGGCACCGCTCCGTCTCGAAACCGGTATCAGCCGCCTGGAGAGCGGTGCGCTCGTCGTGGCCGTGCGGACCGACCTTCACGGCTGCAAGGGACGGATGCTCGATTGGTGGTTCAAGCAGTTCGATACCACCCAGCATCTGAGCTGGTGGCACCCGCTCGACCATGTCGAGCACCGCGGCTGGGACCGGCACTGGCGGAAGGGAGAGAGCTACATCGGCGCGACCATCCGCGCGGTGGAGGCGCTGGGCGAGGTTCCGCCGGTATCCGCGGTCATCAAATTCCATGATCCGGCGGAGATCCTCGCCCCGGATGCCTACCGCAAGGCCATGACGGACGGACAGGTTTCGGCCGCGGTCTATGCCCGCATCGGGTTCGGCGAGGATGTCGTGCTGGACGCGAACGGCGACCCGACGGACGGTCAGATGGTGCATGTGGCGCGCGACACCAGCTATGGCGCCGTGCTGAGAAGCCGCTTCATTCTCGGCCAGAACACGAGCGCGACCGGGCACGAGCTTCCCGACGCCATCGGCTTCGGGCTGCTCCAGCACTGCTATACCGAGTTCAGTTACCTTTCGAAGGTGCTGCCCTCGCTTTACTGGGGCGACAGGGCGAACCGCGGGGACGTGCCGCTCCTGTGGTGATGGCCTCGGGGCCCGCCTCCTTCCGGCGGCGGGCCTCATGCGCCGCCCGGTCCGCAAGGCGGCGCCGGGCGGCGTTTCCTGCGGTCCCCGCGGAGAAAAACGCTCTAGCGGCCCATGACCTTCACCATCAGGAGTTCGTCGATATAGGTCCCATCCACCTTCAGCGCCCGCGGTTCCGTTCCGAACGCTTCGAAGCCCAGACGTTTGTAAAAGCCGATGGCCCGCCCGTTGGCCGCCGCCACCGACAGGTGGATTTGCTCGACATGCTCCGCCGCATGGGCGAGCAGGGCGGTCATGACCGCATCGGCCAGACCGCTGCCACGCCGCTTCGCCCGGACATAGACGCCCCACAGCATGCCCTTGTGCCGCGATTTGGCCTGGGTGGGAACCAGCAGCCCGGCGGTGGCGTCGAGCCGCCCGTCGACAAAGCCGCCGGCGATGTAACCGCCCGCGATCCTGTCGGCGAAGCTGGCAAGGGGACGGGTGCATTCCTCGGCATGGCTCGAACCGAACGCCTCCGGATGCCGCTCCAGGGCTTCGAGGCGGAGCGAGCGGTATTCCTCCGCATCGTCCGGCAGGAGCCGTCTCACCACCGTCATGCGCGTCTCCCATGGCCTGAGGATTTCGTGTGTCGCGGCGGCCCAGAAGCGTCGGACCGCCTCACCCCGCCGCCGTCTTCTCCAGCGAGCGGATGATGTGTTCCGCCAGCAGGTCCACTGCCTTGGGCAGCGGACCGGGCTGGCGGTAGAGGGCGGTTTCGATGTCGGGCAGGTCGGGCAGATCGTGTTCGGCGTTCACGATGTGGAAGCCGGGGGCCAGCATGTCCTTCGGCAGGATGGTGACGCCCAGCCCGGCCGTCACCGCCGCCTTGATGCCGGCGAGGCTGGGGCTGGTGTAGGCCATGCGCCAGGGGCGGCCGCGGGCGTCCAGCGCGTCGATGGCGCGCTTGCGGTGGATGTCCGGCGGCGGGGCCAGCACCAGCGGGACCGGGGCGCCCGCGTCGAGGATCAGGCGGTCGGACGCCACCCAGAACAGCGGCTCGCGCCAGACCTTGACGCCGCCGGCCGGACCCTGCGGTTCCCGCTTGCACAGCACGAGGTCGTATTCGCCGCGGGCGAAACGGTCGAGCAGGTTGACGGTGAAGTCGCACTGCACCTCCAGCGCCACCTGGGGATGGGCGCGGGAGAAGCGCCACAGCACGTCGGGCAGATGGGCGGTGGCGAAATCCTCCGGCGTGCCCAGGCGCACCACGCCGCCCACCTCCGGTTCCATCAGCAGGGCGCAGGCCTCGCCCGCCATGCCCAGCAGGCGGCGGGCGTAGGTCAGCAGGACCTCGCCGTCGGGGGTCAGGTCCAGGCCGCGGCCCTCGCGCAGGAACAGGCGCTTGCCCAAGCCATCCTCCAGCCGCTTGATCTGCAGGCTGATGGTGGACTGGGTGCGGCCCAGCCGCTCCGCCGCGCGGGTGAAGCCGCCGCTGTCGACGATGGTCACGAAGGTGCGCAGCAGGTCGAGGTCGAAGGGCGGCAGTGGAGCGGGCATGGCGGATGGAGGGGCGTGCGGGGGCATGATGTCGGGTCCGGCTCGGCCGGTCAGGTCAGCACCGCCCGGCTCACTGCGAGGTAGAGTGGAATACCGACGAGGATGTTGAAAGGAAATGTGATGCCCAGCGACAGCGGAAGCGACAGGCCCGGCTCCGCCGTCGGCAGGGCGTGGCGCAGCGCCGCCGGCACCGCGATGTAGGAGGCGCTGGCGCACAGCGTCACCAGCAGGGCGGCGTCGCCGAGACCGAGCCCCAGGGCCGAGGCGGCGGCAAGACCGATGCCGGCGCCGATCAGCGGCATGACGATGCCGAAGGCGATCAGCCGCGGGCTGAGCGACGCCGCTTCCCGCAGCCGCGAGGTGGCAAGGTAGCCCATCTCCAGCAGGAACAGGCAGAGCACGCCGTCCCAGGGGGCGATGAACAGGCCGTGCAGGCTCTGCAGGCCGGGCTTGCCGATCACCAGGCCGACCAGCAGCGAGCCGGCCAGCAGCAGGACGGAGCCGTTGAAGGCCGCCTCGCGGATCGCGTCCCGGATCGAGCCGCCCCGTGCCGGCTCGCCGCCGCCGGACCCGCCGAGAGGCACCGACATCGTACCGCCGTTTCCGCCCGCCGCGATGCCGGACACCATGCCGGTGGCGCCCGCCAGCAGCAGGCCGCTGACGATGGCCGGGCCTTCCATGATCGCCAGCGCCGCGACCATGTGGCCGCCGAAGGTGACGCCCTGGCTTTCCAGCAGCTTGGTGGCGGTGACGAAGGTGACGAGGCTGACCGATCCGTAATGGGCGGCGATGGCGGCCGAATTGACCTGATCCAGCCCGACCACCGAGCGAAGCAGGCCGAATCCGAGGATCGGCATCAGCAGGCTGAGCAGCGCGGCCGTCAGCAGGAGCGGCAACACCGAGTCCAGATCGGCGCTGGCCAGGGCGACGCCGCCCTTCAGCCCGATCGCGACCAGCAGATAGGCGGCAATCGCCTTGCCGAAACCCTCCGGGAATGGAATGCGCGCCCCGGTCAGCGCGATTGCGGCACCGAGGCCGAAGAACAGAATCGGTGCGGACAGCAGCGTGTCCATAATGGATCATCCCTCGTCATATCGTCAGTGCGGGCCTTGCCGCACTGCGGCAACCCCATGGACCGGACGCTAACGAGGGATGGGCCTCATGGGAAATTGATAGTTTTCGACGATTCCATTGATTTTCTCAATGATAAGCGGAGGGCCTCACGCCAGCAGCTCGTCCTGCCGGTTGCGGCGCATCCACAGGGCGGCGTAGCTGCACAGGGGCACGATCTTCAATCCCTCGGCGCGGGCGGCTTCCATCACGCCTTCCATCAGGCGGCCTGCGGCGCCGCTGCCGCGCAGCGACGGCGGGGCCTCGACATAGGAAATCACCAGGGTCCGGCCGTTGCGGAGATAGTCGGCGTAGACCGTCTGGCTGCCCACCGCCAGTTCGAACCGGTTCATGGCGCGGTTGTCGGTGACCGCCTGTCCCATCCTGATTGCTCCATCGGTTGCGGGGCCTCTCGCCATCCAACAGTGGGATGCGGCGGGCAGGACGGCAGCCCCCCTTTTGCGTGGAAGCGCCCCTATTCTCCCTGCCAGCCGCAGGCCGACAGCGCGTCCCGCATATGCGCCGGTGCCGGGGCGACGGCGCTCACGGCCGCATGTTCGAAGGCGATGCGGAAGGCGACCGAGCGGGCCAGCAGGTGAAGGTTGCCGGGGGGCAGGCGTTCGGGGCCGTAGAAGGGCTCCCCCACCAGCGGGCAGCCGATGGCGGCGCAGTGGATCCGGATCTGGTGGGTGCGGCCGGTGCGCGGGCGAAGCTCCAGCCAGGAGCGGCCGTTGCCGGTTCCCAGCACGCGGTATTCGGTGACCGCCGGCTGGCCGGCCGGATCGGGCAGGATGGTCCAGGAGGAACGGCCGGCTCCCGATGGGGATTTGGGCTCGATCCGTTTCAGCAGGGGCAGGTCGATGATGCCGGAGTCGGCCTCCGGGACGCCGTCGGCCACCGCCCAATAGGTCTTCCCGACATGGCCGGCGGCGAACATCTGGCCGAAGCGTTTCAGCGCCCAGGGCGTGCGGCCCAGGATCAGGCATCCGGCGGTGTCGCGGTCGAGCCGGTGGGCGAGCTTCGGCGGCTCGCCATCCGCTTCGGCGAGATGGGGCAGGTAGAGCTCCAGATGGTCGGTGATGCGGCCGGCCTTGTGGACGGCCAGACCGGCCGGCTTGTCGATGACGAAGCACTGCTCGTCCCGGTGCAGCACGCGGGCGCGCAGCTGGCCGGCCGAGAGGGACGCGGAGGGAGGCGAGTCGGGGGTCATGGCCGGCAGCATGGCGGCCGGCGGGCCGTCCGCGCAAGCCTCGGCAACGGGAGTCATGCGCACAATCTGCAGTGTGAGCGATATCGGCAGGCTGCCCGCCGGCAGGCAGCGGCACGGTGTCGCGCCCGTGGTTTCTTCCGCATTTTCAAGCGTCGCCGCCTATGAGAAAGGTTTGGGCCGGCTTTTGGCCTTGCGGATAAAGATCGGCCGGAATGAGGACGTTCGGCCGGTTTTCATTTGATTTTCGCCGCCGGGACTAGCCTTTTGCCCGGTCTCGGAAGGTTTGTTGCGCCGTCGCGGAAGGCGTGGCAGAAAGCCCCGGACCATGGTCGTGCTTCCGCCGGCTTCGCTTGCGGTCGGGTTGTTCCATGGCACCGATGATTTGACTTTGCCTCAACCACAAGAGACGTCCAATGCGGAAACCCGTGCGCAAGGTGGTGTTCCCGGTCGCCGGTCTCGGCACGCGCTTCCTGCCGGCCACCAAGGCCATCCCGAAAGAGATGCTGCCCCTGGTCGACCGCCCCCTGCTGCAGCACGCCGTCGAAGAGGCGCGCGCCGCCGGCATCGAGGATTTCGTTTTCGTCACCGGCCGTTCCAAGCGCGCCATCGAAGACCATTTCGACGCGGACACCGAACTGAACCGCACGCTCGAAGAGCGCGGCAAGATGGATGCGCTGGAGGAGGTCCGCCACAGCGAGATCGCCCCCGGCCGCTGCTTCTACACCCGCCAGCAGGTTCCGCTCGGCCTCGGCCACGCCGTGTGGTGCGCCCGCGCCCTGATCGGCAACGACCCGTTCGCCATCGTGCTGCCCGACGACTTCGTCCAGGGCAAGACCCCCTGCCTGAAGCAGATGGTCGAGGCCTATGAGGAGGTCGGCGGCAACATCGTCGCCGTCGTCGACGTGCCGCGCGAGCGCACCAGCAGCTACGGCATCCTGGATGTCGAGAAGGACGACGGCCGTCTGGCCACCGTCCGCGGCCTGGTCGAGAAGCCCAAGCCGGAAGAGGCGCCGTCGACCCTGTCGATCATCGGCCGCTACATCCTGCAGCCGGAGATCTTCGACCATCTGGAGAAGCAGCAGCGCGGCGCCGGCAACGAAATCCAGCTCACCGACGCCATGGCCAAGCTGATCGGCAGCCAGCCCTTCCACGGCCTGCGCTTCGAAGGCACCCGCTACGACTGCGGCGACAAGGTCGGCTTCATCGAGGCGACGCTCGCCCACGCGCTGAACCGGCCGGACATGGCCGACAAGGTGCGCGAGATGCTGCGCAAATATTGCTGACCGACGGGCAACATCCCCGATGCCGCGCCCGCCCCGTCCCCTGACCCGGACGGCGGCGGGCACGCGCGTTTGGACCGCGGTTTCAAAAAGAGCCGGCCGCCCGAAAAGGCCGGGCATGAGGAACGCCCCGATTCAGGGCATCCCACGGACAGACAGAATTCCTTTTGAGGACATGAGGGGGACGCGATGCGCATTGCGATGATCGGCACGGGCTATGTCGGCCTGGTCTCCGGCGCCTGCTTTTCCGAATTCGGCGTGCACGTCACCTGCGTCGACAAGGACGCCGGCAAGATCGAGCGGCTGAGGAACGGCGAGATTCCGATCTACGAGCCCGGCCTGGACGACCTCGTCGCCCGCAACGTCGCCGCCGGCCGCCTGTCCTTCACCATGGATCTGAAGGAGGCGATGCAGGGCGTCGACGCCGTGTTCATCGCGGTCGGCACCCCGTCGCGCCGCGGCGACGGCCATGCCGACCTGTCCTACGTCTATGGCGCCGCCGAGGAGATCGCCCAGCATCTCGACCACTACACGGTGGTGGTGACGAAATCGACGGTCCCGGTCGGGACGGGCCGCGAGGTCGAGGCGATCATCCGCCGCGTCCGCCCCGACGCCGAGTTCGACATCGCGTCCAACCCGGAATTCCTGCGCGAAGGCTCGGCCATCGGCGACTTCATGCGGCCCGACCGCGTCGTCATCGGCGCCACGTCCGACCGTGCGGGCGAGGTGATGCGCCGGCTCTACCGGCCGCTCTACCTGATCGAGACGCCGATCGTCGTGACCTCGCTGGAGACGGCGGAGCTGACCAAATACGCCGCCAACACCTTCCTGGCCGCCAAGATCACCTTCATCAACGAGATCGCCGATCTGTGCGAGAAGGTCGGCGCCAACGTCCATGACGTGGCGCGCGGCATCGGGCTGGACGGCCGCATCGGCAAGAAGTTCCTGCACCCCGGTCCGGGTTACGGCGGCTCCTGCTTCCCGAAGGACACGTTGGCGCTGGTGCGCACCGCCCAGCAGGTCGGCAGCCCGCTGCGCATCATCGAGACGGTGGTGGACATCAACGACAAGCGCAAGAAGCAGATGGCCGAGCGCATCATCGCCGCCTGCGGCGGGTCGGTGGACGGCAAGACCGTCGCGGTGCTTGGCGTCGCCTTCAAGCCGAACACCGACGACATGCGCGACAGCCCGTCGCTCGACATCGTCCCGGCGCTCCAGGCGGCGGGCGCCAAGGTGCGCGCCTTCGATCCGGCGGCGATGCACGAGGCCGAAAAGCTGCTTCCCGGCGTGGACTGGGCGAAGGACGCCTACGGCACCTTGGAAGGGGCCGATTGCGTCGCTATTCTCACGGAGTGGAACGAATTCCGCGCGCTCGACCTGCGTCGGGTGAAGTCGATGCTGAAGCGGCCGGTGATGATCGATCTGCGCAACATCTACAACCCCGACGACATGGCGAAGGCCGGCTTCACCTATACCTCCATCGGCCGGCCGTCGCCGGCCGGCGGGATGGACCGTGGCTGACGGTCCAAAGACGGCGTCCAACAGAGGACTAACGAGACGATGAGCGAAGCCCATACCTTCCACCCCACGGTGCTGCGCGAGTACGACATCCGCGGCATCGTCGGCAAGACGCTGACCCCGGCGGACGCCCGCGCGGTCGGCCGCTCCTTCGGCACCGTGGTGGTGCGCAAGGGCGGCAAGACGGTCTGCGTCGGCTATGACGGCCGTCTGTCCTCGCCGGAACTGGAGGAGGCGCTGGTCGAGGGGCTGGTTTCCACCGGCCTGCATGTCCTGCGCATCGGGCTCGGCCCCACGCCGATGCTGTATTTCGCCACCCGCGACCGCGAGGCGGCGGCCGGCATCATGATCACCGGCTCGCACAACCCGCCGGACTACAACGGCATCAAGATGATGCTGGGCAAGGGGCCGGTCTATGGCCAGCAGATCCTGGAGCTCGGCACCATGGCGGCGAAGGCCGACTGGGAGCAGGGCCAGGGCTCGTCTGAGAAGATCGACGTTCAGGACGAATACGTCGCCCGCCTGCTGAAGGATTATGACGGCACGCGCGACCTGAAGATCGCCTGGGACGCCGGCAACGGCGCGTCGGGCGAGATCCTGCGCCGCCTGACCGCCAAGCTGCCGGGCACCCATGTCCTGCTGTTCGACGACATCGACGGCAACTTCCCCAACCACCATCCGGACCCGACGGTCGAGGCCAATCTGGTCGACCTGAAGAAGGCGGTTGCGGAGCATGGCTGCGACATCGGCATCGGCTTCGACGGCGACGGCGACCGCATCGGCGCCATCGACCACAAGGGCCGCGTGGTGTGGGGCGACCAGCTGGTGGCGCTCTATGCCGCCGACGTGCTGAAGAGCCATCCGGGCGCCACCATCATCGCCGACGTCAAGGCCAGCCAGGCCCTGTTCGACGAGATCGCCAAGCATGGCGGCAACCCGCTGATGTGGAAGACCGGCCACTCGCTGTTGAAGGCCAAGATGGCCGAGACCGGGTCGCCGCTGGCCGGCGAGATGTCGGGCCACATCTTCTTCGCCGACAAATGGTACGGCTTCGACGACGCGCTGTATTGCGGCGTGCGTCTGGTCGGGCTGGTCAGCAAGCTGAACACCACGCTGGCGGACCTGCGCGACGGTCTGCCGGACATGGTCAACACGCCGGAGACCCGCTTCCAGATCGACGAGGAACGCAAGTTCGCCGTGGTCGAGGAGGTCAAGGGTCGCGTCAAGGCGTCGGGCGCCAAGGTCAACGACATCGACGGCGTCCGCGTGACGACCGACGATGGTTGGTGGCTGCTGCGCGCGTCCAACACCCAGGACGTGCTGGTGGCGCGTGCCGAGTCCTACAGCCAGGACGGGCTGGAGCGGCTGAAGGGCGCGCTGATCGAGCAGCTGGTGGCGTCGGGGCTGAGCGCGCCGTCCTTCGAGGGCGGCGGGTCGCACTGATCCGAGCGATTGGGGAAAGGCGCCGTCGGCTGACGGCGCCTTTCCCCGTTTTACCTGAAACTCGCCAGATGCCGCCGGAACCGGGCAAGGCTCCAGGCGAAGAACAGCGCACCGATCCCAGCCGTCGCGGCGAAGCGCGGCCACACCACGTCGAAGCCCGCCCCGCGGAACAGGATCGCCTGGGCGAAGGCGACGAAATGGGTCGAGGGTGACAGCTGCATCGCCATCTGCAGCCATTCTGGTTCGCTTTCCAGCGGGGTGAAGCCGCCGGACAGCATGTTCATCGGCAGCACGATCAGGATGAACAGCAGCCCCAATTGCGGCATCGAGCGCGCCACGGTGCCGAGGAAGATGCCGAGCGCCGTCGCGAAGAACAGATAGAGCGCCGTCCCGGCCAAAAACAGCGGGACCGATCCGGCCAGCGGCACCGACAAGAGGCCGCGCAGCACGGCATAGAGCGCCACCAGCGTCAGGCCCAGGATCACAGCACCATTCGCCAGCACCTTGGCGGCCATGATCTCGGCCGGGCGGACCGGCATCACCAGCAGATGTTCCAGCGTGCCGTGTTCGCGCTCGCGGATCAGGGCGGCACCGGCCAGCAGCACCGCCAGCATGGTGATGTTGCTGACCACCGACATGGTGCCGGTGAACCATTTCGTGTCCAGCGCCTCGTTGTAGGCGACGCGGACCTGCAGGCTGACCGGGGCGGCGGTTCCCTCGGCCTCGCGGCGGACGAAGCGGCCGACCTCGTCATCGACGATGCCCTGGATGGTGCCGGCGCCGATGCCGGCCTGCATCATCGCCGTGGCGTCGATCAGCAGCTGGATCGTCGGGCTGCGGCCGGCCAGCACGTCGGCCTGGAAGTCGGGCGGGATGTCGAGGACGAAGGTGTAGCGGGCCGAATCCATCGCCGGATCGACCTCGGCATGGCCGATCATGGCGGGGGTCTGGAACTCGGGGCCATGGAAGCTGGAGGCCAGACGCTGCGACAGGGTCGAGCGGTCCTCGTCGACGATGGCGATGGCGGCGTTGCGCAGCTCGTGCGAGATGCCGGTCGCCTGGGAGTAGACGGAAAAGGTGAAGGAATAGACGACGAAGCCCAGCATGAAGATGTCGCGCAGCAGGCTGATCCACTCCTTGCGCGCCAATGTCAGGCTGTTGCGGAGGAAGCGCATCATGGCTCAGCGCTCCTGTTTCGGCAGGAAGGCGACGCCCAGCGCCAGGAAGACGGGGATGAAGGCGGCGGTCGCCAGGATGAAGGGGAGAAGTTCGGCCAAGCCCAGGCCCTTGGTGAAGGCGCCGACGGAGATCTTCAGGAAATGGGTGGTCGGGAACAGCGTGCCGAACAGCCACGCCCCGCCTTCCAGGGTGGAAACCGGTTGCAGCATGCCGGAGAACTGCGTGGCCGGCAGCATGGTGACGATGGCGGTGCCGAACACCGCCGCCGTCTGGGTCGCGGTGAAGACGGAGATCAGCAGCCCCAGCGCCGTGGTCGCCACCACATAGACCAGCCCGCCCAGCAGCAGGCCGATCAGGCTGCCCTTCACCGGCACGCCGAACAGGGTGACGGCCATGGCGACCATCAGCAGCAGGTTGAAGGCGGCGAGCCCGATATAGGGCAACTGCTTGCCCAGCAGGAATTCCAGCCGCGTCACCGGGGTGACGTAGAGGTTGGTGATCGAGCCGAGTTCCTTCTCCCGCACCACGCCGAGGGCGGCGAGGATGGCGGGGATGAAGACCAGCAGCAGGCCGATGGTGCTGGGGACCATGGCGTCGAGGCTGCGGAAGGCCTGGTTGTACCGGTAACGCATCTCAAGATTGGCGGGGGCGGCGGGCAGGGTGACGCCGGAGGCGGTGGCGGCATCCTGGAGGAAGCGCTGGTGCAGGCCGGAGACATAGCCCTGGATGGTCTCGGCCCGGAAGGGCATGGCGCCGTCGATGCGCACCGCCACCTCCGGGACCCGGCCACGGCGGAGGTCCCGGCCGAAGCCTTCGGGGATCTCAATGGTCAGCGATGCCTCGCCGCGTTGCAGGCGGAGTGCCAGGTCGCGTGCGTCGATGGCGGGCGGGGTGGCGCGGAAGCTGCGGGAGCCGTCGAACTGCTCGATGTAGGCGCGGCTCTCGGGCGAGCGGTCGTGGTCGAGCACGGCGAAGGTCAGGTTTTCCACGTCCATGGTGATGCCGAAGCCGAAGACCAGCATCAGCAGCACGGTGCCGAGCAGGGCGACCGTCAGGCGGACGGGGTCGCGGCGGAGTTCGAGGGTTTCGCGCCATGCGTAGGCCAGCAGGCGGCTGCGGGAGAGGGGAGAATCTCCCTCTCCCGCCTCTCGCACAAACTTCGTTTGTGCTGACGGCGTCAGGCGGATCGAAGATCCGCTGAGAGCCCCGGGAGAGGGAAGGGGCCCATGCNGATGAAGGCGTCGTCCAGGCTGTCGGCCTGTTGTTGGCGGCGCAGTTCGTCGGGGGGGCCGGCGGCGATGACGCGGCCGGCGTTCATGAAGGCCACGCGGTCGCAGCGCGCCGCCTCGTTCATGAAATGGGTGGAGACGAAGATCGTCACCCCCTGCTCGCGCGACAGCGCGATCAGGTCGCGCCAGAACTGGTCGCGTGCCACCGGATCGACGCCGGAGGTCGGCTCGTCGAGGATCAGCAGTTCCGGCCCGTGCAGGATGGCGACGGCCAGCGACAGCCGCTGCCGCACGCCGAGCGGCAGCCGGTCGGCCACCGCGTCGATGTAGGGCGACAGGCCGAAACGCTCCACCAGTTCGGCAAGGCGGTGCTCGGCGTCGGGCAGGTCGAACAGGCGGGCGTGCAGATCCAGGTTCTGGCGCACGGTCAGCTCGCCATAGAGCGAGAAGGCCTGCGCCATGTAGCCGACGCGGCGGCGGCTCTCCAGATCGCCGGCGTCCACCGGCCGGCCGAACAGCCGTGCCTCCCCGGCGCTGGCGGGGAGCAGGCCGGTCAGCATCTTCATCGTGGTGGTCTTGCCGCAGCCGTTGGAGCCCAGAAAGCCGAAGATCTCGCCGCGGCCGATGCGGAAGCTGATGTCCGACACCGCGGTGAAGTCGCCGAAGCGGCGGGTCAGGCCGATGGCCTCGATGGCCGGTTCGGCACCGGCGGGTTCGGGCGGACGGGGCGGGACGGTCAGGCGCCGGTGGCCGCGTTTGGCGTCCTCCGGCAGCAGGGCGACGAAGGCCTCCTCCAGATCGGCGGCGCCCGTCTGTGCCTTCACCGCGGCGGGGGTGTCGTGTGCCAGCAGGCGGCCGGCATTCATCATGACGACCCGGTCGAACCGCTCCGCCTCGTCCATGTAGGAGGTGGCGACCAGCACCGTCATGCCGGGGCGGCCGGCGCGGATGCGGGCGATCAGGTCCCAGAACTGCCGGCGCGACAGCGGATCGACGCCGGTCGTCGGCTCGTCGAGGATCAGCAGGTCGGGGTCGTGCAGCAGGGCGCAGCACAGGCCGAGCTTCTGCTTCATGCCGCCCGACAGCTTGCCGGCCGGACGGTCGGGGAAGGGGGCCAGCCCGGTGGACTCCAGGAGGTCGGCGATGCGGTGCCGGCGCTCGGCGGCGTCGAGGCCGAAGAGGCGGCCGAAGAACTGGAGATTCTCGGCGACGCTGAGGTCGGCGTAGAGGTTGCGGCCGAGCCCCTGCGGCATGTAGGCGATGCGCGGCTGGAGGGCGGCGCGGCCGTGGCGGTCGGAAAGGTCGGTGCCGAGCACGCGGACGCTGCCCTGCTGGATCTTCTTAGCGGTGGAGATCAGGCCGAGCAGGGTCGATTTGCCGACGCCGTCCGGGCCGATGATGGCGACGCTGGTGCCGGCGGCGATGTCGAGCGAGGCGTCCGCCAGCGCCACCGTCCCGCCATAGCGGTGCCGCACGCCGGACAGTGAAACGGCGGGGGCGGGAGTCATGACGGGATGTCCCCTCTCCCCCCCAACACAAGCTTCGCTTGTGTTGCCGGCAGGCGAAGCGAAGCTTCGCTGAGAGGCGGGGAGAGGGTTAGGGTGAGGGGGATGCANGGTCGATTCCAGCCAGTCCGGCCAGACCGCCTTGTCGTCCAGCTTCACATAGGCCATGCCGGTCAGGCCGGTCTTCACCCGCTCGATGTAGCGGGTGACCAGCGCTTCGGGGACGCGGGCCTTGACGCGGAACATCATACGGTCGCGTTCGGACTTGGTCTCCACCTGCTTGGGCGTGAACTGGGCGCGCGGGGCGACGAAGGTGACGGTGGCGGGGATCGCGGTGTCGGGAACCGCGTCGAGCAGGATGCGGGCCTCGGCGCCCAAGGCAAGGTTTCCGGCGGTGTCGGTCGGCAGGAAGAAGGTCATATAGACGTTGGACAGGTCGAGCAGCGTCGCCGCCTTGCCGCCGGCCGCCAGCACCTCGCCGGGTTCGGACAGGCGGTAGAGGACGCGCGACTTGCGCGGCGCCTTCAGCACGCCGTCGGCGACCAGATCGGTCAGCCGGTCGGCGTCGCCGGCCGCGGCGGCGATGGCCTCGTCGGCGCTGGCGAGGTGGCTCTTGGCGGCCTCCAGGGCGGCGTCGGCGGTGCGGCGGCTGTTGCGGGCCTGATCGACCCGCTGTTCGGAGACATGGCCCTTGCCGAACAGGATCAGCGCCCGCTCCATCTCCTTGGCGGCGAAATCGGCCTCGCTGGCGCGCTGGGCGACCAGGGCCGCCGCTTCCTCGCGGGCACGGCGGGTCTGGCGCAGCTGGGCCTCGGCGGAGCGGAGCTGCGCTTCGAGGTCGCGGGTGTCCAGCGTGGCGATGACGGCGCCGGCCTCCACCAGATCGCCCTCCTCGACCGGGATGGTCAGGACGCGGGCGGCGTATTTGGTGGCGATGTCGATCTCGTTCGCCTCGATCCGGCCATTGCCGGAGGCGAAGCCGGCGGGCAGGCGGTTGCCCTGCATCGCCCGCCAGCCATAGGCGGCCCCGGCGCCGAGCAGCGCCAGCAGGGCGACGGCGATGAGAAGGCGCTTGAAGGTCATTGCCGGGTTCCTTTCCCAGTGCCGAGAGCGCCCATCACGCCGGCCAGGATGCGGTCGCGCGCCGCGTCGTCGGGGGCGGCATCCAGCGTGCGACGCAGGGTCAACAGCGCTTCGGCGTAATGGTTGTGCCAGTCGCTGCCGGCAAGGCCGGCGGGGGCGAGGCGGGGATGTCGGTCGGCCGGAGCCAGCGGGCGCGGGGCGGCGAGATCGACGAGGTCGTCCAGCGCCGGCTGGGCGATGCGCTCCGCCGACCAACCCTTGCCGAGCAGGGCCTGCCGGATCGAGGCGCGGGCGGCGTCCTCGCCATGGACCAGGAACAGGCCGTGGCCGACGCCGTGGCGGGCCGCCACCCAGTCCAGCAGGGCGGTGCGGTCGGCATGGCCGGAATAGACGTCGATGGAGCGCACCCTGGCTTTCACTGCGATCTCCTCGCCATGGATGCGGACGCGGGACGTGCCCTCCTGCAGCAGGCGCCCCAGCGTGCCGGGGGCCTGATAGCCGACCAGAAGCACGGTGTCCTGAGGGCGCCACAGGCGGTTCTTCAGGTGGTGGCGGATGCGGCCGGCGTCGCACATGCCGCTGGCCGCCATGACGATGGCGCCGCCGGAAATGCTGTTCAGGCGCTGGCTGTCGGGCACGCCGCGGACATGGTGGAAATTGGCGCGGGTAAAGGGGTCGCCGTCGGTCTCCAGATCGTCGAGATGGCGGCGGAAGACGCCGGTCACCGCGTCGGCGAGCGGCGAGTCGAGGAAGACATCCACCGCCGGCAGCTGGCCGCTGTCGAACAGGCAGTCGAGGTCGTAGAGCAGTTCCTGCGTGCGCTCCACCGCGAAGACCGGGATCAGCAGGACGCCGCCGGCTGCCAGCGCCGTGGAAACCTCGGCGCGCAGCACCGCCTGCCGTCCGGCCTCGTCGAGGTCGGTGCGCTCGCGGTCGCCGTAGGTGGTCTCCAGCACCATCCAGTCCGGCCGCTCCGGCCCGTCGGCATCGGCATGGAAGCTCTTGCCGCCGGGGCCGAGGTCGCCGGAGAACAGGATGCGGGTGGGCTCCGCGGTGCCGCTTACCGCTTCGATCTCGATGGAGGCGGAGCCCAGGATGTGGCCGGCCTGCCAGAAGCGGGCGCGCAGGCCCGGCAGGATCTCGGTCCAGCGGTCGTACTCGACGCGGCGCAGCCGGCGCAGGCTGCGGATGGCGTCGTCCTGGGTGTAGATCGCCTGGACCGGCGGGCGGCCGCGCTGGCGGTTGCGGCGGTTGAGGCGCTCGACCTCGCCCTCCTGGATGTAGCCGCTGTCGGGCAGCATGTACTCCAGCAGGTCCACCGTGCCGCCGGTGGCGTAAATCCGGCCACGGAAGCCCAGCCGGGTCAGTTTCGGCAGCAGGCCGGAATGGTCGATGTGGGCGTGGGTCAGCAGGACGGCCTTGATCGCCGCCGGATCGAAGGGAAAGGGGCGGTAGTTCAGTTCCCGGATCGTCTTGGTGCCCTGGAACATGCCGCAATCGATCAGCACGTCGCCCGCAGGTGTCGACAGGCGGAAGCAGGAACCGGTCACCGTTCCGGCGGCGCCATGGAAGGTCAGCGACAGGGACATGGGGTCTGCTCCTCGATACTGTCGTTACTTCACCATTACCCCGCTGTTTTCCGCGGCATGGGCCTGGGCGAAGGTGAAGTCGGCGTTGGTGCTGGCGTGGATGCGGTACAGCGGTTCGCCCCGGCGCACGCGCTCGCCGACCTTGCGCAAGAGGTCGATGCCGGCCCCCTTGTCGGTGGGCGCGCCGGCCAGCCGGGCGATGCGGGCGAGGCGGTAGCAGTCGAGCGACGACACCACCCCGTCGGCGGGCGAGGCGATCTCCGCCACCAGCGAGCCGAGAGTCGCCACCACCGGCGGCGGCCCCTGCATCGCGATGATGCGTTCCATGGCGGCGAGCGCCGCGCCCGACTCCAGCAGCTCGCGCGCCCGGCGGGTGCCGCTGCCGCCGCGGACGGCGGGGTCGAATTCCAGGATGCGGCCGGCCAGCAGCAGGGCGCGCTCCTTCAGGTCGGCGGGCCCGGCGGGGTCGTTGCGCAGCACGGCCATCACGTCGCGCGCCTCCAGCACCGGGCCGATGCCGCGCCCGACCGGCTGCGAGCCGTCGGTGATCGCCACCTCCAGAGTCAGGCCGAGACGGTCGCCGACATGCTCGAACAGCTTGCGCAGGCGCACCGCCTCGCCCGCCGTGCGGATCTTGGCGCTGGGGCCGACGGGGATGTCGATCAGCAGATGGGTGGATCCCGCCGCCACCTTCTTCGACAGGATCGAGGCGACCAGCTGTTCGCGGGTGTCGATGGCGAGCGGCCGTTCGACCGAGATCAGGATGTCGTCGGCCGGTGACAGCCGGACATGGCCACCCCAGACCAGGCAGCCCTTGGCCTCGTGCACCAGGGCCTGCATGCGCTCCACCGGCAGGTCGACATTGGCCAGTACCTCCATGGTGTCGGCTGTGCCGGCGGGCGACGTGATGGCGCGCGACGAGGTCTTCGGAATCGGCAGGCCGTGGGCGGCGACGATGGGCACCACGATCATCGAGGTGCGGTTGCCGGGAATGCCGCCGATGCAGTGCTTGTCGGCGACGGTGCCCAAATCCTGCCAGTGCAGCCGGGTGCCGGCGGCGATCATGGCGCGGGTCAGGCCCAGCACCTCCGCCGTCGTCATGAAGCTGGCGCAGGCGATCAGGAAGGCGGCGATCTCGATCTTGGAATAGCGCTGGTCGGTGATGTCGCGGATGATCGCGGCCAGCTGCCCGTCGGTCAGCGCCGCACCGCCGACCTTGGCCCGCACCAGTTCGAAACTCTCCGGCGGGGTCGGGGGCACGAGATGGACGGCGGAGCCCGCCGCCAGCCCGAGCTGGCCGAAGGCGGGGTCGGACAGGCCGATCTCGTCGGGAGCGACGATGGCGGGGTCGTCGACGATGTTCAGCACGGCCAGCAGGGAGCGGCCGTCGTTCCGCACCTCCACCCGGCCCAGCCCGAGGAAATCCTCGACATGGTAGCGGGTGCAGCGGCGGTTGAGGAAGGCGACGTTCTCCCGGACGGTGTCGATCGCCAGATGTCGAAGCGTCAGCATGGGAACAGTCTACGCCGGACCGCGCCCAATAGAGACGCCCAGCCCGCGCGTCAGCCATACCGGTCTTTGCACGCCCCGCTTGATCCGGATCATTGGCGAAACGGCGGGGATGTGTTCAAGAGAGGCGTAGCCATGCTGCCGCAGCATGCCGCAGCACCGGCACAGCCGGGCGCTGTCTACTCCCGCCGGCCCATCAACCCTTCCAGCTTGGCGAAATCCACATATTGCGCCGGCCGGTCCTTCAACAGGTCCGGGGAAGCCTGGGCATTCTCCCGCGCGCATTCGGCGACATAGCGGGCCAAGAGGTCGCGCATGACCTCGGCCAAGGGCGTCTGCCGCTGGCGTGCGTAATTCTTGGCGACATCTTTGATTCGGCGATCAACGCGCAAAGAGATCGTCGCCTTCTTTGGATGAAATGGATCTCCGATCATGACGATCCCCCACCAATCTTGCCGATCCTCGTCATTTGGATATGCCGGATCGGCGGTGGATACAAGGATCGTCGGGAAGACGGGTGATAAAACTTGGGGATGATAACTTGTGGATTTGTGTGGATAAAATTTCCGCCGGTTTTCTTCTCCACAGAATCTGTGGATAGATGTGTGAGCAATCCCCGAACAGAATCATCCACACCCTTCCGCCCAGCCTGTCCGACCTGTGGATGAGTGGGTTTGCTTATTTTTTAGGCGCAGCTGGCGTGGCGGTGGACCCCGGACCGCCGACCAGCCTCAGGCGGCCGGCGGGGGACAGGTCGGGCAGGATGGACAGGACGGTTTCCTCCGTCAGCTCGCCCATCTGGCGGTGTTTGGCGCGGGCCGCCTCCGTCGCGACGCGCAGGGAGTCGTAATCGACGGGATCGGCCTGCAGCAGGGTGCGCACCCGCTGTCCGGCCTCGTGATACTCCTGGGTCAGCGCGTCGAAGCGCGGCCGCAGCGGCTCGAAGGCGGCGCGCAGGCGCCGCGCGTCGGCATCGGACAGGTCGGAGGCCATCCGCTCGACGAAGCGGTCGGGCATCGGCCGATGAGGGGACTGGTGGAACGGCGGGGGAGACTGGCGGACGGTCGCGACCAGCATCGCGCCCAGGAACAGGTTCAGCGCCAGCGAGGCCAGCGCCAGCGTGCGCAGGCCCGGCCGCCGCAGGATTTGACGGGGCAGGGCGGAACCGCTCATCGGGGCTCTCCATCGAACAGGGTGATGACCTCGTCATGCAGAAGGGCCAGCTCCTGGCCGCGTGCCGCCTGGGGAGCAGCTGCCGGCAGCGTGCCGGCGAGCCAGCCGCCGGTGAGCCAGCCCAACGCCAGCAGGGCGGCGCAGAAGCCCGCCGCCGTCCGCCGCGGCATCCGCCCCAGCAACAGCAGCACCAGCCCGTCCTGCGGCACGGCGCGGGCGGCGGCGCCGGCCGCCGACAGCAGGCGGTCGATGCGGGCATCCTCCACCATGGGCGGGCTGCCGGTCAGCAGCCGGTCGAAGGCCAGCGCCTTGTCCGCCGCCGACCGCAAGGCGGGGGAGCGGGCAAGCGCGGCCTCGGCCCCGGCGCGCAGCTCGGGCGGCCAGCGGTCCGGGGAGGCGCCGTAGTCGTCCAGGTGGCGGAGGAAGTCTTCGTCGGTCATCGCATCCTCCTTCACGGTTCCTCTCCGGCGGCGAGCGCGGTCCTCAGCGCCGAGCGGGCGCGGGCGAGCAGCGAGGCGAAGGCGCTTTCGCCGAGGCTCAGCACCTCGGCGGCCTGCCGCAGGCTGAGGCCCTCCTGGTGGAACAGCACCACCGCGGCGCGCTGGCGGTCGGGCAATGCTGCCAGCGCCCGGTTGACGCGCTCCGCCGTCTGGCGTTCGGCGATGCGGGCGAGCGCGTCGGGCGACTCGTCGGGCGGATCGCCGGCCTCCTCCAGCGGCGACCAGCCGGGCCGTCGGCCGCGGTCGATGGCGAGGTTCATGACGATGCGGTAGAGCCAGGTGGTGAAGGCGGCCCGCCCGCCGTCCCAGCGCGCGGCATGCTGCCAGACCCGCAGGAAGGCCTCCTGCGCGATCTCGTCGGCGTCGGACGGGTTGCCGGTCATCCGCTGGGCGAGCGCCACGGCGCGGCGCATGTGGCGGGCGGCCAGCCGGTCGAACGCCGCAGCATCGCCGCCGGCCACGCGGGCCATCAACTCGTCGTCCGTGCCGCTGGCCTCGATCACCGGGGGTCCGCTCATGCCGTGGGCGGGAACTATGCCCAAGAGAGCGAGGGGGTGCCAGCGTTGGGATTTCTCCCAACCCGGCGGTATCTCCCTCTCCCCCTCCGGGGAGAGGGGAACTTGTCCGGTGTAGCAAGATCAGGAAACCCATCGCCGCCCCCCTATTCCGCCGGGGCGGCGATGGCGGCGCGGCGGTTGCGGCGCATCGCCAGCCGTTCCAGGGTCAGATAGACCACCGGCGTGGTGTAGAGCGTCAGCATCTGGCTGACCAGCAGGCCGCCGATGATGGCGACGCCCAGCGGGCGGCGGATCTCGCCGCCGGTGCCATAGTCGAAGGCGAGCGGAACCGCGCCGAGCAGCGCCGCCATCGTCGTCATCATGATCGGGCGGAAACGGACCAGACCGGCCTCGCGGATCGCCTCCAAGGGCGACAGGCCGCGCGTCCGCTCCGCCTCCAGGGCGAAGTCGATCATCATGATGGCGTTCTTCTTGACGATGCCGATCAAGAGGATGATGCCGATCAGCGCCACGATCGACAGGTCGTAGCCGGTCAGGATCAGCGCGATCAGCGCCCCCAGCCCGGCCGACGGCAGGGTCGACAGGATGGTCAGCGGGTGGATCAGGCTTTCGTACAGGACGCCCAGCACGATGTAGATGGTGATCAGCGCCGCAAGGATCAGCAGCGGCTGGCTGGAGGAGGATTGCTGGAAGGCCCGCGCGTCGCCCTGGAAGCCGGCGCGGATGCCGGCCGGCATGCCGATGTCCTCCGCCGCGCGCTGGATCACCTCGGTCGCCTGGGACAGCGAGACGCCGGGCGCGAGGTCGAAGGTCAGGTTGGCGACCGGAAAGCCGCTCTGGTGCTGGATGCTGGAGGCCTGGTTGCCGATGACGACGCGCGCCACCGCCGACAGCGGCACCATGCCCCCGGTCCCGCCGACATAGATGCGCTTCAGGTCGTCGGGGCCGAGCGCCTCGCGGGGATCGACCTCCAGCACCACCTTGTGCTGGTTCTGCGCCAGATACATGGTGGAAACCTGCCGCTGGCCGAAGGCGTCGTACAGCGTCGCCTCCAGCTCGCTCAAGGTCACGCCCAGGCGCGCGGCGGCGTCGCGGTCGACGATGACGTTGGCCTGGATGCCGCCGTTCTGGCGGTCGTTGGCGACATCCACCAGCTCCGGCAGGGTGCGCATCTTCTCCACCAGCTTGGGCGCCCATTCGTTCAGCGCGCCGATGTCGGCATCCTGCAGGCTGTAGCGGTACTGGCTGCGGCCCTGGAAGCCGCCGACGCGGATGTCCTGCACCGGCATCAGGAACAGCTGCACCCCCGGCACCTTGCCGGCGCGCATGCGCAGCCGCTGGGTGACGGTCGCCAGATCCTCGCGCTCCGCCTTCGGCTTGAGCGCGATGAAGATCTGGCCGGAATAGGTGCCGCCCGGCCCGCCGCCGCCGATGGTGCCGCCGACGCTGGCGACCGCCGGATCGCCGGCCACCGCCTCCTGAAGCGCGCGCTGGCGCGTGACCATGGCGGTGAAGGAGATGTCCGGCGGCGGGTCGCTGAAGCCCATCAGCAGCCCGGTGTCCTGCTGCGGCACGAAGCCCTTCGGCACCTGCCCGTAGAGCCAGACGCTGACGCCGATGATGGCGAAGGTCGCCGCCAGCATGGTGCGGCGATGGGCCAGCACCCAGTCCAGCCCGTCGGCATAGAGCCCGAACAGCCGGTCGCCGATCCAGGCGAGCGCGCGGGCGAGCCGGCCGGGGGGCTTGCGCTCCGAGTCCGGCTGCAGCAGGTGGGCGCACATCATCGGGGTCAGGGTCAGCGACACCACCGCCGAGACGGCGATGGCGACCGACAGCACCACCGCGAACTCCCGGAACAGCCGGCCCTGGATGCCGCCCATGAACAGGATGGGGATGAAGACGGCGATCAGCGACAGGCTGATCGACACCACGGTGAAGGCGACCTGCCGGGCGCCCTTCACCGCCGCCTCGAAGGGCTTGGCGCCCTTTTCGATGTGGCGGACGATGTTCTCGATGACGACGATTGCGTCGTCCACCACGAAGCCGACCGAGATGGTCAGCGCCATCAGCGAGAAATTGTCCAGGCTGTAGCCGACGATCCACATCACGCCGAAGGTGCCGGCCAGCGACAGCGGCACCGACGCCGCCGGGATGACGGTGGCCCACAGGCGGCGCAGGAACAGCGCCATCACCATCACCACCAGCGCCACGGTGATCGCCAGCGTCTTCTGCACGTCGTCGATGGAGGCGCGGATGGTCGGCGTGCGGTCGGTGCGCACCGACAGCTGCACACCCGGCGGCATCCAGCCGCGCAGGGTCGGCAATTCGGCGTTCACCCGGTCCACCGTCTCCACCACGTTGGAGCCCGGCTGTTTCTGGATGTTGATCAGCACCGCGCGCTGGCCGTCCTGCCAGGCGGCGGTGCGGCTGTTCTCCGGCGCCTCGATCACCTCGGCGACGTCGCCGAGCCGGATGGTGGCGCCGTTCTTCTCGGTCACGATCAGCCGGCGGTAGGCGTCGGCGCCGAACAGCTGGTCGCTGGCGCCGATCGACCAGGACTCGTGTGTGCCGTCGAAGCTGCCTTTCGGGCCGTTGGCGTTGGCGCGTGAGATGGCGCTGCGGATCGTCTCCAGGCTGACGCCCATGTTGGCGGCGGCGGTGGCGTTGACGCGCACGCGCACCGCCGTCTTCTCCGCCCCGTTGATGGAGACCTGGGCCACCCCCTCGATCTGGCTCAGCCGCTGGCCGATGACGCTGTCGGCGAGATTGTACAGCTCCGACGGCGCCAGGGTGGTGGAGGTCATGGCCAGCGTCATCACCGGCGCGTCGGCCGGGTTCATGCGCCGCATCTTGGGCGGGCTCGGCAGGTCGGCAGGCAGGTCGCCGCCGGCGGCGTTGATCGCCGCCTGGACGTCGCGCGATGCCGCCTCCACGTCGCGGTTCAGCTCGAACTGCACGACGACGGAGGTGCTGCCGAGCTTGCTGTTCGACGTCATCTCGGTGATGCCGGCGATGCGGGACAGCCGCCGTTCCAGCGGCGTGGCGACGGAGGAGGCCATCGTCTCCGGGCTGGCGCCGGGAAGCGAGGCGGTGACGACGATGGTCGGGAACTCCACCTGCGGCAGCGGCGCCACCGGCAGGAAGCGGTAGGCGACCATGCCGAGGATCATCAGCCCGACCATCAGCAGCGAGGTGCCGACCGGCCGTTCGATGAAGGGGGCGGAGAGCGACAGCCTGGACGGAGAGCTTGCGGGGGAGGCCATGGGCGGCTTACTCCGCCGCCGCGCGGCCGGGCGCCCGGTCGTTGCCCGGCAGTGCCGCCGCCTTGCTGCCCGGCCGCAGCCAGCGCCGCAGACGGGTGCCCAGCCGGTCCATGTAGAGATAGACCACCGGCGTGGTGTAGAGCGTCAGAACCTGGCTCAGAACCAGCCCGCCGACGATGGCGATGCCCATCGGCTTGCGCAGTTCCGACCCGGTGCCGTTCTCCAGCGCCAGCGGCAGGGCGCCGAGCAGCGCCGCCATCGTCGTCATCATGATCGGGCGGAAGCGCAGCAGCGACGCCTCGTAGATCGAGCGTTCCGGCGCCATGCCCTGGCGGCGTTCGGCCTCCAGAGCGAAGTCGATCATCATGATGGCGTTCTTCTTGACGATGCCGATCAGCAGAACGATGCCGACCAGCGCGATCAGCGACAGGTCGTGGCCGGTCGCCATCAGCGCCAGAAGCGCGCCGATGCCCGCCGAGGGCAGGGTCGACAGGATGGTGACGGGGTGGATCGTGCTCTCGTACAGGATGCCCAGCACGATGTAGACCGCGACCACCGCCGCCAGGATCAGCCAGGGCTGGGTTTCCAGCGAGCTGCGGAACTCGGCGGCCGTGCCGGCGAAGCGGGCGGTCGCGGTGTCGGGCATGCCGATGCTCTCGCGCGCCTGCTGGATCGCCGCCACCGCCGCCCCCAGCGAGACGCCGGGCGCGACGTTGAAGGACAGGGTGACGGACGGGAACTGTCCCTGGTGGGTGATGACCAGCGGGGCCGTCCTGCGCTCCACCGACACCACCGCCCCCAGCGGGACGACCCCTCCGCTGCTGTTCTTCACATAGATCTTGGACAGGGACGCCGGGTCCATCTGGAAGGACGGCTCCACCTCCAGGATCACGCGGTACTGGTTGGTCTGGGTGTAGATGGTCGAGACCTGCCGCTGGCCGAAGGCGTCGTACAGCGTATCGTCGATGGCCTGCGGCAGAACATTCAGGCGGCTGGCGGCGTCGCGGTCGATGGTCAGGTAGACCTGGAGGCCGTCCGGCTGCTGGTCGGTCGCGACGTCGGTCAGCTCCGGCCTTGCGCGCAGTGCGTCGAGCAGGCGCGGGGTCCAATTCTCCAGCTCGCGCGGGTCGGCATCCTGCAGGACATACTGGTACTGGGTGCGGCTGACCCGGCTGTCGATCTGCACATCCTGCACCGCCTGCATGAACAGCGAGACGCCCTTCAGGTCGCCGGTGGCGGTGCGCAGGCGGGCGATGATCTCCTCCGCCGAGGAGCTGCGCTCGCCGCGTGGCTTCAGCGCGATGGTCAGGCTGCCGGTGTTGGTTGTGGCGTTCACCGTGCCGGTGCCGACGAAGCTCGCCACCCCGGCCACGTCGGGATCGCGCCGCACGATGTCGGCGACCTCGCGCTGGCGCTCCGCCATCGCCTTGACCGAGATGGACGGGGCGGCGTCGGTCACGCCGGTGATGACGCCGGTGTCCTGCTGCGGCAGGAAGCCCTTGGGCACCACGTCATAGAGGTAGAGCGTGGCGGCCAGCGTGGCGATGGTGAAGATCAGCGTCGCCGGCTGGTGGCGCAGCACGACGCGCAGCGAGGCGGCATAGCCGTTCAGAAGCGCGTCGAAGCCACGTTCGGTCCAGCGGAAAAAGGCATTGGGTTTCGTCTCTGTTTCGGGCTTGAGCAGGCGGGCGCACATCATCGGCGTCAGCGTCAGCGAGATCACCGCCGACACCAGCACCGCGATGGACAGCGTGATGGCGAACTCTCGGAACAGCCGGCCGACCACGCCGCCCATGAACAGCAGCGGGATGAACACGGCGATCAAGGACAGGGTCAGCGAAACGACGGTGAAGCCGATCTGGCGGGCGCCCTTCAGGGCCGCCGGCAAGGGCTTCTCGCCCTTCTCGATGTGGCGGACGATGTTCTCGATCATCACGATGGCGTCGTCGACGACGAAGCCGGACGCGATGGTCAGCGCCATCAGCGACAGGTTGTCCAGGCTGAAGCCGCACAGCGCCATGATGCCGAAGGTGCCGATCAGCGACAGCGGCAGCGCCGCCGCCGGGATCACCGTCGCCCACGCCTTGCGCAGGAACAGGAAGATCACCATCACCACCAGCCCGGCGGTCAGCACCAGCGTCTTCTGCACGTCCACCACCGAGGCGCGGATGGTCTCCGTCCGGTCGGTCAGCACCGCCATGTGGATCTGCGGCGGCAGCGTGGCCTGCAGCGACGGCAGCAGGGCGCGGATGCGGTCCACCGTGTCGATGATGTTGGCGCCGGGCTGGCGCAGCACGTTCAGCAGGACCGCCGGCTTGCCGTCATGCCAGGCCGCCAGCCGGGTGTTCTCCACCGAATCGACCACGGTGCCGATGTCGGACAGCCGCACCGGGCCGCCGTTCTTGTAGGTGACGATGATCGGGCGGTAGGCGGCGGCGGTCTCGATCTGGTCGTTGACGCCGATGGACCAGGACTGGCGCGGGCCGTCGAAGCTGCCCTTTGGCGCATTCACGTTGGCCTGGGTGATGGTGGTCCGCACATCCTCCAGCGTCAGGCCGAGGCCGGCGACGGCGGCGGGATTGACCTGCACGCGCACGGCGGGGCGCAGGCCGCCCTCGATCCCGACATAGCCGACGCCGTCGACCTGGGACAGCTTCTGCGCCAGCAGCGTGTCGGCGGCGTCGCTGACCGTTTCCAGCCGCAAGGATTCCGAACTCAGCGCCAGCACCATGACCGGCGTGTCGGCCGGGTTGACCTTGTCGTAGACCGGCGGATTCGGCAGGCCCTTGGGCAGCGTGCCCGACGCGGCGCTGATCGCCGACTGCACGTCCTGGGAGGCGGCGTCGATGTCGCGGGACAGGTCGAACTGCAGGGTGATGACCGACAGCCCGAAGGAACTGGTCGAGATCATCGAGGAGATGCCGGCGATCTGGCCGAGCTGCCGTTCCAGCGGTGCGGTGACGGAGGACGCCATCACGTCGGGGGCCGCCCCCGGCAGCTGGGTGGTCACGCGCACCGTCGGGAAATCGACCGTCGGCAGCGAGGAGATCGGCAGCGAGCTGTAGCCCAGCAGGCCGAGCAGCACGACCGCCAGCATCAGCAGCCCGGTGGCGACCGGCCGCAGGATGAAGGGGGCGGAGATGTTCATGAAGGTTGCCGCCCGTCACGCTGGCCGGGAGGGGGAGCGGTGCCGTTGTTCTCGCGCTGCTGCCGCTCGCGCCGCCGCTCCTCGCGGGCGGCCGGATCGGGCGCGGTGCCGGTCGGTGTGTTTGCAGCGGGTGCAGCCCCAGCCGGTGCGGCGGACGCGATGGGCTCGACGATGCGCACCTTGGAGCCGGGCTGCAGGCGGTATTGGCCGTCCACCACCACCCGCTCGCCGGGGGTCAGGCCCTCGTCGACGATGGCCTTGTTCTCCTCCTGGCGGGCGACCTTGATCGGGCGCTGCTCCACCGTCAGGTCGTCCTTGATCACATAGGCGTAGGTCCCCTGCGGCCCGCGCTGCACCACCGTCGAGGGCACCGTGGTGGCGTCGCGGCGGATGGTGGACAGCAGGCGGACATTGACGAACTGGCCCGGCCACAGCTTTTGCGGGTCGTTCGGCATCTCGGCCTTCAGGCGGATGGTGCCGGTGCCGCTGTCGATCAGGTTGTCCACCACGGCGAGCGCGCCGGTGTCCAGCACGCGCCGACCCTCGCGGTCCTGCACCTCCACCTTGACCGGCCCCTGCGCCTGGGCGGCCAGCACGGCGGGGAGCTGCTTTTCCGGCAGGGTGAAGAGCACGGCGATGGGCTGGATCTGGGTGATGGTGGCGATGCCGCTCTGGTCGCTCGCCCGCACGACATTGCCCTGGTCGACAGTGCGCAGGCCGATGCGGCCGCTGATCGGCGCGGTGACGGTGGTGTAGTTCAGCTGGACCCGCACCGCCTCGATCGCCGCCTCGTCGGCGCGGATCTGCGCCTCGTACTGGGCGACCAGCGCGCGCTGGGTGTCGACCGTCTGGCGCGACGCGAACTCCTTCAGGCCCATGTTGCGCTCCAGGTCGCGGCGGGCGTTGGCGAGCAGCGCCTCGTCCTGCGCCTTCTTCGCCTCGGCCTGGGCCAGCTGGGCCTGGAGCGCGCGGGAATCGATGGTCGCCAGCAGGTCGCCGGCCTTCACCAGCTGGCCTTCCTGCAGGGAGACGCGCTGAAGCTCGCCGTCGACGCGGGCGCGCACGGTGACGGTGTTGAAGGCCTGGATCGTGCCGATGCCGTCGAACCAGATCGGCACATCCTCGCGCGCCACCGTGCCGGCCTGCACCGCCACAACGGCGCTGCGGGGGCCGCCAGCCGGGCCGGGAGGGGCGCCGGGCGGACCGGGGGGCGGCCCGCCGGCCCCGGCGGATGGCGGTGCCGCAGGGGAGGTCAGCTTCTGCTGAACCGCGTAGCCGATGCCGCCGACCAGACCGGCGAGAACCACGCCGGCGACCACCGGCTTCCAACGAATCGTCATGACTGTCCCGACGCTTGCCGGGACGGCCGCAGGGCCGCCCCGGTCTTTCCCTTGTGCTCTTGATACGGGGCGGCGGTGCGGATTCGTCGGGGGGCGGGTGAATTTTTTCCGGCACCGGGGCGGTCGGCGCATCGTGCCTGCCGGGCGGGACGGTCATGCGCCTCCGGCACGATGTCGCGGGCGGCGATCCGGGTGCGGATCTCTCTTCCACCCTCCAGGATTTATGCGCCGCAGCCGCCCGTCAGGGGGCCCGGCCATGTCACCGGCGGCAGTTCACCGGCGGCCGTCCGCGGCGTCGGCGTCCAGCGCGCCCTCGCCGAGCGTGTGCAGGACGGCGCCGGCCGCCAGGTTCCGTGCCTCTTCTCCGGTCATGCCTCCCATGGGACCCCCGGCTTGGCCGGTCGCCGTAGCCTCGCCGGCGAAGCGGACCGTCACCTCGCGGTGGGCGAAGCGGATGCCCTCCCGGCGGAACAGGGCGTGCAGTTCCTGGAAGACCCGCTTGCGGATCTCCCACTGGTCGCCCGGCCGGGTCATGAACTTGACGCGGAGGATCATGGCCGAATCCTCCATCTGGATGACGCCCTGCGACTTCAGCGGCTGCAGGAATTTCGGGCCCAGCTCCGGATCGTCGAGCAGCATCTGCCCGAGCTGCTTGATGTGCTTGCGGACCTTCTCGACGTCGGTGTCGTAGGTGATGCGCAGCGGCAGCTTCATGATGACCCAGTCGCGCGAGTAGTTGGTCAGCTGGTGGATCTCGCCGAAGGGGACGGTGTGCAGCGGACCGCGATGGTGGCGCAGCTGCATCGACCGTACGGAGATCTTCTCCACCGTGCCGCGGATGGATCCGATCTCGATGTATTCGCCTTTGCGGAAGGCGTCGTCGATCAGGAAGAAGGCGCCGGAGAAGATGTCGCGGATCAGCGTCTGCGCGCCGAAGCCGATGGCGATGCCGACGATGCCGGCCCCGGCGAACAGCGGGGCGATGTTGACCCCGAGATCCATCAGCACGCTGATCATGACCGTGCCGACGATCGCCAGCAGGATGACGTTGCGCACCAGCGGCAGCAGGGTCGCCAGCCGGCTGGCCGAGCCGTGGCCGCTTCCCTCGTCGCCGGGGACGGTGCCCGGCACCGGCCCCTCCTCGGCGATCCGGCGGTCGATCCCGATGCGGACGGCATGGTAGGCGACGTAGCCGATCAGGCAGATCGTCATGATGCTGATGAGCCGGCCGGCGGCATCGCCATGCATGCGCGGGACGTTCCACACCGACATGGTCGCCGCCACCCCGGCGGCAGCGGCGAGGATGCCCGCCACACGCCGGGCCAGAGCCTCGTAGCTGTCGAGGGTTGCGGGTCGTGGGGCATCCCGGACTTCGCCGTCGCCGTCCCGCGGACCGTCCCCCCCTTCGTCCTGGCTTTCCTCCAGCGGCCGCCACAAGGTCCGCCGCTGGTGGACCAGCCATTCGGTCGCGTAGGTGACGGCGGCGTAGACGCCGAGGATCGCCGCGGCCACCACATAGGCGCCGAGCAGCAGCGGCAGCTCGGTCGGCCAGCCGTGGATGAGGCGGTTGACCAGCGTCGCCCAGGCATAGGCGAAATAGGCGATGATCGCCGGAAGCCACAGGCGCAGGGCCATCCGCTCGAGCGGGGCGACCGTCGCGGCCGGGCGTCCGGACAGGAAGACGCGCTCCACCGTCCGGCGGTTGACATACAGCGCGAAGACCGTCGCCAGCACGGTCAGCAGACCGAACAGCGCGAACAGCACCGCATGCGGATCGTACGCCATCCCCAGCGCCTCCAGCCAGACGATGCAGCCGATCAGGGCGACGCCGACGGCGCCGCTCGCGGTCATGTCGCGCCGCAGACGTCGG
Organism: Azospirillum humicireducens; assembly: GCF_001639105.2. NCBI lineage: Bacteria > Pseudomonadati > Pseudomonadota > Alphaproteobacteria > Rhodospirillales > Azospirillaceae > Azospirillum > Azospirillum humicireducens. The sequence continues at coordinate 392,028 of NZ_CP028906.1, forward strand.
GCGGCCGGTGCCAGTCCATCGTCCGTCGCGGCATTGGCGAACAGCACCAGCCGCCAGAACAGGGCGATGGCCCAGACCAGCAGATAGCCGGTTCCGGCAATGATGACGGTCTTCTCGGTGATCGGCGCCGGATCCGGCAACAGCGCGGTGATCAGCGCAATTCCGATCAGGGTCGCGAGGATCATGCCGCCCAGCGTCAGCAGCGCATGGGCGATCAGACGGGGGAAGCGGTCGGCCAGCGCCGAACCGCCCGGTCCCGGTTCGTCCCCGCGCGGCAGCAGGCGCCGGGCAACCAGCCGCCCATAGACCAGATGCTGTGCCGCGTGACCTGCGGCCATCGCACCGATGGCCAGGCCGACGATCCGCAGGAAAAAGGTCGGCGCGCCGGTCGGACTCCGTGCCGTCAAGGTGGTCAGGATGGCCGACGGGATCTCAGGTGTGGAACGCAGCCGCCTGGCGAGCTTGCCGCGGAACCCGGCCATGCGGTCCTGTCCCTCGCTGAGGATCGTCATCATCATGCCATCGCCCCCGCCCGCGGCAGCGGAGGGCGCGGGAGAAGAGGGAGCCGCAACGGCGGCCGGCGCCTGGATGGCCGGTGCGGGCGGCGAAGGTTCTTGAGCGGATGCCGCGGCGGCCGGCGCCATCGCCAGCAGCAGGAGCAGCGCGGCGGCCCGGAGCCGGACCGGCCACCGGAAGCGCCAGGGGAAGGCGCGGGCGAAGAGCGTGGCGGTCGGCATGGATGGCATCGCGAAGCTGGCGTCGGTCCCCGCCAGAGTAGCGCAGATCGCGCGGTCGTGAAGCGTCTCCTGCCGCCCCGCGGCCGGACCTGCGCCACATGCCGTCTTGACCTGCCCGGCCGTCGTGCGCCATGATGATGCATCATACAGCAGAGCCGGTCTTGTGTGACGGGCAGGCGACGGGCAGACGATGAGCGGGTTCGACCTCACCCTTCTCGAACATGACAATCTCGGAAGCACGATCTATCAGACGCTGTGCGGGGCGCTGATGAAGGGGGCGTTCAAGCCGAACGACCGCCTCCGCATCCGCGATCTGGCCGAACGGCTGGGGACCAGCGTCACCCCGGTGCGCGACGCCATCCTGCGGCTGGTGCAGGATCAGGCCCTGGTGCTGCGCTCGCCGCGCGACATCCGCGTGCCGATGCTGACCCGCGCCGCCTATCTGGAGATCCGCGACATCCGCGTCAGCCTGGAGGGCATGGCCGCCGCGCGCGCCGCCGGAAAGGCCACGCCCGCCCAGATCGCCGCGCTGGAAAGCCTGCTGGCGCGCAACGAGGAGGCGATGGCCGCCGGCAACACCGCGTTGGCCACCGAACTCAACCAGATCTTCCACTTCACGCTGGCGGAGATCGCGGACATGCCGATGCTCGGCGACATCCTGCGGCGGCTGTGGCTGCAGATGGGGCCGCTGATCGCCGACGTCTATGGCGGGGCCGGGCGCACGATGATCGACCATCATTACCCGTTGATGGATGCCATCCGCCGCCATGACGGCCCGGCCGCCGCCATCGCCATCCAGGCTGACATCCTGCTGGCCAGCGGCCCGATCCTGGAGCGGATCGACGCCGAGATCCCGGCTCCGGCCCCAGCGCCCGCCGCCCTCGTCTCCTGATCCCGCCGCCGGTCCGCCGGTTTCCGAACCCCCGCCCATCCATCAATATGATGCATCAAACATTGAATGCCGCGAACCACAAGGAGACATCGGCCATGACATCCGGTGATGTTCTGACCACCGTCGCGCCGCCGATCTCCCTGGAGCAGGCCGCCGCCATGATGCAGCGGTGTTTCGGGGTGAGCGGCACCCTGCGGACCCTGAGCAGCGAGCGCGACCGCAACTTCCACATCGCCGCCGCCGGAGGGCGGGGCTATGTGCTGAAGTTCACCAACCCGGCGGAACCGCAGCCTGTCACCAGCTTCCAGACCGGAGCGATGCAGCATGTCGCCGCGCGCGACCCGTCCCTGCCGGTGCCGCGGGTGGTGCCGACCCTGGATGGGGAGGCGCAGGCGATCGTCCGGGTTGACGGGCAGGCCATGGTGCTGCGGCTGCTGACCTATCTGGAGGGCACGCCGCTCCACGCCGCGCCGGCCTCACCGGGGCAGATGCGGGCGCTGGGCACGGTGCTGGCGCGGCTGGATCTGGCGCTGGCCGACTACGCGCATCCCGGCTCGGAGCGCGACCTGCTGTGGGACATCACGCGCACCGCCAGCGTCGCCGACCGGCTGCATTATCTGCCCGACGGCCCGCGCCGCCGGATGGTGGAGCGTTTCGTCGCCCGCTTCGCCGATACGGTGGCGCCGCGGCTGCCCGCCCTGCGGCATCAGGTGATCCACAACGACCTCAACCCGCACAACGCCGTGGTCGATCCGGTCGGGCACGAGACGGTCACCGGCATCATCGATTTCGGCGACGCGCTGAAGGCGCCGCTGGTCAACGATCTGGCGACGGCGCTCGCCTATCACGTCACCAGCGGCGAGACGCCCTTCGGCTCGCTGGTCGAGATGGCCGGCGCCTATTGCGCAGTGCTGCCGCTGACGGCGGAGGAGGTGGACCTGCTGCCCGATCTGGTGGCGGCCCGGCTGGCCCTGACCATCGCCATCACCGGCTGGCGGGCGGCCGAATATCCGGACAACGCCGCCTACATCCTGCGGAATTCCGAACGCGCCTTCGCCGGGCTGGAAAAGCTGACCGGCGACGAGGGCGCCATCGCGCACCGCCTGCTCCTTCTCGCCTGCCAGAGAGTGTGACCCGTCATGACCATGATCAATGCCTACGCGCCCGACTCCGCCGGAACCCTGCCGGAGCGCGAGCGCGCCCTGATCGGCCGCCGCGAGAGGCTGCTCGGTCCGGCCTACCGGCTGTTCTACGCCGACCCGATCCATGTGGTGCGGGGGGAGGGCTCATACCTCTTCGACGCCGACGGCAACCGCTATCTCGACGCCTACAACAACGTCGCCTCGGTCGGCCATTCCCGGCCGGAGGTGGTGGAGGCGATGGCGAAGCAGGCGGCCGTGCTGAACACCCACACGCGCTATCTGACCGACGGCATCCTCGATTTCGCCGAAGCCTTCCTGGCGGAGTTCCCGGCCGAGCTGTCGCACCTGATGCTGACCTGCACGGGCAGCGAGGCCAACGACCTGGCGCTGCGCGTCGCCCGCGTCCACACCGGCGGCTCCGGCGTCGTCATCGCCCACAATGCCTATCACGGCGTCACCTCGGCGCTGGCGGAGATGTCGCCCTCGCTGGGCGCCGCGGTGAAGCTGGGCGACCATGTCCGCGTGGTGCCGGCGCCGGACAGCTACCGCATCCCGGCCGCGGAGGTCGGCGCCGCCTTCGCCCGCTCGGTGGAGGCGGCCATCGCCGACCTGCGCGGGAAGGGCATCGCCCCGGCGGCGCTGCTGGTCGACACCATCTTCTCCAGCAGCGGCGTCTTCACCGATCCGGCCGGCTTCCTCGCCCCGGCGGTGGAGGCGATGCGCAAGGCCGGCGGCATCTTCATCGCCGACGAGGTGCAGCCCGGCTTCGGCCGGCTTGGCACCCACATGTGGGGCTTCGCCCGCCATGGGCTGGTGCCCGACATCGTGACGGTCGGCAAGCCGATGGGCAACGGCCACCCGGTGGCGGGAGCCATCTTCCGGCCGGAGGTGATCGAGGCGTTCGGCCGGAGCCAGCGCTATTTCAACACCTTCGGCGGCAACCCGGTGTCCTGCGCCGTGGCGCATGCCGTGCTGCGCGTCATCAAGGCGGAGCGGTTGCAGGAGAATGCCCTGGCCGTCGGCTCCCAGCTGATCGACGGCATCCGCGCGCTGGCCGGCAAGCATGACCTGATCGGCGACGTGCGCGGCAGCGGCCTGTTCATCGGCGTCGAGATGGTGCGCGACCGCAAGCTGAAGACGCCGGCGCCGGAGGAGACCGCCCGCGTGGTCAACGGGATGCGCCGGCGCCGGGTGCTGATCAGCGCCACCGGGCAGGAGGGGCACATCCTGAAGATCCGCCCGCCGCTGGTGTTCTCCGCCGCCGATGCCGCGCTGTTCCTCGCCACGCTGGACGAGGTGCTGGCGGGGCTGTGACGGGAGCTTGGCGGCGGGGCCGGACCTGGCCCCGTCAGCCGACCAGCCCGGCGGCCAGATTGATGCCCAGCGCCAGCACGGCCGTGTTGAACAGGAAGGACAGCGCGCCGTGCATCAGCACCAGCCGGCGCATGCCGGCGCTGCGGGTGGTGACGTCGGACACCTGCGCCGTCATGCCGATGGTGAAGCTGAAATAGAGGAACTCCAGATAGTCGGGGGAGCCGTTGCCGGGGAAATCCAGCGGCCGCTCCCCCGGGCTTTCTCCTTGCGGCCCGCCGTTCAGCCAATAGTCGTGGGCGTAGTGCTGGGCGAAGAAGACGTGCAGGAAGCCCCAGGACAGCAGCACCGTCGCCGCCGCGAGGCCCGCCGACAGCCCTTCATGGGGAGAGCCCTTGGCCGACACCAGTTCCACCGCGATGGCGGCCAGCGCGACGAGGGAGGCCAGCACCGCCCCGGTCAGCACGCCCCATTTGCCGGGATCGAGCAGCCGGGCCCGGCGCCGCATCGACGTCACGGTCGCCCGGCTCATCACGACGCTTGCCATCAGGATGTAGACGGTCACGCCCAAATCCCAGCCGGTCAGCAGGGCGGTGGACGGGCGGAACCACAGGGCGGCTGCGGCCCCCGAGACGAGGGCCACAACCAATGCGCTGGAGAGCGACGGGCGGTTGCGGAGATGGGTGAGGCTGCGGCGCATCGCGCCTCCGCTTGATCTTGACCGGTGGACAGATCAGTTGGAGGCGGGATAGAGCGGAAGCAAGGTCTGCTGGCGGCGCTGGTAGCTGATCAGCTCCCAGGCCGTCAGCGGTTTGGCGCCCTGCGCCCGGCAGGCGTCGGCGACCTCGAACATCAGGGCCTGCTGGTGGAACAGGGTGGCGTAGGCATCGCCCAGCCGGAATTCCGGATCCCACATGTGGATGGCCTCGGCGCCCGCCCCGTTCACCTCGATGATGCGGAAATCCTCGCCCACCGCCAACCGTTCCACCGAGGCGAAGCGCACGTCGAAGCGGCCGAAATGGAAGCCCGGCATCTGGTCGGCGATCTCGTCGAAGCGCGCGGTCAGCGTCGCGGTGACATGGCCGCAGGCATCCTTGTAGAGCCCGCCGACCCGGCTGCTGCCGACCAGCGACAGCCGCACCGTCCGGCCTTCCGCCGGCACCTCGTCCAGCCGGTCGGCCAGCGCCTCGTGGTGGAGGTCTGCCTTCCAGGAGGCGCGCGGGTCGGCGGCGATCAACTCGCGCAGGGTGGACCGGCCATCGCCCACCACATGGGGGTAATAGCGGAAGGTCATGGAGAAGATGCGGCCGTGCCGCTCGCCCGGCTTGCGGACATAGAAGATCCCGGCCTCGCCGGCATAGGGCACATGTTCCTGCAGGATCAGCCGCGCCTCGGCCGGGAAGCCGGCGAGATAGGCGCACAGGTCGGCGGAATCGCGCACCAGCCGCACGCCGATGCCGCGCCAGCCGATGTCCGGCTTGGCGACCAGCGGGAAGGACAGGCCGGCGCCGGACGCCAGCCGGTCGAGCGCCGCCGGGGTCAGCGACGGCCGGTTGACCAGCGCCACGGACCTTGCGGCCCATTGCCGCGCCCCCGGACCGATCAGATCCATGCAGGCGATCTTCGACTCGCCCAGCAGCCCGCCGGCCTCGATCGACGGGTTGGCGGCGGTCGGCAGGCTCAGACTGCGGTGGCGGATGCCCAGCGCGAACCACTGGACCACCAGCGGGATGTAGAACAGCAGCGGCGGAATGCGCTCCGCCCAGCCGATGGTGGGGGCGCCGGCCGGGACCACCGGCAGGCCGGGCAGGGTGATGGCGCGCGGGGTCGGATTGCGGTGCAGGGCGTCGCGCAGGCCGCGGGGAAGCAGCGGTTCGACCCTGGCCCGGAGGCGGCCGAACAGCGCGCGGGCGATGGACTGGGCGCGCCGCGTGCGCAGAAGCACCAGCAGGGCGGCGCAGCCGATGCCGATCACCTGCACCTGCACCGCCGCCGCCTCCAGCGACGAGGTCATCAGCGTCAGCAGAAGCCCGACATGGACCCCTGCCGTCACCAGCGTGATGACGATGAAGCGCAGGAACGGCACCCGCATCACGCCGCAGGCGAAGTAGGTGGGGAACAGGACGCCGGGGACGATCCGGCAAGTCACCAGGGTCGGCAGCAGGTTCTTCTGCAATGCCATGCGGCACCGCTCAAGCATTGGGCCATCGGTCCGGCGCCGGATCCAACTGACCCGCAGGGACAACAGTCCGAGGACGTAAATGAACAGATCGCCGACAACAATCCCGCACAGCAGCGTGATGGCGGTCACGCCGATGCTGACGGTGCCGACGCTGACCAGGCTGGCCCCCACCGCAATTGCAACGTCTTCGTGCAGAAGCGTAAGCAAAGCAAGGCCCAGCAAAAGAGGGAAACCGGCGAGGGCGGTTATTGGTTGCAGTGCAGCAAACACGGGCGGGATGTCCGATGGATGAACGGCGGTCAGGGTGCCATCGGCAAAATTGCATAGGTAATCGTAAGCATCACGTTAAAACTTTTGTGGAACCGGTGGGGGCGCCGACTGTTTTTCTTAAGACATATAAAAACGTTATGGCTAAGATAGAAAATATGTTTTTGCAGGTATGGCGACGGCGCGGCACAGTGCGGTTCAATCGATGACCGCCCATCGGCAACCGGCGGGACAACCGCCCTACGACACGACCAGGAGACGCACCGTGCAGAGCATCCAGTGGGACGACGCCTTCCTCCTTGAGAGCCAGCTGACCGAGGATGAGAAGCTGGTGCGCGACAGCGCCCGCGCCTACTGCCAGGACCGGCTGCAGCCCCGTGTCATCTCCTCCTTCCGTGAGGAGCGCTTCGACCGCGAGATCATGAGCGAGATGGGCGAGCTGGGCCTGCTGGGCCCGACCATCCCGGAGGAATATGGCGGGCCGGGCGTCAGCCACGTCGCCTATGGTCTGGTCGCCCGCGAGGTGGAGCGGGTGGACAGCGGCTATCGCTCCGCCATGTCGGTGCAGTCCTCGCTGGTCATGCACCCGATCTATGCCTATGGCAGCGAGGAGCAGAAGAAGAAGTGGCTGCCGCGGCTGGCCACCGGCGAGCTGGTCGGCTGCTTCGGCCTGACCGAGCCGGACCATGGCTCCGACCCCGGCGGCATGAAGACCCGCGCCACCAAGGTCGACGGCGGCTATCTGCTGTCCGGCGCCAAGATGTGGATCACCAACTCCCCCATCGCCGACCTTGCCGTGGTCTGGGCGAAGTCGGACGCCCATGACAACAAGATCAAGGGCTTCGTGGTGGAGCGCGGGACCAAGGGCTTCTCGACTCCGAAGATCGAGGGCAAGCTGTCGCTGCGCGCCTCTGTCACCGGCGAGATCGTTCTGGACGAGGCCTTCGTCCCCGACGAGAACCTGCTGCCCAACGTCTCGGGCCTCGGCGGTCCGTTCGGCTGCCTGAACAAGGCGCGCTACGGCATCGCCTGGGGCGTGATGGGTGCGGCGGAGTTCTGCTGGCACGCCGCCCGCCAGTACACGCTGGACCGCAAGCAGTTCGGCCGTCCGCTGGCCCAGACCCAGCTGGTCCAGAAGAAGCTGGCCGACATGATGACGGAGATCACGCTGGGGCTGCAGGCTGCCCTGCGGGTCGGCCGCATGATGGACGACGGCAGTTGGTCGCCGGAGGCGATCTCGCTGATCAAGCGCAACAACTGTGGCAAGGCGCTGGACATCGCCCGCGTCGCCCGCGACATGCATGGCGGCAACGGCATCTCCGAGGAATTCCAGGTCATCCGCCACATGGTGAACCTGGAGACGGTGAACACCTACGAAGGCACCCACGACGTCCACGCCCTGATCCTGGGCCGGGCGCAGACGGGCCTGCAGGCCTTCTCGTAAGGTCTTGAGAAAGCCCTCTCCCGCTCCGGGAGAGGGAGGGACCCGCCGCGGTGCGGCGGGAGGGTGAGGGGTGCTCCGAGGATCGGTGTGGTTGCGGATTGCTCGGAGCGATCCTGTCCTTTCCCGACCGGCAACGCCGGGTCTTCCCTCCTTCTCCCGGGGCGGGAGAGGGTGTTTTTCACGCCGCCTTCACATCCCCCGTCGCCTGCTGGCGGACTTCCGCCAGGAAGCGGTCGACTTCGGCGGCCAGCGCGCGGGTCTGGCCGGACAGGCCGCGGGCGGCGTCCTGCACGCCAAGTGCGGTGCTGCCGGCGCTTTCCGCCGTGTGGGCCAGGGCGGCGATGGTCGCAGACACGTCCTGGGTGCCCAGCGCCGCCATCTCCACCGCCCGCGCGATCTCCTTGGTGGCGGCGTTCTGCTCCTGGACCGACTGGGTGATGGTGCCGGAGATGCCGTCGATCTCGGTGATGGTGTTGCCGATGGCGCCGATGGCGTCGGCGGCCTCGCGCGTCACCGACTGCATGGCGTTCACCTGGGCTGCGATCTCGTCGGTGGCCTTGGCGGTCTGGTCGGCCAGCCCCTTCACCTCGNCTCGGCATTGGCGATCAACCCCTGGACGGTGGCGTTGGTGCGGTCGGTGTGGGACACCGCCTCCCCGGCGATGCGGGCGGAATGGCCGACCTGATCGGAAATGCCGCCGATGGAGCTGGCGAGTTCGGTCGCCGCCGCCGCAGCGGAGCGGACGTTGGACTGGATGTCGTCCGACTCGCGGGCGACGTTGCGGGTCTGGCTCGACGCCTCGCCCACCACCATCGCCATGCGGTCGGCGCTGTCGGCCATGCCGGCGGCCGACTCGGCGATGCCCTCGACCAGACGCTTCACCGTGCCCTGGAAGCGGTCGGCAAGGTCGAGCAGGGCGGCGCGCTTGGCCTCCTCCGCCTTGGCGTCGGCTTCGGCCTGGGCCGCGTGCATGCGGTCTATGGCGCGGGCATTGTCGCGGAAGACGGTGACCGAGCCGGCCATGGCGCCGATCTCGTCGGAGCGGCCGGTGCCGGGCACCTCGACGGACGTGTCGCCGCCGGCGAGCCTTGCCATCGCCGCCGACATGGCGCGCAGCGGGCGGATGACGATGCGGCCGAGCAGGACGTTCAGCAGGGCGATCTGCACCACCAGAGCGATCAGGCAGATGGCGATCTGGTTGCGCATCTGGGTGGCGATGGCGTCGATCTGCTGATCCAGGCTCCAGGCGATCTGCAGGGCGCCGACCAGCCGGTTGCTCTTTCCGGTCACCACCGGCACCGTCACCACGATGTGGCCGTTGGCGGAGCGGGTCTGCGCCCCCTTGCCGGCCAGCACCGCTTCGACCAGATCCTGATCGGCCTTCAGGTCGTATCTGGCGAAGCGCTGGTTGGAGAAGTCGGCCAGCGTTCCCGATGCGGTCGCGGCGCGCAGCGAGGCCAGTTGCACCTCGCTGCTTGCGGCCAGAGGCATGAACTCCGTCTCGATGGAGGCGCCGTCGCCGGCGACGAAGCTGGTCTTGGTGGCATTGGCCAGCATGTCCGTCTTGACGCGGGCGTCGTGCGTCGCCAGCCGCACCGCGTCGTCATACTGCATCTTGGCCTGCAGCCCCATGATGACGATGAAACCGCCGACGATGGCGGCGACGAAGGCCGCCGTCACCTTGCGGCCGACGCTCCAGAACCGACGCGGCCGGGATGCGGCCGCCTTGTCCACTGCCATGCTCTTGCCCCTTCCCATGCCGCCTTCGTTTGACTCCGGCCGCCGCCCGGCCGACGGCGCAACGATGCGCAGCCAGGGCACGACGGCGCGCCGCCGGCCATGCCGGCGTTCACTGTCGAAGTGTCAACGAATTGCAATATTTAAATGGTATTGTAACAGAATGCCACGGTCTGCGCCATGGCCTTCTTCTCTGACTTTCGGGTGGTTGCCAATCGTAATGGCAATCCCAAAGTCCTGTATTGGCATGGTTGAAGTAAAGGCGCCATCGTCTCTTTGACAAGATGGCGCCCATTCATGCCGGTAATGTTGCCAATCCGGATTTTGCTCTGTCGATTTTGTGTCTTTTCCCGATATGATCCGGCTCTTTGCGGGGGCGGACCATATCGGGAAAGGATGGTTTCAGCCGCGGGCCGGATTGCGCTCCCGCCATCCGAACGGCCCGGCGGTCTCATA